>JANXTA010000116.1 GCA_025356395.1 Betaproteobacteria bacterium
GGCTGCGCCTGCACGGCCGCAGCGTCATCCTTCGACGAGGCGATGAAGCGCTGCAGGTGATGGTCGGTATCGCCCAGCGTCAGCTCGATCATCGTGAGGCGCTTGAAGAGGTGGGCGGCCAGCAGTTCGTTGGTGACGCCCATCCCACCGTGGATCTGCACCGCCTGCTGGCCAATGTAGCGCGCCGCCTGGCCGATGCGGACCTTGGCTGCCGAGGCCGTACGCCGGCGCTCGTCGGCATCGCTCGCGTCGGCCTTGACCGCTGCGAGATAGGCCATCGAACGTGCCTGCTCCAGATGCATGAACATCTCGACCATGCGGTGCTGCAGAACCTGGAAGCGAGCGATCGGCTGGCCGAACTGCTTGCGCGTCTTCGCGTATTCGAGCGTGGCCGCGTTCATCGCCTCCATCACGCCGACGGCCTCGGCGCACAGCAGCGCGATGCCGTAGTCGGTCACCGCCTCGATCAGTTCGCGGGCAGCGGCGCCCTTCGCCAGCAACGCATCGGCATCGACCTGCACATGGTCGAAGAAGATCTCGGCGACGCGTTGACCGTCAAGCGTCCGCAGGTCCTTGCGCGTGATGCCGCGTGCCTTCGCGTCGACCACGAAAATCACCAGCCCGTCGTCGCCGTCGCTAACACGCGCCGAGACGACGAGACGATCGGCCTGCGCGCCGAACAGGACAACGCTCTTGCGGCCCGACAGCGCATGGCCGTTGCCCGAGGCCACGGCCTTCGTGATCACGCTCGTGAGGTCGTGGCGCGACGCGGGTTCGCCGAGCGCAGCAGCCATCTTCAGCGCACCGCTCGCCACCTCTTCGAGCAACGCGAGCTGCGCCGAATTGCCGGATCGCTTGATGAATTCCGCCGCGAACAGCGTCGCGAAATAAGGCTCGGCCACCAGGCCGCGCCCGAGTTCCTGCATCACCAGCAGCAGATCGACCGCCGTGCCGGCATAGCCGCCCTGCTCTTCGGGCATCGGCAAGGCGGTCAGGCCGAGTTCGGCCAGTTGCGCCCAGACGGCATCGCTGGTGCCGGCCTCGGACATCACGATCCGCTTGCGCGTCTCGAAGCCGTAGTCTTTTTCGACGAGGCGTCGCACCGTGTCGGCCAGTTCGGTCTGTTCGGGGGTGAAGTCGAAATCCATGTGCTGTTCCTTCCGGTCAGATGCCGAGGATCATCTGCGAGATGATGTTCTTCTGGATCTCGTTCGATCCGCCGTAGATCGACGTCTTGCGATAGTTGAAGTAATGCGGCGCGAGCGGGGCGACGTCCATGCCGACCAGCGAGTCGTCGGTGGTCTCGTCGCCACCCTCGAGCAGCGATTGGTCGAAGGGCATCGCGAGCGGACCTGCAGCCTCGAGCATCAATTCGCTCAAGGACTGCTGGATCTCGGTACCCTTGATCTTGAGCATCGAAGCCTCGGGACCGGGGCCTTTCTTCGCGCCTTCCTGCGAGACGACGCGCAGCACCGTCATCTCGAGCGCCATCAGTTCGATCTCGAGGGTCGCGACCTTGGCCGCGAACAGGGGATCGTCCAGCAGCGGCCTGCCGTTCTTCGTCTGCTCGGCGGCAAGGCGCTTGAGGAAGACGAGCTCGCGCTTGGAACGACCCACGGCGGCGATGCCGGTGCGTTCGTGACCGAGCAGGTACTTCGCATAGGTCCAGCCTTTCCCCTCTTCGCCGACCAGGTTGGCCGCCGGCACCTTGACGTTGTCGAAGAACACCTCGTTGACCTCGTGGTCCTCGTCGAGCGTGATGATCGGACGCACCGTGATGCCCGGCGTGGTCATGTCCATCAGCAGGAACGAGATACCTTCCTGGCGGCGCTCGGTCTGCTCGGTGCGCACCAGGCAGAACATCATGTTGGCGTGCTGGCCGAGCGTGGTCCAGGTTTTCTGTCCGTTGACGACGTAGTAGTCGCCATCCGCCTGCGTCACGCGCTCGGCCTTCGTCTTGAGCGACGCGAGATCGGAGCCCGATCCTGGCTCCGAGTAACCCTGGCACCACCAGTCGGTGCCAGCCGCGATGCGTGGCAGGTAGTGGTCCTTCTGCGCCTGGTTGCCGAACTTCATGATCACCGGCGCGACCATCGCGACGCCGAACGGCAACACCATCGGCGTGCCGGCGGACGCGCACTCGTCGTCCCAGACGTGACGCTGCGTCGCGTTCCAGCCAGTGCCGCCGTACTCGACCGGCCAGGCCACGGTGGACCAGCCGTTCGACGCCAGCTTCTTGTGCCAGCGCAGGATCTCCTCCTTCTGCATGCGGCGATGATTGAAGACCTTGAAGCGCAGGTCGTCGTCGAGGTTGGCCTGCAGCCAGTCGCGCACTTCCATGCGAAAGGCGTTGTCGGCGTCCGAGTAGTTCAGGTCCATGGAGTCTCCGTGAGGCCGCGGTTCGATCGAGATCCGCGCGGACCTCCGATCGAGGCGACCCGGTTCATTGCATCGTTTCGGTCAGCGCGCGCGGCATCGGGATGTCGACGATCTCGATCCCCTCGTCGTGCAGGTCCCGGCGTTCGCGGTCGGTCGCCGTGCCGCGGATCGGCCGCGTCGGCACTTCCTCGTAGTGAATGCGCCGGGCCTCCTCGGCAAAGCGCGGGCCGACATCCTCGGTCCTGGCGATCATGCGGCGCAGATGGCCCATCACCGTCGCCTCCAGCGTCGCGCCGGCGGGCTCCTGCGGCGTGCGTCGTTGCGACGCGCCGGGCGCGTCGCCGCCGAAATTCAACCGCGAGGCCGAGGGTTCGCGACGGATCTCGGCCGAGTCGCACAACGGGCAGTGCACCTCCAGCGCTTCGCACTGAGCGACGAACTGCTCGGCCGACGCGAACCACCCTTCGAAGCGATGGCCGGTGCCGCAGGTGAGGTCGAAGACTTTCATCGATCGTGAATTGTAAGTGGCCTGGAAACAGCGAGCCGGAAAAATTAGAACGATCGTGCCATTCTAGCCGCAAGTCGCACGACGGGCGGCGCTCAGGCCGTCACGAGATAGGGCTCGAAGGCGGCCCGGACGTCGTCGGGAATCGTGATCGCCCGATCGGTCTCGAGGTTCACATGCACGACCGTGGTCGATGCCTTCATCCGATCACCGTCCGCACCGCGGATCAGGTAGTCGATCGCGAGGCTGGCGCCCCCGATGCGCCGGACCAACACGTCGATGGCCACCTGGTCGCCGTAGCGACTCATGCGGACGAAGTCGACCTCCAGCTTGATGATCGGCCAGCCGCGCCTGAGCACGTTGATCTGCTCGTGCTGGGGCTTGCCCGCGGCCGCCATGAAGTCTTCCATCGCCTCCGACAGCAGATAGAAGTACTGCGGATAGAAGACGATGCCGGCCGGGTCGCAGTGGTGGAAGCGGATCTGTTTCTCGGTCGTGAACATCGGCGAATGATAACTAGGCCAACGACACTGGATGCCCTTCTTCGTCAGCTTCCGCCGAACCAGTTGTAGCCCTGGTCTTCCCAATAGCCGCCGGGGTATTCGTTGGTGACGAACAGCGCCTCGATGTGCTTGGGGTTCTTGTACCCGAGCTTGGTCGGCATGCGCAGCTTCATCGGGAAGCCGTATTCGGCCGGCAGCGTCTTGCCGTCGTAGGTCAACGTCAGCTGGGTCTGCGGGTGCAGCGCGGTCGGCATGTCGATGCTGGTGTAGTAATCGTCGGCGCACTTGAAGCCGACATACTTCGCGGTCTTGTCGGCGCCGATGCGATCGAGGAAGTCCGAGAACTTCACGCCCCCCCATCTTCCGATCGCACTCCAGCCTTCGACGCAGATGTGGCGGGTGATCTGATCAACCTGCGGCAGCGCGTTCAGCTCGGGCAGCGTCCACGACTTCTTCTCGCGTACGAGGCCCGAGATCTCGAGCTCGTAGTCGCTCGGGTCCACGTGCCGGACCTCATCGACGCCGTAATAGGCATTGAACGGGAAGGGCCGCGTGATCATCGACTCTGAATAGGTCGGCGCGAGATCGGTGCTGCTGAAGATCGCACCCTGCACCCGGTCGTTGAAGAAGGAGATCTTCGTGAGCATCTTGTCGACTGATTCGCTGCTGTCGAGCGCGCAGCCGGTCAGCAGCGACAGGCCGCCGAGCGTGAGTCCGCGCTGCAGGAACAGACGGCGGGTCGGTGCGTCGAGCAGGCGCATGGCCTCGCGAACGACGAGGTCGCTTTCATTGATGGTCGAAGGAAGACCGCTACGGGGTGGACGGGTGGGCATGGAATTCCTAACGGCCGCGAATCATCGTGAGCAGGGTCCGCGGCACCAGCGCGACCATCACGACGTGAACGACAAAGAAGCCGACGAGGCCGGCCATGGCAAAGAAGTGCACGTGACGGGCGAAGTCGTAGCCGCCCATCAGCTCACGCAGCGTCCCGAACTGCACCGGCTTCCAGATCGCCATGCCCGACAGCACCAGCACCAGCAGGTCGACCATCACGAACAGATACGCGGCACGCTGCACGGCGTTGTACTTCCCGAGATCGTCGTGCGACAGGCGGCCGCGCAGCGCCGCCGTCAGGTCGCTCAGGAAGGCCCTGGGCGAGAGCGGAAAGAACTTTGTGAACAGCCGCCGCGAAATCGCATTCGCGATCAGGTAGAACAGCCCATTGAGGAAGATGATCCACATCGCCGCGAAGTGCCACTTGAGCGCGCCACCCAGCCAGCCACCGAGCGTGATCGCACCGGGGAAGGTGAAGCTGTAGAGCGGCGACGCATTGAAGATGCGCCACCCGCTCATCACCATGACGATCACGCCGAGCGTGTTGAGCCAGTGCGAGATACGCAGCCAGAGCGGGAAGATCTGACCGTCACGCCGTGGAATTTCGACACCCGCCATGGCAGCGGGCAATGCATTGGTTAGTGCCATCGTGACCGTCTCAACTTGATTTGCAGAAACCCGTGTCGACCGCCTGCAGCACTTCGGCGCTGGTCGCGTCCTGGATGAATGCGACGACGCCGACGTGACCGCCCGCGAGCTGCGGGATGTTGACGACCCGGTCGAGTGCGGCAGCGTTGCCCTGCACCGCGATCGGACCGATCCAGTTGCGTGCGACCGCTTCGTGGTCGAGTCGCACGCCGCGATTCTCACCCGCGTCCACCTGCACACTCAGCCTGCTCTCGGTGACCACCACGAATAGTTGCAGCAGACCGCGTGACCGGCCGTGGTCGGCCACCGTTCCATCGACCTTCAACCGCAGGCTCGAAGGACCCTGGCATTCCGCGGAGACCACGATGCGCGCGACGGCAGGGACACTCGCAGGCTTGAGGTTATCACCGAGGTCGGCCCGCCAGTCCTGGACTTCCTTGCCGTTGACGAAGAAGTGCGGCGTGAACGACGTGCGGTGCTGGTTGGCATGGACCTCCCAGGCCTGGCGCTGCGTGAACGACGGCTGCGCGAATGGATCTTTCCAGCCGATCGAATCCCAGTAATCGACGTGCAACGCGAGCGGCACCACGCGCAGCCCTGCCTGGGTCAGCTTGTTTAGCTGTTGGTCGGCCAGCGGGCAGCTCGAGCAACCCTCGGAGGTGTACAGCTCGACGAGCGCGGCGCGGGTGTTGCCCGAGTCGGCGGTGCAGGCCGCGAAGGCCGGCGCGACCTGCGCGAGCGGAATCGCCAGCACGCTCGCGACGATGCATTTCTTGCTACCGTAATGCATGTGCCGTCCTCAGAGGTCGAAAGTCAAGCTTGGTCGAACGCCCGGGCCGATCCTTACCGCCGTCAGCGTTCCGATCCGTCGCGCAGTTCGCGGATCGTGCGACGCACCAGCGCCATCTGGCGGACCACGATCGGGCAGGCATCGCAGATCTTCAGATGCATCGTCAGCCCGAGCCGCTCGAACGGATTGAGCGCGCGGTCGAGCTCCGCGGTGATCAGGCGCGAGGCTTCACGACACGTCAGGAAAGGCAAATACCTCATGGCGACGCCCCCTGGAACCAGCGGAGTTGGAGACACTCGCGCAGTCTGAGCCGCGCGCGATGAAGTAGGACTCCTGAGTTCGTCGAAGTGATTGACAATTCGTTACATATTTCGGTGGTTGGCAATTCCAGCCACTCGCGCATCAGGAAGATCCGGCCCTGCGCCGGTGGCAGCTGCTGGACGCAGACTTCGAGGATCTCGAGGAACTGGTTGCGGCTCAGCTGGGTCTCGGGCGTCGACCATTCCTTCGGCCAGTCGCGGTAGTGGCCGTCTTCCTTGAAAATGCCGTCCTCGAGCTCGCCGTCGTCTTCGCCGTCGTGGAGCGGCTCCTCACGTCGCCGCGACCGGAACGTGTCGATGATCTTGTGCTTAAGGATGCCGACGACCCAGGTCTTGAGCTTCGACCTCGCCTCAAAGACCGTCTTGTTCTCGAGCGCCGCGAGCAAGGTCTCGGAGACCGCGTCCTCGGCCCAGGCGTCGTTGCGCAGGTGCAGGCGCGCGATGCGCAGCAAGGCTGGCCGCAACGCATCGAGGTCGACCGCACGCGCCGCGTCAACGGCCATGGGCAGACGTCATTTCCGTTCGACGGGCACGTCGACCTGCCGCGTCTGGCCGTTGTTGCCGGGGAAGTCGACGAACAACGCGCGGACCATGGACGGGACGATCGCCTGGAAGGACTCGGCCTCGCTGCTGGTCTCGACGCGACCCTCGTAATAGCGCTTGCCGGTGATGGACTTCGAATCGATATCCATCTCAAGGCGTCGATGCGCCACGTTGACCGTGTAGGAATTGAAGTCGTCGAACCCGGACCAGTACGGGCCGTACCAGCCGTAGGCGCGACGTCCGTAGAAGCCGTAGGACGACCAGAACGGGTCGATCGGCCACGGATCACGTACCCGCAGGCGCGTGTCCGTCACGGACGGCCGCAACGTGACGATCAGGTTGGCCTGGGCGGCATCGGGTACGTACTTGAAGTCCTTGAGCGCGAGCTCGTCGCGAACGATGTCCTCGTAGGACTTGAGTTCGAGGCTGCTCTGGTACTCCAGTGTCCTCGCGAAGGTGTAGCTCCTGTCCGCGGGCAGCGTCGACCACGCGTTGTAGTTGGTCACCTGCGTCTGCACGATCCGGGGACCGATCGCACAACCCGCGACCGAGGCCGCGAAGGCGGCGGCGATCAGCAGTTTCACGGCTCCGCGCATCAGGGGGTGTTGCATGGCATTCCTCGCTTCATTTCCATCCAGTCGGATCGGTAAGACCGTTCGAAGCGCCTTTCGGTTTCCTGCCCACCGGATCGATTCGTCAATCGTCCCGACCAACGTAAAATACGTCGGGTTCGGTCGGCCATGGTTGCGTGGCCCGGATTCAACCACAGGCCCTCGCCCGGGCGCCATTCTCACCGCACCGCACCGACTCGACCGAGAACCGCATGAAGCCAGAAGTCCATTCGACGATCTATCGCAAGGATTACCGCCCGCCGACCTTCCAGGTCGAGCGCATCGAGATGGGATTCGATCTCGATCCGGCCGCGAGCTTCGTTGCCGCCCGCCTCCATCTCGTGCGCCAGGCGCCGGGGCCGCTGCTGCTGGACGGCGAGAGCCTGACGCTGCTGCAGGTGACGGTGGACGGCGTGACGCGATCGTCGGACGGCTACCAGCTGACGGCCCGGGGTGAGCGCCAGACGCTGTCCATCGATGCCCTGCCCGATCGCTGCACACTCGACATCACGGTCCGCATCTCGCCGATCACCAACACGTCCCTGATGGGTCTGTATGTCTCGGGCGGCAACTTCTTCACGCAGTGCGAGGCCGAGGGCTTCCGCAAGATCGTGTTCTTCCCCGATCGTCCCGACGTCATGGCGCGCTACACGGTGATGCTGCGCGCGGCCCGCAAGAATTATCCGGTGCTGCTCTCGAACGGCAACCTAGTCGAGTCCGGCGAGCTGCCCGACGGCCGTCACTACGCGAAGTGGGAAGACCCTTTCCCGAAGCCCAGCTATCTGTTCGCGCTCGTCGCCGGCAACCTGTCGTTCATTGAACGCAAGGTCCGCACGCAGAGCGGAAGGTCCGTTCTGCTGCAGGTCTACGCCGAGAAGCGCGACCTCGTGAAGGCCGGCTACGCGCTCGAGTCGCTCGAGCGCTCCCTGCGCTGGGACGAGGCGCGCTTCGGGCTCGAACTCGATCTCGATCGCTTCATGATCGTCGCCGTGGGCGACTTCAACATGGGTGCGATGGAGAACAAGGGTCTCAACATCTTCAACACCAAGTACGTCCTCGCCAATCCGCGCACCGAGACCGACGTGGACTTCGCGAACGTCGAGGCGGTGGTCGGGCACGAGTACTTCCACAACTGGACCGGCAACCGCGTGACCTGCCGCGACTGGTTTCAGCTGACGTTGAAGGAGGGCCTCACGGTCTTCCGCGACCAGGAGTTCTCGGCCGACATGGCCGTCGCCCAGCTCGCGGGCCAGGCCGTCGACGAGGCCGGCGTCCGCGCGACGCTGCGCATCGAGAACGTCCGCAACCTGCGGGCTCAGCAGTTTCCGGAGGACGCGGGGCCGATGGCGCATCCGATCCGGCCCGAGAGCTATCAGGAGATCGGCAACTTCTACACGGCGACCGTGTACCAGAAAGGATCCGAAGTCGTCCGCATGCAGCAGATCCTGCTCGGACGCGAGGGTCTGCGCGCCGGCCTCGACGAATATTTCCGGCGTCACGACGGCGCGGCGGTGTCCTGCGACGACTTCGTGTCGGCGATGGAGTCGGTGTACGCCCGCCAGAAGCCGGGTGCGAACCTCGAGGGCTTCCGGCGCTGGTACAGCCAGGCCGGCACGCCGCGGGTCTCGGTCAGCGATGCCTACGATGCCGACAAGAAGCGCTACGTCCTCACGCTGCGTCAGATCTGTCCGCGGGTGGGCGTCGAGAAGCTCAACGGCATCGACAAGAAGCCCTTCCATATCCCGTTCGCGATCGGACTCGTCGATCGCCACGGAGCCGCTGTCCCGCTGCATCTGCAGAGCGACTCGGCAGCGACCGAGCGCGGCGAGACGCGCGTACTCGACCTGGTTGAGGACGAGCAGCACTTCGTGTTCGTGGATGTGCCGGCCAAGCCGGTGCCTTCGCTGCTGCGCGATTTCTCGGCGCCAGTGATCGTCGACTACCCCTATCTCGACGCGGACCTCGCGCTGCTCGCCGCGCACGACCTCGATCCTTTCAATCGCTGGGAGGCCGGTCAGCGCCTCGCCACGCGCGAACTGATCCGCTTGACGAAGGATGTCCAGGCGGGCGCCGCGCTGGTCGTCGGCGACGCGTTGATCGACGTGTTCCGCGCGACGCTGCGCGACGATCACCTCGACGCCGGACTCAAGAACGCCGCGATCACGTTGCCGTCGGAGGGTGTCGTCGGCGAGCAGTTGCCGGTCTACGACCCGGCGGCGGTGCGGAAGGCGCGCGTGTTCCTGATCGACACGCTGGCCCGCACGCTGGTGGACGACTGGCGGACCGTATACCTCGCGAACCGCAGCACCGGGGCCTACGCGCCGGTGTGGGGACAGACCGCGCCGCGTGCGTTGAAGAACGCGGCACTGTCGTATCTGGCACGCGTGCCCGACCGCGAGACGCAGCACCTGCTCGACCAGCAATGGTCGACGGCCAACAACATGACCGACCTGCTCGCCGCGTTCATGGCGATCGTCAACGCGCCCCAGGACGACGAGCGCAACGCCATGCGCAAGGCGAAAGGCGTCCAAGGCTTCTATCGCCGCTTCAGGACCGATGCTCTGGTGATGGACAAGTGGTTGCGCGTGCAGTCGACCGCATTCGAAGCCGACGACCGCGTTCTCGACGAGGTCATGGCACTGCTGAAGCATCCTGCCTATTCGGCGACCAATCCGAACAAGGTCAGCGCCCTGCTCGGCGGCTTCTTTAATAGCAACGCGGCGGCCTTCCATCGTGCCGACGGTCGCGGCCACGCCTTCTGGGCCGAGCAGATCCTTGCTCTCGATGCCGTCAATCCGTCGGTCGCCGGACGACTCGCACGCGCCCTCGAACGCTGGCGCAAGTTCGGCCCACAGTTGCAGGACTCGGCGAAGCAGGCGCTCGAAGCCGTCCGCGGCGCCAAGGGCCTGTCGAACGACGTGCTGGAGATCGTCGACAAGGCGCTGTCGGTCTGACCCGAAATTGGCATTCCCGCCGCGGACGACGTCCCCGTCGCCCGCCTTTTCCGTTGTGCCCATCACGAAGAAACTCATGTCCAACACGCTGGCGACCCGCGGCCGCATCTCCCTGACCCGCTACCTGATCGAGCGCGAACGCAGCGCTGATGGTCAAGCACCGCTGCCACCGGCGCTGCGCCTGCTGATCGAGGTGGTCGCACGCGCCTGCAAGCAGATCGCCTACGAGGTCGGCAAGGGCGCTCTCGGCGGGGTGCTCGGCGAAGCCGGCACCGGCAACGTGCAGGGCGAGGCGCAGAAGAAGCTCGACGTGATCGCGAACGAGATGCTGCTCGAGGCCAACGAGTGGGGCGGGCACCTCGCAGCCATGGCGTCGGAAGAGATGGCGACGGTCTTCCCCATCCCCGAGCACTACCCGCGCGGCGAATACCTGCTGCTGTTCGATCCGCTCGACGGCTCGTCGAATATCGACGTCAACGTCTCCATCGGCACGATCTTCTCGGTGCTGCGCTGTGCCGACGGCGTCGCACCTGGCGAGGACGCGTTCCTGCAGACCGGCGACCAGCAGGTCGCTGCGGGTTATGCGGTCTACGGGCCGCAGACCCAGCTGGTGCTGACGGTGGGCCAGGGCGTCGCGGTCTTCACGCTCGACCGCGAGACGCACTCGTGGATCCTCACCGACGACCACGTCCAGATTCCGGCCGACACGCAGGAGTTCGCGATCAACATGAGCAACCGGCGCCATTGGGACGCACCCGTGACGCGCTACATCGACGAGTTGCTCGCCGGCAAGACCGGCCCGCTGGCCAAGGACTTCAACATGCGCTGGGTCGCGGCGATGGTGTCGGACGTGCATCGCATCCTGACGCGCGGCGGCATCTTCATGTACCCGCGCGATGCCCGCGAGCCCGAGAAACCCGGCAAGCTGCGCCTGCTCTACGAAGCCAACCCGATGAGCTTCATCGTCGAGCAGGCCGGCGGCGCGGCGACCGACGGCCGTACGCGCATCCTCGACCTCGAACCGACCAAGCTGCATCAGCGGGTCGCAGTGTTCCTCGGCTCGAAGAACGAGGTCCAACGGGTCAGCGGCTATCACCGCTGACCGATCCGTCTAACGCGGCGTGGCCGTGTTGGTGATGGCGGTGTTCGACGGGTTGACGTTGCGGGTGATCGTCTCCTTGATCACGCCGCCGTCCTTCACGCTGCCGCTGGCCGTGCCCTGTCCGTCGACCCGCGACTCGCAGTCGGCCTTGTCGGCGGCGGGCAAGGTCTTGCAGCGCTCCAGCGCGTTGTCGCGATAGGCGGTGTTGGGATCCTTCAGTCGACCCTGCTTGACCGAGTCGTAGGCTGCCCCTGCGCTCCGCAGGCACGACGCCTGATCCTGCCCCGTCGAGCCGCTCATGCAGCGCGCGCGTTCCGCGTCGTACTGCACCCTGGCGGGGTCGGTGGTGGAGGGATCCGCAGCGATCGCGCTGCCGCACAACGCCATGCCGGTCAACGCCAGCTTGATCCGAGTCGTCTTCATCGTTGTTCTCCTCGATCTAAAGCGGAGACATTAACGCGTCGGGCTCGTTCACGATGTGTAGTGCAACCGGCCTTCGCGGTGTCGTCGACTGATTCGCCAGTCGGCGCTCAGCCGACGCGCCCGCGACGCATCGCGGCGAAGACGCTGCCCACGAGCAAAAGCACCACAGCGCCTGCCAGCATGACCGGCGTCGTCTGCACGCGCTCCACTGCGAGCCCCGCGAGCGCGACGCCGGTCGACTGGCCCAGGAAGAACGACGACGCGAACAGCGCGACGGCCGTGCCGCGCGAGTCGGGCGCCATCTGCGTCGCATTGATCTGCAGCGTGTTGTGCAACATGTAGAAGCCGAGCCCCATCGCGAACAGGCCGGGCAGAGCGAACAGCGAGGTCGGCAGCGAAGTCGGCCCGAGAGCGACCATGGCGATGCCGACGAACATCAGCACCGCGCCGCCCTGCGCCAGACCGGCCTCGCCGAGGCGACCGAGGAGGCGGCCCGCCCCGAACGAGTAGGACAGTCCACCGAGCGCGAACGCGGCCAGCATCGACCCCGCGAGGCCGAGCGACAGGCCGTGCTTGATGTGCAGGTGCGTCGCGAAGAACGCAAATGGGCCGTAGAGCGCGATGCCCTCGATGAACACGGTGATCAGCACGCGCCGCGCCCACGGCCGGACCAGCACCGATCGGCATTGCGCGACCAGGCCGAGTGCGACCGCGTTGCCGATGGGGTTGCGATGCACGGGTTTGCGGACCAGCCGCAGCAACAGGATCGCCATCAGCACGAACCAGGCCGCGAGGAACACGAACGGCACGCGCCAGGTGTAGACGAAGAGGTCGATGGCGATGCCGCCCGCGGCCTGGCCGAACGCGATGCCGGTGATCTGGCCCATCAGGAAGCGCGCCAGCACCGGCTGCCGCTGGTCGTAGGGCACGTTGTCGCCGATCCAGGCCATCGACAACGGCATCATCGCCGCCATCGATGCGCCGGCCAAGCCGCGGGCGATCAGCAGAACGGCGAAGTTGGGCGCGAACGCGCAAGCCGCGGAGGCGAGCGACCCGCAGACGCACGCGAACAGGATCACCCTGAGCTTGCCGAAGCGATCGCCCGATGGACCGAAGACGATCTGCAGGCACCCGTAGGCCACGGCAAACACCGTGACGACGTTGGCCGCGTGCCGGATGCCGATGCCGAAGTCGGTGGCCAGTCGCGGGATCGCGGCATCCATCACGCGCATCGACGACGCGCTGCCGAACGCGACCAGAGCGAGCAGCAGGATGACGCGATTGGTCCCGCTCGACAGGCCAGCCGGTGCGACCGCCACCGGCACCGACATCGGCATGCTCATCCGCGCGTCACGGCAACAGGACCATCGAGCCCGTGGTCTTGCGCGCGGCCAGGTCCTGGTGCGCCTGGCCGACATCGGCGAGCGCATAGGTGCGGTCGATGTCGAAGCGGACCTTGCCCGACGTGACCATCTCGAACAGCTCCTTCGTCGCCGCTTCGAGCTTCTCGCGCGTGGCGACGTGCGTGCCGAGCGTCGGCCGCGTGATGTACAACGAGCCCTTGCTGGCGAGGATGCCCAGGTTGACGCCGCTCACCGCACCCGACGAATTGCCGAAGCTGACCATCAGGCCGCGCGGCTGCAGGCAGTCGAGCGACGCCTCGAAGGTGTCCTTGCCGACGCCGTCGTACACGACAGGCACCTTCTTGCCACCGGTCAGCGCGAGGACCCGCTCGGCGATGTTCTCGTGGCTGTAGTCGATGGTCTCCCAGGCGCCGTGCGCCTTCGCCAGCGCGGCTTTCTCGGGCGAACTCACGGTCCCGATCAGTTTGACGCCGAGCGCCCTCGCCCACTGGCAGGCGATCAGCCCGACCCCGCCCGCCGCGGCATGGAACAGGATGGTCTCGTTGCCCTGCAGGCGATAGGTCTGGCGGAACAGGTATTGCACGGTGAGGCCCTTGAGCATCATCGCCGCGCCGACCTCGAAGGAGATCTTCGCGGGCAGCTTCACGACCTGCAGCGCCGGCATCGTCCGCCTGGTCGCGTACGCACCGAGCGGTCCCTGCCCGTAGGCCACGCGATCGCCGACTTTCACATGTTTCACGCCGTCGCCGACCGCCTCGATGATCCCCGCGCCTTCGAAGCCGAGTCCCGACGGCAGCGCATTCGGATAGAGACCTGTGCGGAAGTAGATGTCGATGAAGTTCAGGCCGACGGCCTTCTGGAGGATGGTCACTTCGCCGGCCTTCGGTGGCGCGACCGTCACCTGTTCGAGCTTGAGGACTTCGGGGCCACCGTTTGCATGCATGCGGATCGCCTGGGCGGTATGGGTGTTTTCGGTCACTTCGATCTCCTGGTCGTGGAATGGGGACGGGGCACGGGCGGCGCCGCCTTGTGTTGCGAGACGATGAACACGCCGGCCATGACGAGCACCGTCCCGAGGATCTGCAGTGGGCCCATGTGCTCGCCGAGCAGCACGTCCGCGAGGACGATGGTCGACACCGGGCCGATCATGCCGATCTGCGAAGCGACGCTGGCGCCGAGCCGGTCGACCGCCATCATCACGGCGAACACCGGGATGACGGTACACAGCGTTCCATTGAGCAGCGACAGCGTGTAGACCGGCGCGGGTAGCGCAAGCAAGAGCTCGAACGGTCGTGTGAGCGCGAAGTGCAGCAGGCAGCACAGCGCGGCGATGCAGCTACCGTACGCGGTCAGCCTCACGGCTCCGACGCGCCTGAGCAGTTCGCCACAGCCGACGAGATAGATCGCGTAAGCGAAAGCGCTGCCGAACACCAGCGCGCTGCCGAGCGCGATGTCGCGTCCTCCGAAATGGAAGTCGTGGACGAACGCGATCACAACGCCACCGTAGCCGAGCAGCAGCGCCAGGATCTGCGGACCGCTGACCCGGCGCCCAAAGAAGAACAGGCCGATCAGCAGGACGATCGTCGGGTTGAGATAGAGGATCAATCGTTCGAGCGACGCGGACACGTACTCGAGGCCGACGAAGTCGAGATAGCTCGCGAGGTAGTAGCCGAGGAAGCCGAGGACCGCGATCTTCCCGCGATCGGCTGCGCTCAACGGCACGACGCCGGGTCGTCGCGACGCGAACCATGCGACTGCCGCGAAGAACGGCAGCGCGACCGCCATGCGCAACGCGATCAGCGTGATCGCATCGACGCCGTGACGATAACCGAGCTTGACGATGATCGCCTTGCCCGAGAAGGCGATGGCGCCGAACGCGGCAAGGACAACTCCCGAAAGATTCGCGGAGAGCTTTGCGGCACCGTCCAGCGGCGTGGTGGCCGACGACGGGATCCGAGGCTGTGACGATTCGGCGGTGCTGGGCATGTCCGGGGGGCGGCGGCGGGCCGGCTGCGTGACGGGCGAGCCGGCGGGATTCAGCGCCGGACTATAACGGTTCGGGCGGGATCGACCGGCCTGCGGTCGACGTTGCCTATAATCAAGTGTTCGAACGCTGCAGCCCCGCCAGACGGGGCACCGCGGCGCTTTAAGCCCTCACGCCTCCTCATGAAAATCATCGTTCTCGGTGCCGGGATCCTCGGCACGGCCTCTGCGTGGTTTCTTCGTCGCGACGGACACGACGTCACGGTCATCGACCGGCAACCGGGTGCTGCCCTCGAGACCAGCTACGCCAACGGGTCGCAGATCTCGGTCTCGTACGCGGAACCCTGGGCCAATCCCGGCGCACCGCTGAAGATCCTCAAGTGGCTCGGCAAGGAAGACTCGCCGCTGCTGTTCCGGCTCAACGCCGATCCGCATCAATGGATGTGGGGCCTCGCGTTCCTCGCCAACTGCACACCCGCGAAGACGCGCTTCAACACGATCCAGCTGACCAACCTCGGCATCTACAGCCGCGACACGCTGATCGCGTTGCGGAAGGCGACCGACATCGAGTACGACGAACTCGAGAAGGGCATCCTGCACCTGTACGAGAGCGAGGCCGAGTTCGACGCGGCCCGGCCCGGCCTGGAACTGATGCGCGAGTTCGGCTGCACGATGAACTTCCTCGACCCCGATCAGATCGTCGCGCTCGAGCCGTCGCTGGCGTCCTACAAGTCGCGGCTCGTCGGCGGTGCGCATGCGCCCGAAGACGAGTCGGGCGATGCATTCAAGTTCACGCAGAAACTCGCGGCGCTCGCCGCGTCGCAAGGCGTCGAATTCCGCTACGACACGCAGGTGGTGTCGCTCAAGTCGAACGGCGACCGGATCGCCGGCTTGGTCGTCAAGGACGGCCATCCGAACGGGCCGGGTCGCGAAGAGACGCTGACGGCCGACGCCTACGTGATGTGCATGGGACCGTGGTCGGCACATCTGCTGCGCACGGTCGGCGTCTCGACGTTGATCTATCCCGCGAAGGGCTACTCGGCGACGCTGCCGATCAAGCCGGGAGCGCTCGCCAACACCGTGAGCCTCACCGACCACCAGTTGAAGATCGTCTTTTCGCGGCTGGGGAACCGCATCCGCATCGCGGGCACCGCCGAGCTGTCCGGCTACAGCACCGAGCTCAATCGCGTGCGCTGCGAGGCGCTGACCCGCCGCGCGGAGGAAATCTTTCCCGGCGTGCTGGACACGTCCAAGGTCGAGTACTGGACCGGGCTGCGGCCGGCCACGCCGTCGAACGTGCCTTACATCGGCCGCAGCAAGCTCGGCAACCTGTGGCTCAACACCGGTCACGGCACGCTGGGCTGGACCCACGGCGCGGGCTCGGGACTGGCCGTGGCCGATCTCATCGCAGGCCGCAAGCCGGACGTCGACTTCGCGTTCTGCGGACGCTGACCGCGCGGCCTATCGGTCGTTGTTAAGCTGGCGCGGGCCGCCGTCGACACGCTGTGCCGGTTGTTCGCGTGCCGGTTGTGGCTGCGGACGCGGTTGCACGGCGGGTGCGACCGGTGCCGGCGGCGCCGCCTGCGGCGGCGGAGCCTGACGCTCGATGCGCTGCGGCCTCTCGATCTGTGGCGCTTGAGGCTGAGGGGCAACCGGCTTTTCGAATCGCTGCTGCTGTTGACGCTCGACGGCCTGGGGCTGCACCTGCTGCGGCGCCGGACGCTCGAAGCGCTGTTGCGGCTGCTCGACGACCTGGGGCTGCGGCGCCTGCTGCGTGTTGCGCATCTCGCGATTGGGCCGCTCGAAAGCCCGCCCCTGATTCGGACGATCGAAGGTCCGCTCTTGCGCAGCCGGCTGCGGCTGCATGGGCTGCGGCCGCTGCTCGATCCGCGTGTCACCTTCATTGCGCCCCGGCTGCACGCGCGGCGTGTAGCGCGGCTGTACAGCACCCTGCCCTTCAATGGGCTGCGCGCCCTGGACGACGGGCTGCTGCGGCTGCGGACGCTCGCGATTGAAGCCGCCCCCTCGGGGTTGCTGGACCGGTACTTCGGGCGGCACCGGCTGGACCGGTGTCGTAGCCGGACGGGCTGCTTCGACAGCCGCGTTCGGACGACGATCCTCCGGCAGGCGGCGATAGCTGGGTGGCAGGCTGTTGCGATCGGGCGCATTGACGACCGGTCCGCTGGGACGCCCGTCCTGCTCGCCGTTGCGCTGACCCGCCTCGTTGTTCTGGCGTCCCGCGAACTCGCGTGGCGACCTGAAGTCCGGACGACCGTTGCCGCTGCCCTGTTCGGGGCCGCGCCGCACGGCACCGGGAATCTGCGCGGGCCGCGGCAGGTTACCGACGTCGATCGGCCGGCCACGATCGGGCAGGTTGCGCGGCGCGGCGATCGCGATCCGCGAAATCGAACGCTGGCTCGCGAACGCTTCCTGCGGCGCGAGGACGCCACCATGTTCGCGATTCCAGTCGCGCCCACCGTCGCCACCGCCGAAGCGCCGCGGCGCGTTGACGATCGTGATGTTGTTGACTTGGTTTACGTAGACGGCGTTGCGCGTGTAGCTCGGCGAATAGCGCTGCCACGGGGCCAGCGGATACCAGCCCACCGCAGGACCGACGCCCACCGAGAACGACGCCGAGAATCCGTCGCCGCCGTAGAAGCCGACCAGGGCCGGTGCGTAGGCGGGCCGTGCGACGTAGGAGCCCGGGGCCCAGCCCCAGCGATCGTCGACCTGCACCCAGCGACCGTAGTGGAAAGGCGCGAAGCCCCACGGCGCATCGTCGATCCAGGTGTAGCCCCAAGGCGCGACGTAGGCCCAGCGGCCGTAGCGATACGGCGCCCAGTCCTGCTGCACGTAAGTCGTCGGATACCAGACCGGACCGACGTCTTCCTCGTTTGACCAACGGCCGTTCGCATCGAGGTCCTCGTAGCCCGTCATGTTCTGCGAGACATAACGCTCGGACTGGCTGTTGCGAAAGCGCGTCTCGCGGGCAACCACCCAGTCGTCGAGCGGCACCGGCGTCGGCGCGGCCGACATCATTTGCGGCGCCACGTTGGGGTCGGAAGCATTGCCGACGACGCGCAGTCCGTTCCCCGCCGCGATCAGCGTCGTGCCGCGGTCGCTATCGGTGCTGGCCTGTCCGGCGAAGACCGTGATGCCGCCGCTCGACGGCAACGCGTCGATGCGATAGCGGCCCGGCTTGAGCAGCGCGAACTCGGCACCCGGCACGGCGACGCTGTAGGCATCGTTCGGATCGAAGCGCCGCACGCGCAGCGACACGCGGCCGCGCACGACGTTGGCGTCGAAGGTGTTGTCGTCGAGCTGCTGGATGTCGACCTGAGAGCCGGCGTCCATCGCCAGCGTGGTCGAGCCGACGCTGATCTCCGCGCGGCCGGTGTCGCCGACGAACAGCGAATTGCGCGATGTGATCGGCTGGTTGAGATACGCGACCTTCCAGTCGGGATCGGTCTCGGAGTACGCCTGCACGTCGCCCTCCATGAAAGCGATGCGTCCGACCCGACCCGGGACGTCGGCGTGCGCGGCGCGCGGCGACAGCAGCGACACGAGCGACAGGACGATCGCGCACGACAACAGCACGCATCTGTTGAACCAGCTTGCGGGATCGCGGTGCGAGGTCGACGACAGGTTGGCGTTCATCGGTTTCTTGATTCGGGGCGAATGGCAATGGAACGGGCCGAGACCCTCAAAGTTGACTAATGTTACTCGTTGAAACAAAGCTGTTCGAGGCCCAGCGCCTTATGATCCGCGCTCCCGATCGACCCGACGACGCCGTGCCCCATTCCGACGCTGCCCTTCTGCGCCTCAAGTCATGCCTGCTGATCGTGCTGCTCGGTGGTCTGCTGGCGGGTTGCAGCCGTGAAGCCGACCGATCGAACGTGCCGGCGGCCGACCTGGCGTTCACATCCTGCCGACTGAAGGGCCTCGAGATCGCCCTCCGCTGCGCGACGATCGAAGTCGCCGAGGATCGCGAAGGCGACGCGAACGGCCGGAAGATCCCGATCCGCTTCGCCGTGATTCCCGCGCTCGCCCGCCAGCCCGAACCCGACGCGATCTTCGTCTTCGCGGGCGGGCCCGGGCAGGCGGCCACCGACGCGGCCGGCCAGATCTATCCGCTGTTCGCGAAGCTCAATCGCGACCGCGACATCGTGCTGGTCGACCAGCGCGGCACCGGCGCCTCGAACCGCCTGTCGTGCGCGCCCGAGACCGCGGCGGACAGCATCTCGGATTCGTTCGACGCCGCGAGCAGCGATCGCCGCATCGCCGCGTGTGCCACACGGCTGGGCCGGCGGGCCGACCTGACGCGCTACATCACGTCCATCGCGGTCCAGGACATCGACGACGTCCGCGGCAAGCTCGGCTATCCGCGGATCAACCTGTGGGGTGCTTCGTACGGCACGCGAGCCGCGCTCGAATACCTGCGCCAGTTCCCCGATCGCGTGCGCACGATGACGCTCGACGGCGTCGCACCGGCTTCGCAGAAGCTGCCTCTGTCTTTCGGCGTCGACACGCATGCCGCGATCGTCCGCCTAGTGGCCGACTGCGCGCGCGAGACGGCCTGCGTAACGCGCTATCCGACCCTCGCCGCCGACATCGACGCGCTGTTCGTGAAGCTCGACGCGGGACCGGTCGAGGTCGACGTCACGCATCCGGTGACCGGGAAGAAGGAACACGTGAAGCTGACGCGCATGGGCCTCGCCTCGCTGCTGCGCACGCCGCTCTACATTGGGCTGACCGCCAGCTTGCTGCCGGCTGCGATCGAGCATGCGTCGCGCGGCGACTTCTCGACGCTCGCCGCACTCGGCATCACGGTCGGCTCCGGGCTTGAGGACAGCATCGCGCTCGGCATGCATCTGTCGGTCCTGTGCTCCGAGGACATGCCCGCGATCACCGCCGAAGACCTCGATGCCGCGCGCGCTGAAGGCGTGAAGAGCGCGATCGACGGCCGCCCCGATCCGTTCGCGTTGATCTATCACGAGCAGTACCAGCGCCTGTGCGCGCGATGGCCGACGCGTCGGCCGCCCGCCGCGTACTACGCGTCCATGGCCGGCCAACCCGGTGCGGACGTGCCCACCCTGCTGTTGTCCGGCGGCATCGACCCTGCCACGCCACCGGCGCATGCGACGACCGTCGCACAGTCACTGGGGCGCGCGCGCCACCTGATCGCGCCGCATGTCGGGCACGGCGTCTCGCTGCAGGGTTGCGCGCCGGACCTGATCGAACGCTTCATCAAGACCGCCGACGCCGCATCGCTGGACGCGAAGTGCCTGGAGACCATCCCGCGACCGCTGTTTTTCGCACCGATCGTGAAAGCGCGCCGCGACGGCGACGCGACCACCGTTCCATGATCGAGGTCGACGGATTAAGGAAGTCCTTCTTCGCCAGGGGCAAAGGCAAGACGCGTACCGTCGAAGCGGTTCGCGGCGTGTCGTTCCAGGCGGCGGACGGCGAGACGACCGGCCTTCTCGGTCCGAACGGTGCCGGCAAGACGACGACGCTGCGGATGATCGCGACGCTCGTCGTACCCGATGCCGGACACGCGCGGGTCGACGGACGCGACAGCGTCGCCGATGCCACCGGCGTGCGCGGGCAGCTCGGCGTGCTGTCCGATGCACGCGGCCTGTACGTCCGCCTCACCGCCCGCGAGAACATCCGCTACTACGGCCGCCTGCGTGGCATGAGCGACGCGCGCATCGACGCCTCGATCGACGAACTCGCGGCCCTACTCGAGATGAAGCCGCTGCTCGATCGCCGCACCGACGGCTTCTCGCAGGGCGAGCGCATGAAGGTCGCCATCGCGCGGGCGATCGTGCACGACCCGCAGAACCTGGTCCTCGACGAGCCGAGCAACGGACTCGACGTGACCGCTACGCGCGCACTGCGCTCGCTGATCCGCCGCCTGCGCGAAGCCGGCAAGTGCATCCTGATGTCGAGCCACGTCATGCAGGAGGTGGTGGCGCTCGCTGACCGCATCGTGATCGTCGCCGAAGGCCGCGTCGTCGCGAGCGGCACGACCGCAGCAGTGCTCGCCGAAGCCGGCGTGACCGATCTCGAGGACGCGTTCTTCAAGCTGACCGATCGCGCAGCGGCAGAACGCCTGGTCGAGGTGGCGTCGTGAACGCCGTCTGGTGGGCTGCCTGGTGGGCGATCTTCCGGAAAGAGATCGTCGACGGACTGCGCGACCGGCGCACGATCCTGACGATGCTCGTGACCGGCATCGCGATGGGCCCGATCGCGTTGCTGCTGATGGCTAACTATGTCGCGGGCCTTGAGGAGAAAGGCGCCGCGAAGATCGTGCTGGTCGACGGCATCGAACGCGCGCCGCAGCTCGCCAACTGGTTTGCGCGCAACGGCATCACGCCGAAGCCCGCGCCGACCGATTACGCGAATGACATCGTGAAGGGCACGCTGCAGGAAGCCGTGGTCGTCGTGCCGCAGGACTTCACCGAACGCTACAGCAGAGCGCAGACGATCGACGTGCCGCTGATGTTCGACGACTCGCGCAACGGCGCGCTGCCGTCGATCCGTCTGGCCGACGCGGCACTGAAAGGCTTCTCGCGCGAGACCGGCATTGTCCGCGCCATCGAACGCGGCATCAGCCCGCAGCTGCTGCAGGCCGTCAACGTCGAGCGCGTCAACATCGCGACGCCGAAGCAGCAGGCGGCGTTCCTGCTGTTCCTGATCCCGATGTTCGGATTGCTCGGCGCGGTCATCGGCAGCCTCAGCGTCGCACTCGACACCACGGCCGGCGAGCGCGAACGTGGGTCGCTGGAGCCCTTGCTGATGAACCCATCGCCGGTCTCGGCGCTGGTCGCCGGCAAGTGGAGCATGGTCGCGCTATTCGGATCCACGGTCGTGCTGCTGACCTTCGCGGGTTTCGCGATCGCGACCCGCTTCGTCACCAGCGACAAGCTCGCGACGCTGTTCGCGTTCGGCCTGCCGCAGTTTGTGCGCTTCGCGCTGGTCGCCGTGCCCTTCGCCTGCATGATCGGCGCGGTGCTGATGCTGATCGCAACCTTCGGGCGCACGTACAAAGAAGCGCAGACCTACGCGAGCTACATCGCGCTAGTCGTCAACTTCGTGCCGCTGATCACGATCTTCATCACGATCACCGAGGCACGCTGGCAGCTGTTCGTGCCGGCGCTGGCGCAGCAACTGGTGATGTCGCGGATTTTGCGGGGCGATCTGGTCGGGCCGATCGACTACCTGATCCCGTTCGGAAGCGCGGTGGCGGTGACCTTCGTCTGCCTCGCGTTGCTGGCTCGTCTGCTGAGACGCGAGGCCATCGTCTTCGGCCGCTGATCAGCGCTTCTTCAGGAACGACCCAAGTACCCCGCGCACGAACTCGCGGCCGACCGATGATCCGACCGTGCGCACCGCGCTGCGTGCGAACGAGTCGACCATCCCTTCGTGACGGCCGCCGCGCGGCCCGGTGGTGCCGAACAGCACGCCGCTGACCTGCCCCCACAACCCGCCGCCGCTGTCGTTCGCGCCCTGCGTCGCACCGGTCGGCATAGGCAACGTCGGCGTCTTCGCGGTAGAGGCAGGAGCCGCAGCAGCCGGCGGCGCGACGGTCGCGTCGACACGGCCCCGGATGATCTCGTAGGCAGACTCGCGATCGACCGCCTTCTCATAGACATCCGCGACGATCGACGACGCGATCAGCGCCTTCCGCTCCGCATCGTCGATGGCGCCGATCTGTCCGGCCGGCGGCATGACCTGCATGCGCTGGGTCGGCAACGGTCGCCCCTTCTCGTCGAGGAACGACACCAGCGCCTCGCCGACACCCAGCTCCGTGATCGCCGCCTCGATGTCGAGTCCGGGATTGGGACGCATCGTCGTGGCCGCGGCCTTGACCGCCTTCTGATCGCGCGGCGTGAACGCGCGCAGCGCGTGCTGCACGCGATTGCCGAGTTGCCCCAGAACGGTGTCCGGCACGTCGAGCGGGTTCTGCGTCACGAAGTAGATGCCGACGCCCTTCGAGCGGACCAGGCGCACCACCTGCTCGATCTTGTCGAGGAGGGCCTTGGGCGCATCGGTGAACAGCAGATGCGCCTCGTCGAAGAAGAACACCAGCTTCGGCTTGTCGGGATCACCGATCTCCGGCAGCTTTTCGTACAGCTCCGACAGCAGCCACAAAAGGAAGGTCGCGTAGAGCTTAGGCGCGTTCATCAGCTTGTCTGCGACCAGGATGTTTACGATGCCGCGACCCTTCTCGTCGGTCTGCATCAGGTCGTCGAGGTTGAGCATCGGCTCGCCGAAGAACTGGTCGGCGCCCTGCGTCTCGATCACCTGCAGGCCGCGCTGGATCGCACCGATCGACGCGGCCGAGATGTTGCCGTACTGCGTCTGGAAGGTCGCCGCGTTGTCGCCGACGTATTGCAGCATCGAACGCAGGTCCTTGGTATCGAGCAGCAGCAGGCCGTTGTCGTCGGCGATCTTGAAGACCAGGTTGAGCACGCCCTCCTGCGTGTCGTTGAGATTCAGCATCCGCGCGAGCAGCAGCGGCCCCAGGTCGGAGACCGTGGCGCGCAAGGGGTGACCCTTCTCGCCGAACACGTCCCAGAACGTGACTGGACAAGCGTCGAACACCGGAGTGTCGATCCCCAGGCTCTCGACGCGCGCATCGAACTTCGCACTCGACTTGCCCGGCTTCCCGATACCCGACAGGTCGCCCTTCACGTCGGCGGCGAAGACCGGCACGCCCAGCCTGGAAAAGCGCTCGGCCAGCAGCTGCAGCGTCACGGTCTTGCCGGTGCCGGTGGCACCGGTGATCAGCCCGTGTCGATTCGCCAACGCGGGCAGGATGCCGCAGGCGCCGACATCTGCGACAGAAGGAGTTTCGGCAACGGCGACAGGCAACGCTTCGAGCATGTTCGAAGAATCCTCGGGTAGGAGTTGAGCACCTCGACCAGCGCGGTCGAAGCACAGGGGTCGCGTGATAAAATCCGCGCCCTCGCAAGAATCGAAAGATTCCGGTTGCCGCGAAGGAAGCCGGATTCTAAGGGCCGCCGGTGAGTCCCGGGCGAGAAGGCCGGAACCGGCTCCACATTGGTCGGCCATCCCCAACACCCCACGGCGCGCCGTGCGCGCCTCAAGAGAAGATTCAGCATGGCGGGACATTCCAAGTGGGCCAACATCCAGCACCGTAAGGGACGCCAGGATGAGAAGCGCGGACGCATCTGGACGCGGTTGATCAAGGAGATCACGGTGGCCGCGCGCCTCGGTGGCGGCGACGTGGCGACCAATCCACGACTGCGTCTCGCCATCGACAAGGGCAAGGAGCAGAACATGCCCGCCGACAACATCAAGCGCGCGGTTGACCGGGGATCAGGCGCGCTCGAAGGTGTCAACTACGAAGAGATCCGCTACGAGGGCTACGGCATCCACGGCGCGGCTGTGATCGTCGAGTGCATGACCGACAACAAGGTCCGCACCGTCGCCGACGTGCGTCATGCGTTCGCGAAGTTCGGCGGCAACCTCGGCACCGACGGATCAGTCGCGTTCCTGTTCAAGCACTGCGGACAGTTCCTGTTCGCGCCCGGCACGTCCGAGGAACAGGTGATGGAGATCGCGCTGGAGGCCGGTGCCGAGGACGTCGTCACCGACGACGAGGGCGGCGTGGAAGTCACGAGCGAGCCGCACGACTTCGCGACCGTCAAGGACGCATTCGACAAGGCCGGGCTGAAGGCCGATGTGGCCGAGATCGTCATGAAGCCGCTGAACGAGGTCGTCTTCACCGGCGACGACGCTGCGCGGATGCAGAAGCTGATCGACGCCCTCGAGAGCCTCGACGATGTCCAGGAGGTCTACACCTCCGCGGTACTCGCCGTCTGAACCGGCCAGGACCCGTCTCATGAAGATCCTGGTCGTCGGCTCCGGCGGACGCGAACACGCTCTGGCGTGGAAGCTCGCCCAGTCGCCGCGAGTCCAACGCGTGTACGTCGCGCCGGGCAATGGCGGCACGGCGCTCGACAATCGCCTGAAGAATTTTCCGAGCAGCGATCCACGCGTGCTCGCGGCCTTCGTCGAGCGCGAGAAAATCGGCCTGACGGTCGTCGGCCCCGATGCGGCGCTGGCCGGCGGCATCGTCGACTACTTCCAGTCGCTCAACCTACGGATCTTCGGACCGACCAAGGCCGCGGCCGAGCTCGAATGGTCGAAGGACTTCGCCAAGTCCTTCATGCAGCGGCACGGCATCCCGACCTCGCCATACAAGACCTTCACCGACGCGGCTCGGGCCCACGTGCACGTCGATGCCGAGTTCGCCGCCCGACCCATGATGCCGGTGGTGGTCAAGGCCGACGGACTCGCCGCCGGCAAGGGTGTCGTCGTGGCCGTCGATGCCGACGAGGCTCATCGAGCGATCGATCGCTGGCTACCCGCGGATGCGCCGGGTGCGCGTCTCGTCGTCGAAGGTTTCCTCGAAGGTGAGGAAGCCAGCTTCTTCGTGATCTGCGACGGCCGTACCGGGCTGCCCTTCGCGACCGCGCAGGACCACAAGCGCCTGCTCGACGGCGACCTGGGCCCGAACACCGGTGGCATGGGCGCGTACTCGCCGGCACCCGTCGTCACGCCCGACGTGCATGCCCGCGTGATGCACCAGATCGTGAAACCCACGCTGGCCGGCATGGCCGCGGAGGGTCGCCCCTACACCGGCTTCCTGTATGTCGGCCTGATGATCGATGCTCAGGGGCAACCGCGGGTCGTCGAGTTCAACGCGCGCATGGGCGATCCCGAGACACAGGCCATCGTGCTGCGCATGAAGTCCGACCTGTTGCCGGTCCTCGAAGGCGCCCTCAATGCGAAGCTGGACCTGGTCGAAATCGAGTGGGACCGACGCACCGCACTGACCGTCGTGCTCGCCGCCGGTGGCTATCCCGACGCGCCGCGCAAGCGCGATGCGATCGAGGGACTGCCGAAACACGACGACGATGACTCGGTGGTGTTCCATGCCGGCACCGCGCTGGTCGACGGACGAATCGTCAGCGACGGCGGCCGCGTGCTCAGTGTCACCGCGCTCGGCGACAGCGTCAGGATGGCGCAGAAGCGCGCCTATGCGCTGGCCGAGACGATCTCCTTTACGGGCATGCAATTTCGTCGCGACATTGGTTGGCGCGCGGCCGCGCGTCGCTGACCAGACGATGCAGATCGAGTCCAACGCGATCGACAGCGGCGCCGTCGAAACCTATCTGCGCGGTTTGCAGCAACGCATCGTCGCGGCACTCGAAACGGTCGATGGCGGCAGCTTCATCGTCGACCGCTGGACCAAGCCGACTGGCGAGGCGCTCAGTGGCCATGGCATCACCTGCATCCTCGAGGACGGTGTCGTCCTAGAGCGCGGAGGCGTCGGCTTCTCGCAGGTCAACGGCCGCAGCATGCCGGTGTCGGCCACGCAGAGCCGTCCCGAACTCGCGGGTCGCGGCTTCGAGGCGATGGGTGTCTCGTTAGTCTTTCATCCACGCAATCCGCATGCGCCGACGGTGCATCTCAACGTGCGTTTCTTCATTGCTCGCCCGCCCGCCAGCGACCCGGAAGCAACCCCGATCTGGTGGTTCGGCGGCGGCATGGACCTGACGCCGGCGTACGGCTACGACGAGGACGCGGCGCACTTTCACCGCAGCTGTCGCGACGCGCTCGCGCCCTTCGGCGACGACCTGCATCCGCAGTTCAAGGACTGGTGCGATCGCTACTTCTTCCTCAAGCATCGCAACGAGATGCGCGGCGTCGGCGGCATCTTCTTCGACGACTTCAATGCGCTCGGCTTCGACCGCAGCTTCGGGTTGATGCAGGCCGTCGGCGACGGCTTCCTCGCGGCGTACCTGCCGATCCTTCAACGCCGCAAGGACACACCCTACGACGACGCGCAACGCCACTGGCAGACGCTGCGGCGCGGGCGCTACGTCGAGTTCAATCTCGTGTTCGATTGCGGCACGCTGTTCGGCCTGCAGTCCGGTGGGCGCACCGAATCGGTCCTGATGTCGATGCCGCCCGCCGCGTCGTGGCGCTACGACGTCAGGCCGGCCGCGGGCAGCGCCGAAGCGCTGCTCGCCGAACGCTATCTCGTGCCACGCGCATGGGCCTGACATGATCGGGCTGCTTGGTGGCAGCTTCGATCCAGTCCATACGGCGCACCTGGCGATGGCCGATGCATTCGCGACCGCGCTGGGCCTCGACGAGGTGCGCTTCCTGCCGGCGTCGCGTCCCTGGCAGAAGAACGGATTGTCCGCATCGGGTGTCGATCGCGAGGCGATGCTGGTCGCGGCGCTCGCGCATCATCGGCCGTCGCACGGGCGCTTCGTCGTCGATCCCCGCGAGCTGGTCCGGGGCGGCGCCACCTACACGATCGACACGCTGGTCGACCTGCGGCGCGAGTTGGGTCTGGCCATGCCGGTCGTGTTCCTGTTCGGGGCGGATCAGCTGGTGCACCTCGACACCTGGCGAGAATGGCTGCATCTGTGGGACCACGCGCATCTCGCCGCGGTGACCCGACCGGGCTTCGACGTCGCCAAGCTGCCGTCCGTGGTCCAGCAGGCCTGGTCTTCCCGTGCCGGCGATGCCGATGCCTTGAGAGGTGCACCTGCGGGTCGCAGCTTCCTGCTCGAAGGCCTGGCCCTCGACGTGTCGGCCACCGACATCCGCGCCTCGATCGCGGTCGATGGCGTCGATGATCCCCAATCACACACGTCGCTGGGTCGCTTGGTCCCTCCCGCCGTTCTCGACTATATTCAAGCGAACCATCTGTATCGGAGTTGAATGGACATTCGTAAATTGCAGCGCCTCGTCGTCGACGCGCTCGAGGACGTCAAGGCCGCGGACATCAAGGTCTTCAACAGCACGGGTCTGACCCAGCTGTTCGATCGCGTGATCATCGCCAGCGGCACGTCGAATCGCCAGACCAAGGCACTCGCCGCATCGGTACGCGACAAGGTCAAGGCCGCGGGCGGGCACGTCGTCAGCGTCGAGGGCGAGGACACCGGCGAGTGGGTGCTGGTCGACCTCGGCGACGCGATCGTCCACGTCATGCAGCCGGCGATCCGCACGTACTACAACCTCGAAGAGATCTGGGGCGCCAAGCCGGTGTCGATGAAGTCGCTCGACGCGGCCGAGGACGACGTCGTGCGCAGTGCCGCGTCGCGCCAGGCCGCGACGACCGATCCGGAACGGACCACCGTGGCCCGCAAGTCGGCGGCGAAGAAGGTCGCGAGCAAGAAGGTCGCTGCGAAGAAAGCAGCAGCCAAGAAGGTGCCGGCCAAGAAGATCGCGAAGAAGGTGGCGAAGAGGCGCACGGCGGCCTGATCGTTCGCGACGATGCAGCTCGTCATCGCCGCCGTCGGTTCGCGCATGCCGGCCTGGGTCGACCAGGCCTTCGACGACTACGCGGCGCGCATGCCGCCCGACCTGCGGATCGTCCTCAAGGAGATCCGCCCCGAACCCCGCACGGCCGGCAAGACGGTCGAGGCGATGATGGGGGCCGAAGCCGAGCGGCTTCGGTCGGCGTTGCCGAAGCACGGCACCCGCATCGCTCTCGACGAGCATGGCTGCGAGCTCTCCTCGATCGACCTCGCCGCACTGATCGGGAAATGGCGTGCGGATGGCGACGACGTGAGCTTCCTGATCGGCGGGCCCGACGGGCTCGATCCGGCCATCAAGACCGAGGCACGGATGAGGATCAGGCTATCGAGCATGACGCTGCCGCACGGGCTCGCTCGCGTGCTGCTGGCCGAACAGCTTTATCGCGCATGGTCGATCACGCAGAACCATCCCTATCACCGCGCCTGAGCAAGCCGATGTCCGCACCCTTCGTCTATCTCGCGTCGCAGAGTCCGCGCAGGCGTGAGCTGCTGGACCAGTTGCACATCGAGCACGTCGTGCTCGCGCCCGACCTCGACGAAGACGCCGAGGCGCTCGAGGTGCGACACGGCAGCGAGTCACCACGTGCCTACGTGCGTCGTGTCACGCGCCTGAAGGCCGGAGCCGCTGCGGCAAGGCTGAAGCGGCGTGGATTGCCGGATGCGCCGATCCTGGTGGGCGACACCACGGTGGCGATCGAGCAGGTCATCCTGGGCAAGCCGGTCGATGCCGACGACGCGTGTCGCATCCTGCGCGACCTGTCGGGTCGCGCGCACCGCGTGCTGACGGCCGTGGCGGTGATCCGTGGCGATCGGATCGAAGAAGCCCTGTCCGAATCGCGCGTGCGTTTCAGGGTGTTGACCGATGCCGACATCGACGGCTACATCGCGACCGGCGAAGCCTTCGGCAAGGCCGGTGCCTATGGCATCCAGGGACGCGCGGCCGCGTTCGTCGAACGCATGTCCGGCAGCCACAGCGGCATCGTCGGCCTTCCGCTCTACGAGACTTCGCAGTTGCTCCACCGCTTCGGCGTCGATCCCCGCTGAGCCATCGGTCGCGGTCCGTACAATCGTGCGCTTCGACGACAACAAGAACAACATGAGCGAAGACATCCTGATCAACGTGACGCCACAAGAGACGCGCGTCGCGGTGGTCGTGCAAGGCGTGGTCCAGGAGCTGCACGTCGAGCGCGCGGCGATGCGCGGCATCGTCGGCAACATCTATCTCGGCAAGGTCGTGCGCGTGCTTCCGGGCATGCAGTCGGCGTTCATCGATGCGGGCCTCGATCGCGCTGCCTTCCTGCACGTCGCCGACATCTGGCGCCACGAGCCGCGTCGCGAATCTCCGAGCCGTCCGGACGGGGTTCCCGACGAACGCGCCCCGAACAAGTCGATGCCCGCGCAGCCCCGGACGACGCTGCCGGGCAACGGCAATCACGAGCCGATCGAGCGACTGCTCCACGAAGGCCAGTCGCTGCTGGTCCAGATCGTCAAGGAACCGCTGGGCACGAAGGGCGCGCGCCTGTCGACCCAGATGTCGATCGCGGGTCGACTGCTGGTCTACCTGCCACAGGAGCCGCACGCGGGTCACATCGGCGTGTCGCAACGGATCGGCGACGAAGCCGGACGCGAGGCCCTGCGGAACAAGGTCCTGCGCCTGCTGCCGCCTCACGAGACCGGCGGCTTCATCGTCCGCACGCTGGCCGAGGACGCGAGCGACGAAGACCTCGCGGCCGACATCGCCTACCTGCGCAAGCTTTGGGACGACATCGTCCAGGCGAGCCGCACGGCACGCGCGCCCACGCCGCTCTACCAAGACCTGGGCCTCGCGCAACGCATGCTGCGCGACTTCGCCGGCGAGACCACCACAACGATCCAGATCGATTCGCGCGAGAGCTTCGAGAAGTTGAAGGAGTTCGCGCAGGCTTACACGCCGGAAGTCGCGTCGCGCGTCACCCACTACGTCGGCGGGAAGCCGCTGTTCGAGCGCTACAGCATCGATGCCGAGATCGAGCGGGCGCTGACGCGCCGCGTGGATCTCAAGTCGGGCGGCTACCTGATCCTCGACCAGACCGAGGCGATGACGACGATCGACGTCAACACCGGCGGCTTCGTCGGCGGCCGATCGTTCGACGACACGATCTTCAAGACCAACCTGGAGGCAGCGCACGCGATCGCGCGCCAGCTGCGATTGCGCAACCTCGGCGGCATCATCGTGCTCGACTTCATCGACATGGAGAACCACGAGCACCAGCAGCAGGTTCTGGCCGAGCTGCGCCGCGCGCTGTCGAACGACCGCATGAAGATGACGGTCACCGGTTTCACGCAACTCGGGCTGGTCGAGATGACCCGCAAGCGGACGCGCGAGTCGCTCGCCCACGTGCTGTGCGAGCCGTGCCCCACTTGCGCCGGCACCGGCCAGCTCAAGACCGCGCAGACGATCTGCTACGAGATCCTGCGCGAACTGCTGCGCGAGGCGCGCCAGTTCAATCCACGCGAATTCCGCGTGCTGGCGGCGCAGCCGGTAATCGATCTGTTCCTCGAAGAGGAATCGCAGAACCTGGCGATGCTGGGCGACTTCATCGGCAAGCCGGTGTCGCTGCAGGTCGAGACGCTTTACACGCAGGAGCAGTACGACATCATCCTGATGTGAGCGGACAGGCCAGCGTCGCGAGGCAAACGACCGCACGCATCACCTCGATCAACGACTCTGGATCGCACCTCGAGTAATCGTCGCGGCGCAGCTAGAACACCAACCCTTCTTCGATCACCACCTGTACCAGCGCTTGCTCGAACATCGTTCTGGCGGCGCTCGTGACGGCGTGCAGATGGTGATGCCACGCCGCGTCGTTCTGATTGCGCGCAGCGCATTCCGTGCTGTACCGCTCGAAGCCCACCAGCAGCGTCACGATCTCGGCCAGATGCCGCGGGCACTCGCAGGCGACCATTGACGGCATCTCGGTCAGAGCGACCAGTTCTGCATCGCTGTAACGCCTGTGAGTCGGCTGCGCGCCGCTCGCGACCGTCGCCACGATCGGGCGCGCTGCAACGATCAGGCTCGCTAATTCCTTGCCGGCGACCGGCTCGCGGCGAACCGTCACGCCAGACGCGCGAAGGCTCTGGGCGACCGCTTCCGCGCCGAACGAATAGATCAAGATGACATTCGTTGCCGGAAGAGCGTGCCGCAGTGTCTGCACCTGCTCGGTTATCGACGCGTTCAGCGAAGACAAATGAATGACGAGCACATCGGCAGCGCCGGCACGGGCAACTTCGCGCTCGGCGTGACCGAGGTCATCGAAGACCAGCGCCGGCGCCGGTCGCAGCCGGCCTTGGAGCTTGTGTGCGGCAGCTTGGCCCACGACGAGAACCCGCTGCGCCCCCGTTGACGAGACCTGGTTGCCCGATGACAGCGCGACGAGCGCATCGATATCGAGGTGAGCGACCGTGCCTATGGCATGGCCCTCGAGCGTGAGCCGTTTAATGAGTCGGAGGCGCTCGATGTCTTTCATCGAATAAGTGCGCTGGCCAGACTTCGACTTGGGCGGCGCAACCACACCGTAGCGATGTTCCCAAATACGTAACGTCGATGGGGAAAGCCCCGCCAGGCGTGCGGCGGTACCGCTACGCATCAGAGTTTTGGCACGCGGTTCTTCGTTGGTCGGTGCAGCGTTCATCGTTTAGGTCTCTTGTCTAGTCGGCACTTGTAGGATTGTGACTCATCCTGCATTTGATACGCCACTGAAACGCTAATAAGCATTCCAAAGCAGCTTTTATTCGCTCAGAACCGTTTCATTCGTATGTTGTGCCCTACACTAGCGCTATGCAACCAGACCCATCCAGCGACATCGGTACTGCCGCGCCAAAATGCCATAAGGCGCTCACCGTGTACTTCGATGGCGCCTACTCGGTCTGTTCGCGCGTGATCGCGGCATATCGCCGGCAGGCGGGCGCGGAGCAATGCGTCTGGGTCAATGCTTCGTCTTGCCCGGAAGCGGCGCTCGGTGCCGGACTGCGGCGTGACGGTGCGCTGGCGCGCTTTCACGTTCGCCGGGAAGACGGCGTGCTCGTCGACGCCATGCGTGGATTCGCGCTGCTATGGCGAGAATTGCCGCGTTTCGCTTGGGCCGGTCGCATCGCGTCGTTAGGACCGCTCCGGGTTGTGCTTGCCGCGGCATATCGCGTGTTCCTACGTGTACGCGTACTTTGGCAAGGCGCGCGCACGGTTCCGACTTTGAAGCAGCGGCCGTGAGATGCGACGTTTACTGGATCTATCTCGCGATCAGCGGCGTTGGTCTAGCCGGCACGCTCTACAAGTTCACTGGTACGGAGGCAAAACTCTCGTACCGCATCACATTCAGCAACCGCTGAATGCCATCACTGAAAAAAAGGAAGAAAACCATGCATGACATCATCGATACCGCAGTTGCCGCTGGCAGTTTTAAGACCCTCGCCGCGGCGCTGACCGCAGCGAACCTTGTCGAAACGTTGAAGGGCGCCGGCCCGTTCACCGTCTTCGCGCCGACCGACGAAGCTTTCGCCAAGCTGCCAGCCGGCACGGTGGACAGCTTGCTGAAGGACATCCCGAAGCTTTCCGCGATCCTGACCTACCACGTGGTTGCCGGGAAGGTGATGGCCGCCGACGTGATGAAGATGGATGGTCAATCGGCCAAGACCGTCAACGGCGCCACGATCGCGATCAGCACTAAGGACGGCGTTAAGCTCAATGGTAAGTCGACGGTGACGAAGACTGACATCGAGTGCACCAACGGTGTCATCCACGTAGTCGACTCGGTGTTGCTGCCAGCCTGAATCGGCCACCGCTGAACCGACTCCGATCTCTACTTCAAGCCCCGGCGGCGCGAGCCGCCTGAAACTCTCGAAGGAACACCCATGAAGAAGTTCATCGTCGCCGCCGCTCTCACGTTGGCTGCGGTGTCGGCCCAGGCCAAGGACATCGTCGACACCGCTGTCGCCGCCGGTAGTTTCAAGACCCTGGTCACCGCGCTGCAAGCCGCCGGTCTCGTCGACACGTTGAAGGGCAAAGGCCCGTTCACTGTGTTCGCGCCGACCGATGACGCGTTTGCGAAGATCCCCAAGGCAGACCTAGACGCGTTGTTGAAGGACAAGGCCAAGCTGACCGCCGTATTGACTTATCACGTGGTGCCGGGCAGGGTGCTGTCGAAAGACATCAAGCCGGGCAAGGTCAAGACCGTGCAGGGTAGCGAACTCACGATCGCGACGGCCGGCGGCGTAACGGTCGACGGCGCGAAAGTTACTTCGGCTGACGTGATGGCCGACAACGGCGTCATCCACGTCATCGATACGGTACTGATGCCCAAGTAAGCAGAGGCCCGTGCAATACCTGCCGGGCGAGGCAAGGGTCAAACCTTCCTTCGCCGGGCATAAGCGCGCAGGTCACAAGCCGGCGTGACCGACGAGAGATGCACAGCGGCGGCGTACCTTTGGCGCGTCGAATTCAACGAGCACATTTGCTCACTTACTGGGAGAGCACCATGAATAACGTAGTGACAGCCCCAAACCGGTTGTGGACCAAGGCACGGTTGGCAGCCATGGTAGCGCCCCTGATCGGGGCCGCTTTCGCAATAGCCTCGCGCTCCGCGCACGCAGCAACGACCGCGACGCTGAAGCAGGACGACTTCGTCGGGATTTCTTTCTGGGTGATCTCGATGGCGCTGGTCGCGGCGACAGCTTTCTTCTTTCTCGAACGCGACCGCGTGTCGCCGAAATGGAAAACTTCGCTTACGGTATCGGGGCTGGTCACGCTAGTGGCGGCGGTGCATTACTTCTACATGCGCGAAGTCTGGGTGACCACGGGTTCCACGCCCACCGTGTTTCGCTACATTGACTGGTTGATCACGGTGCCATTATTGATGATCGAGTTTTACCTGATCCTGGCCGCGATCACCAAGGTACAGGGCGGGATTTTCTGGCGCCTGATCATCGGCACGCTGGTGATGTTGATCGGTGGCTACCTCGGCGAGGCCGGATATCTTTCCGTCTGGCCGGCTTTCATCATCGGTATGGCGGGCTGGGCGTTCATTTTGTACGAGATCTTCCTGGGGCAAGCCAGCAAGATCAGCGCGACGGATGCACCTCCTGCGGTTCGGTCGGCCTTCAATACGATGCGCCTGATCGTGACCTTCGGCTGGGCGATCTATCCGATCGGATATTTCTTCGGCTACCTGACGGGCGCCAATCCTGCCGAAAGTGCCAACGCGCTCAACATCATCTACAACGCAGCAGACGTGTTGAACAAGATTGCTTTTGGCCTGATCATCTGGTCAGTCGCAGTCAGCGAGTCCGAGCACGCCACGAAGCAATAGGCGTCAGGGACGGGGTCGAGTCAGAGAGGTCGACCCCGTCGTCGGGACACGGATCATGAAAGCACTTGTCGTCGGCGCGGGGTTTGGTGGAATTGCGGCCGCGCTTCGGCTACGCGCCAAGGGATACGAGGTCTCGCTCATCGACCGGTGCGCCGGTCTTGGTGGACGGGCCCAGGTCTTCGAGCGCGGTGGCTTCAGGCACGACGCCGGGCCCACCGTGATCACGGCGCCCTTCCTGTTCGAGGAACTCTTCGCCCTGTTTGAAGAGAGGTTCGACGACCACGTCCGACTCGTGCCGTTGACGCCTTGGTATCGCTTCCATTTTTCGGACAATACTCAATTCGACTACGGCGGCACGCTGGACGAGACGTTGGCCGAGATCGCGCGGATCGAGCCCGCAGACTGCGACGGCTACCGCAGCCTCCTCGCGCAATCCGAGAAAATTTTTAACGTCGGTTTCCTGCAGTTATCAGCCGTGCCGTTCCATCGCTTCTGGATGATGATGAAGCTGGTTCCGGCGCTGCTTCGACTGAAGAGCCACGATACCGTCTGGCAGCTCGTTTGCCGGCACCTCAAGAATCCCAAGCTTCGTCAGGCGTTTTCGATCCAGCCGCTGCTGGTCGGTGGCAACCCATTCGACACCACCAGTATCTACGGCTTGATCCACTATCTCGAACGTGCGCACGGCGTGCACTTCGCGATGGGCGGTACCGCCGCCATCACGGCGGCGCTTGGCGGGTTGATGGCGAGGCAGGGGATCGAAGTGACGCTGAACACGACCGTCCGTAGCATCGATGTCCATGATGGCATCGCATCGGGCGTGACCCTGGTCGATGGCTCGTCGATCACCGCCGACGTGATCGTGTCCAACGCCGACCCGGCGCACCTGTACGCGGCCATGATCCGGCCCGAAGACCAGGCGCCCTCAGCCCGAATGAAACTTGCCGCCGCTGAGTTCTCCATGGGCCTGTTCGTCTTGTATTTCGGTACGACCCGTCAGTACCCGGACGTCGCGCATCACACCATCTGGCTCGGCGAGCGCTATCGCGAGCTGCTGGCCGACATCTTTCACGACAAGGTTCTGTCAGAGGATTTCTCGCTCTATTTGCATCGCCCCACGGCCACCGACGCCAGCTTCGCACCGCCGGGCTGCGACAGTTTCTACGTGCTGTGCCCGGTACCCAATCTGAAAGGCGCGGTCGATTGGACCATCGAAGGACCGCGCTTGCAGGCACGCATCGTCGCGGCGCTCGACGAGACGATCCTGCCAGGCCTACGCGCCTGTATCACGAGCGACTTCTACATGACGCCGGAGAACTTTCGCAGCGACTACCTGAGCGCTCACGGCGCGGGATTTTCAGTCGCGCCGCTGTTTCGTCAGTCAGCCTGGTTCCGGTTCCACAACCGGGCGGAAGGTATCCGCAATCTCTATCTCGTCGGCGCCGGCACGCATCCGGGTGCCGGTCTGCCAGGCGTATTGTGTTCGGCCAAGGTGATGGATGCACTCGTGCCGTCGGCACATGCCGCCGCGCATCGCGCCACGGGCCTCGACTCCACACCCAAATCGCCGAGCGCCGACCTCGTGTTGTCGCGCAAGGGCAAGAGCTTCCATTGGGCGCGTCACTGGATGGCGCCGGCCCACGCGGCGCGAGCGACGCGGCTGTACGGTTTTTGCCGCTACGTCGACGATCTCGCCGACGAAGGCTGTGCGGGCCAGGACCCGCGCACGGCCCTCACGCTGGTCGCGGAAGGCATCACCAGCGGCGCCTCGCCGAACCTCATCGTGGCCGACGCGATCGCGCTGATGCGCGAGTGCGGCATCCAGCCCGCGCTGATCCTCATCTTCATCGACGGGATCACGTCGGATCTGGACACCGTCCGCATGGCCGATGAAGGCGCGCTGCTGCGCTACTGCTACCAGGTCGCAGGGACGGTCGGTTCGATGATGTGCAGGGTGCTAGGTTGCGACGATCCTGCCGCCCTGCGCCACGCGATCGACCTCGGGATCGCAATGCAGCTCACGAACATCTGCCGCGATGTCGCTGCCGATGCGGTTGCTGGTCGCCGGTACCTTCCTGCATCGATGATCGGTGACATCACGCCGCAATCGCTGGTCGAGCCGGCGCTAGCGTTGCAGCCGAGATTGCGGGCCTGCATCGACGAGCTCCTTGCCTCCGCGGACCGCTACTACCGCAGCGGCGAGGCGGGCCTGGCGCATCTGCCGGTCGGCGCGCGTGGCAGCATCCTAGTCGCGGCGCGCGTGTACCGCGCCATCGGGACGCAACTTCGCCAGCACGGCAACGCGTACTGGCTCGGGCGCACGGTCGTGCCGCGCCGAACCAAGAGCATGGTGACGATGCAGGCACTGTTGACGACCCCTTTTTCCCCGGCGTTCTGGGTGCCCGCGCGGCACCATGACGCTGCGCTGCATGGAGCCCTGGCGGCATTCCTGGGGCCCGAGGCAGTGCTCGAAGGCCGGCGTGTCTGACCACTTCGACGTGGTCATCCTCGGTGGGGGATGTGCCGGTCTCAGCCTGTCGATGGCACTTGCCGCGCAGGGCGTGCACTGCCCCCGCACGCTGGTGATCGAGTCGCGCACCGAGTACACCAACGACCGGACCTGGTGCTACTGGAATGACCGATACGCGCCCGCGCCATATCCGATTCAGCAACGCTGGCAAACGATGCGGGTGGTGCATGCCGGCCGAAGCGTATCGCTCGATTGCGGATCGACGCCTTACCACATGCTGGCAGCGCAGGATTTCTACGATACGGCCCAGGTTTCGATCGATCGACAAGCGAATATCGAGTTGAGGCGGGGCACGTCGGTCGTCGGCGAGCCGACCCGCAGCGGCGTTGTGTGGATCATCCGCACGGGCTCCGGGGACGTGACCGCCCGATCCGTCGTCGACACCCGGCCACCGCTGGTGCCGCGCCGTGACGGTGCTGCGTTATGGCAATCGTTCTACGGCGAGGAGATCGAATGCAGCGCATCGGTCTTCGATGCGTCTTCGATGGACTTGATGCACTTCCTCGCGCCGGATCCGCGTTACATCCCTTTCCTCTATGTCTTGCCGGTGACGCCGACGCGGGCGCTCGTCGAGGTCACGGTGTTCGGCGCGGCGCCGCTCGCGCCTCGCGAGCTGAGCGCTCGACTCCAGGCGGCGGTCGCGGAGCGCGTCGGCGACGCACCTTTCACAACGCTGCGCCGCGAGCACGGCATCCTGCCGATGGGCCTGAACGAGCCACCGAGTTCGGCGCACCGGAGCTGCGTCAGGGTCGGCGTGATGGCCGGTGGTGCCCGGCCGAGCACGGGATACGCTTTTCAGCGCATCCAGCGCTGGGCCGGCGACTGTGCGCACGCATTGGTGAGCAGCCGCCATCCGATCGATCACCAGCCCGACCCGTTGCCGCTACGCGTGATGGACCGGATCTTTCTTGACGTGCTGCGTGCCGACCCGAGTCGCGGCGGGGCGCTCTTCTTTTCGCTGTTCAGCCGCGCCGATCCAGCTCGGGTCATTCGCTTCCTGAGCGGCAACGGGGGAGTCATTGACGCGCTTGCGGTGGCGGCCGCGATGCCTATGCCGCCTTTCGTTCGCGCTGCACTCGCCATGACGCGGCGACGCAGCCGCATCTGCGAAGTCGAAGGTATCGCATGAGCTCATCGGGTCGCGCTTCGACAAGCATCACGCTCCAGGGTCTCGCTTTCAGTGCGCTGGCTTGGCTGTCACTCGTTGCGTGCTTGTGGCTCCCTCCTCTCGACGCGCAGGTTCAGCTCGTCGTGCTGTCGCCGGTCATCCTGTTGCTGGGCGTTCCGCACGGCGCGCTGGATATCGTCTTCGTGCGGCAATTTGGCAGCGTTCGATCAACCGCAGGCTGGCTCCTCTTCATCATGGCCTACTTGGTGACCGCCGCGGCGGTCATGGTGTTGTGGTGGTTTGCACCGGGCTTCTTCCTGGCGGCATTCCTGCTCGTGTCGGTGTTCCATTTTTCCGGCGATCCCGACGGCGAGACTTCTGTGTTGTTTCGCACGCTGTATGGCGGTGCCGTGATCTTCTGCCCCATGACGCTGCACGCTCCGGAGGTCTCTCAGCTCTTCGCATCGCTGGCCGGGGTGCCGGCTGCGCAAGCGATTGTCGCGGCCTTGCAGTGGGCTGCCTGGCCCTGGATGGCGGCCATCGTCCTCGCAGCAATCGCCGGTGCAAAGCGGGAACTGGCGCGCAGCGTCGAACTGATATCGGTCACCGCAATACTGACTTTCGCGCCACCTCTCATTGGGTTCACATTCTTCTTCTGCGGCATGCACAGTGCCCGGCACATGATAAGGACTCGCGACTACTGCTCCGCGGGAACGCTCCGAAAGTTGTTGCGAATCGCTGCCTGGCCGATGCTGGTCACGGTGATCGGCGTCGTCATCGCCTGGTGGCTGACCGACGGGAAGCCGCCCGACATGCGCCTCACACAGCTTCTGTTCGTCGGCTTGGCCGCACTCACCGTGCCTCACATGATCGTGGTGGAACGGGTTCGCTTCACCGGCTGGGCGATCGGTCGCAGCATCTCGACGTGAACGAATCTTCGTGGAGCAACATCATCCCGATGTGACCGGTCGGATCGATCAACGCAGGTGCGTGCCGCGGGCGAGGCTGTCGACGATTCCCCCTGCGAACGACGTACCGACCTGCGACCCGAAGCGCCGCGCCAGTCGCTCGCCGATGCTCTGCTTCTCCGTGTAGTCGACCACGTCGTCAGCCTTGATGACGTCGCGCGCCACGCTGTCCACGGTGCCATAGTCGTCGGCCAAGCCGAGTGCGATGCTCTGCTCGCCGGTCCAGAACAGTCCGCTGAACAGGTCAGGCGATTCGTGCAGGCGCGACCCGCGACCGTCGCGGACGACCTTGATGAACTGCTGGTGGATCTCGTCGAGCATGGCCTGAAGATGCGCCTTCTGCTCGTCGTTGATCGGGCTGAATGGATCGCCGATGCCCTTGTTCTTCCCGGCTGTCTGAAGGCGACGTTCGACGCCGAGCTTGTCCAACGCACCGGTGAGTCCGAAGCCCTCTGACACCACACCGATTGAGCCCACGATGCTGGCTTTGTCGACATAGATCTTGTCGGCCGCAGCGGCCACGTAGTAGCCGCCCGACGCGCACATCTCGTCGACGACCACGTAGAACGGCTTGCCCGGGTACGCGACCCGCAGTCGTTTGATCTCGTCGTTGATCATGCCGGCCTGCACCGGGCTGCCGCCCGGACTATTGACGCGCATCACGACAGCAGCGGAAGCGCTGTCCTTGAAGGCCGCCTGCAGCGAACTGTTGACCTTTTCAGCGGACGCATCGCCGTCGGCATCGATCACGCCGCGCAGATTGACGAGGGCGGTGTGACGCGTCGACATTCCCTTGTCGGCGGTCTTGCCGCCGCTCCAGATAGCCGCGATGAAGACCAGCAGCACGAGCGCCCAGATCAGCCGGAAGAAGATGCGCCAGCGTCGCGCATCGCGCTGCTCGCGCAGCGTCGCGAACATCAGGCGCTCCAGCACGTCGCGCTCCCAGCCTGCGGACGGACTGGCAGACGGTTGCGGAAACGCGCCGGACGCGGCGGCGGAAGGTGGAAGGTGGTCGTCGGACATGGATCGGATTCAGGAAATGGGAGGGGTCGACGCTTGCGGCGCGAAGACCTGCTGATCGGGCAGCCAGAAGATCGTGTCGTCATGCTCCTCGACCGCGACGACCCGCAGACTCTGGCCACGGCACGGGCCGCCTGCGCAGCGACCGCTGTCGGGCGCGTAAATGGCGCCGTGGGTCGAACACATCAAGTATAGGCGGCTGCCATCGAAGAACTTGCCGTGCTGCCAGTCGAGCTCGATACCCACGTGCGCGCAGCGGTTGAGGTAGCCGCGCGGCACGCCCTGGAAACGCACGACGAAACCGACGGTCTGGCCATCGCGCATCGCGACCGGGAAGCGGACCCCGTCGCCGCCCTCGACCAGCGCGGCGGAGGAACAGATGGGAATGGCGGACAAATCGATCTCCGGGAGCTCAGGTATTAGCTGCGAGCCACGTGCGCAGTTGCGCGGTCGAGCCGACGATAGCCAGTGCGCCGTGACCCTCCAGCGTCCGCTCGTCGTGCGCGCCATAGCTGACGGCAAGCGACGCCGCGCCAGCGTTCGCGGCCATCATCAGGTCATGGGTCGTGTCGCCGATCATCAGCATGCGTTCGTTGCGCACGCCGAGTTCGTCGCCGAGGTCCCACAGCATCTGCGGATCGGGCTTGGAGCGACATTCGTCGGCGCAACGGGTGGCGTCGAACAGCGGACGCAGTCCCGAGAAGTCCATTGCGCGATCGAGGCCGACGCGGCTCTTGCCGGTGGCCACCGCCACGAAATAGCCCGCCTCCTTCAGCGCGACCACGATCTCGCGCACGCCGCTGAACAGAGGCAGGTCCGCATCGCGCGTCAGGTAGTGATGGCGGTAACGCTCGACCATCTGCGGCACCATCGTCTTCGGCATGTCCGGCACTGCGTAGGCCAGTGCGTCGGTGAGCCCGAGGCCGATCACGTGGCTCGCGCGCTGGTCGTCGGGCACTGGCAGGCCGAGGTCGGCGCAGGCGCGCTGGATGCTCGACGCGATCACCGCAGTCGAGTCCATCAAGGTGCCGTCCCAGTCGAAGGCGATCAGATCGAAGCGATGATCGCGGCGTTGCGGTCGCAGGCGGTCGTTCATGCCGCGCCCGCCGATCTCAGGCCGTCGACGAATCCGCGCAACTCCGCTGGCAAGGGCGCTGCGAACGTGCGGACCTCGCCACTCTGCGGGTCGACAATCTCGAGAGCGGCTGCGTGCAGGAACATGCGGCGTAGCGGTACGCGCGGTACGCCGACCGCCACCGGGCGGGTCAGCCGACGGTTCAGCGCGAAGTCACCGTACTTCTCGTCGCCGAGGATCGGGTGGCCGAGGTGCGCCAGATGCACGCGGATCTGATGCGTGCGGCCGGTCTTGAGCTCGACGTCGAGCAGCGCGAAGTCCCCGTCGGCGCCGTGGAAGCGTTCGACCAGATTGAAGATGGTGTGGGCAGCCATGCCGTCGGTATCGTTCTTGTCGGCGACACGGACCCGGCGTTCGCCATCGGGCAGGTTGAATTTGACGAGCGGTGCCCTGACCTGGCGTCGCGCCTCGGGCCACGGGCCGATCACGCCGGCCAGGTAGCGCTTGTGGATGCGGCCTTCGCGCAGGTGCTCGTGCAACTTGACGAGCGCGCTGCGCTTTTTGGCGATCATCAGCAGACCCGAGGTATCGCGATCGAGGCGATGCACCAGTTCGAGGAAACGTGCGTCGGGCCGCGCTGCGCGAAGTTGTTCGATGATGCCGAAACTGATTCCGCTGCCACCGTGGACGGCGACGCCCGCCGGCTTGTCCACCACCAGCAAAGCCTCGTCCTCGTGGACGATGCGCAATGCGATCAGCTTCTCGCGCTTGCCGGCGGCGGTGCGCGCGGCCTCGTCGCTGCTGCGGTCGGCCACCCGCATCGGCGGAATGCGAAGTACGTCGCCGGTGACCAGGCGACAGGCCGCCTCGACCCGTTTACCGTTGACGCGGACTTCGCCGCCGCGAACGATCCGGTAGATGTGGCTCTTGGGGACGCCTTTCGCGCGCCGAAACAGATAGTTGTCGAGACGCTGGCCGCCCTCTTCCTCGTCGATCGTCACCTGCGTGACCCGATCGGCCGCCGAGAACGACTGCGCTTCGACGACCGCCGGCGCGGCCGCGGGTGCGGTCTTCCGGGCAGCCGTCGAAACGGGCCGATCGAGCGATTTGCGAGCGCGTTCGCCTAAGCCGTTCATCCTGAACTATAATTTGCGACGTTGTCTGAGCCGGCAGGCCGCGTGGAAGTCGAACTGACGCGGCGGCATCGAGGTTCAGCGACCGGAACACCGGTCGTGAGTAACGGCGCCTGACAACGAAAATGCATGTGAAACCACGTGGATGCGCACCCGCCCCAGGGCAACGGCGCTGCAATATGGAGTTTACATGCCGGTCGTGATGCCCACCGTGACGGGCACACGCGCGAACGTCGTGCGGCATGCAGGGAACGCGCCCAAGCGCGTTTTGGCAGAGCCCGCGATGGATGCGGAAAGATATGGCGGTCATTCAAGAATCCGTGGAGCGTCGATGGTTGTCGACGCTTCGGCCCGAGTGCGTTGCAACCCGTTCGTCGAATCATCTTCATGATCATCGTGGTCTCCTCCAGCCTGTCGTCCGCCTCGCGCCTCTGCGCAGGTGGATCGCCGGAGGCGACTTCATGACGACGAACCGGCCCGCACGCATTCGGCCAGTGCCCTAGACGTGAGACTTCCGCTGCGGAAGCCGCAGCGACATCCTCTCGTCCGACGGCAATTCCAGCCGCTCTGCCTTTCCTCGCGCTTTTGAAGCAATCGTCCGCTGCCGGATGCCAGGCATCCGCGCGCGAGGAGCCTTTATGAAACGCATGTTGTTCAATGCGACGCACGCCGAAGAGCTGCGCGTCGCCATCGTCGAAGGTCAGAAACTCATCGACCTCGACATCGAAGCCGCTGGTCGTGAACAGCGCAAGTCCAACATCTACAAGGGTGTCATCACCCGCGTCGAGCCCAGCCTCGAAGCCTGCTTCGTGTCCTACGGCGAAGAACGCCACGGCTTCCTGCCGTTCAAGGAAGTGGCCCGCTCGTATTTCCGTGAAGGCGCCGACCCCAAGAACGCGACCGTCAAGGAAGCCTGCAAGGAAGGCATGGAGCTGTTCGTCCAGGTCGAGAAGGAAGAGCGCGGCAACAAGGGTGCCGCCCTCACCACCTTCATCTCGCTGGCGGGCCGTTACCTGGTCCTGATGCCGAACAACCCGCGCGGCGGTGGCGTATCGCGCCGCGTCGAGGGCGAGGATCGCCAGGAACTGCGCGATACGATGGACCAGCTCGAACTGCCCGCGGGCATGAGCATCATCGCGCGCACCGCCGGCATCGGCCGCAGCGCACCCGAGCTGCAGTGGGACCTCAACTACCTGATGCAGTTGTGGCGCGCCATCGAAGGCGCCGGCAACTCGCAGAACGGCGCCTTCCTGATCTATCAGGAGTCCAGCCTCGTGATCCGCGCGATCCGCGACTACTTCCAGCCGGACATCGGCGAGCTGCTGATCGACACCGACGACGTGTACGAGCAGGCCCACCAGTTCATGTCGCACGTCATGCCCGACATGGTCAATCGCGTGAAGCGCTATCGCGACGACGTGCCTTTGTTCTCGCGCTTCCAGATCGAACACCAGATCGAGACCGCGCACTCGCGTACGGTGCCGCTGCCTTCGGGCGGCGCTATCGTCATCGACCACACCGAGGCGCTGGTCTCGATCGACGTCAACTCGGCCCGCGCCACGCGCGGCGGCGACATCGAGGAGACCGCGACACGCACCAACCTCGAAGCCGCCGACGAAGCGGCCCGCCAGATGCGCCTGCGTGACCTCGGCGGTCTGATCGTGATCGACTTCATCGACATGGAGTCGGCGCGCAACCAGAAGGACGTGGAGCAGCGCCTGAAGGACGGACTGCGCTACGACCGTGCCCGCGTCCAGACCGGCAAGATCAGCCGCTTCGGCCTGATGGAACTGTCGCGCCAGCGCCTGCGGCCCAGCCTGTCCGAAGGTAGCCACGTGGTCTGCCCGCGCTGCAACGGCACTGGACACATCCGTGACACCGAGTCCTCCGCCCTGCACGTCCTGCGCATCATCCAGGAAGAGGCGATGAAGGAGAACACGGCCGCCGTTCACACCCAGGTGCCGGTCGAGGTCGCGACCTTCCTGCTCAACGAGAAGCGCGGCGACATCGCGACCATCGAGGCACGCCTCAAGGTCAACGTCGTCCTGCTGCCGAACAAGAATCTGGACACGCCGCACTACACACTCGAACGCCTGAAGCACGACGACCCACGCCTTGAGATCACGAAGGCCAGCTACGACATGGTCGAAGCGCCGAGCGAGCCGGACGCCTATCAGAAGAAGCAACTGGTCGATCCGAACGCGAAGCCGCGTCAGGAAGCGGTCGTTCGCGGCATCACGCCCGAGCAGCCGGCGCCGATCGTCGAACGAGTGGTCGCGCCGGTCCCCGCGCCAGCACCGGTCGCCGTGCAACCGATCATCGTCCCGCCCATCGCACCGACCGGATTCCTCGATCGGATCCTGGCCTTCTTCAAGGGCCCGGCCGAGCTGATCGTGGTCGCGCCGGTCCAGCCCGTCGTGGCACCCGCTGCCGACATCGCGCCCCAGCGCTCCGGTTCCGGCCGTGGCGAAGGCACGCGCGGCGGTCGTGGTGGACGCGGCGGTCGTGGTTCGCGCGACGGTGCCGAGCGCAGCGAACGCGCCCCCCGTGGCGAGCGTCCCGAGGGAGAACGTGGCGAACGCAAGGCGGCGAGCGACGACACACCGCGGCCGCCGCGTGCGCCGCGTGGCGAAGGTCGCGGCGAACCGCGCGGCGAAAGCCGTGGCGACCAGCCGTCCGAGAATCGTCGACTCCCGCGCGGCCCGAAGCCGGAAACCGCAGTCGAGGCTGACGGCGTGCCGCGCGAGAAATCCGAGCGTGGCGATCGTGGTCGCCGGCCGCGCGGCGAGCGTCGTCCGCCTTCCGACGTGATCGGCTCGGAAGCGCCGGCGGAGCGGCAAGCTTCGCAAAGCCGGGACGCGCCGGTCGCGGTGCAGCCTGAGACCCTGGAGCTCCTGACCCCGACCTTCCCGACCGACATTGCCGCGCTGGGCATCACGGTGCAGGGCGTCGACGAGGAAGCCACGGCCGACGGCGAGGAAGGCGGCGGCGAGGCAGGCGTCGATGGAGTGGGTATAGGCCCGGCCGGTACCGGTCGTCGACGTCGTCGTGGCGGTCGAGGACGCAATCGCCGCGAGCGTGGCGATGGCGAAGGCGAAAGCACGCCGGAAGGTGCTCTTGCTGCCGACGAGTTCGGCGAGCAGGCTCCGCTCTCGACGCACGAAGTCGCCCTGTCGGCAATCGAATCGTCGACGCCTTCGGAGATGCCGCTGTCGATGATGCCGGTTGAGGAAACTCCCCTGCTGGTCGAACCGGAAACGCCGTTCGTCGACCTGCAACCCGTCGAGGCCGAGGCCGTCGTCGTGCACGACACGGCGGCCGCCTTCACGGATATCGTCCCCGAAGACTCGTCGGCGCCGATCGTCGGCGAGACCGATGCGATCAAGGTGATGGAGACGCTGCCGTCGGCACCCGTGGTCGAGAAGGTCGAACCGTTGCAGATTGCCGATCCGGACGATTCGCTGATCAGCAAGGCCATGGCTTCGACACCGGCGCCCGTGCCGATCGTGCCGCCCGCCAAGCCTGTCGATCTGCAGAGCGTGCTTTCGAACGCCGGCCTACAACTGGTGAACACCGATGCGAGCAAACTTGAGAACGTGCGGGCCGAGATCGCGCACGCCGCGCAGCCGGCTCGTCCGGCGCGCGAGCGCAAGCGAGTCGCGCCTCCACAGGCCGAGTCGCTCGCGCAGGTCGAGACGCGCAAGCACTGAGCGCGCCTGCAATCGATGAAGGGTTTTCCGCGTCATGGTGATCCAGGCCACGCCCGAACTGCTGCGATGGGTTGACGACCAGCTCGGCCGGGGTTGCGATCCCGCCGAGATGATCGACTCGATGGTGACGGTCGGCCACACGCGCGCCTTCGCGGAAGGCATGCTCGGCAAGGCCTCCGGCAAGACGCGATTCAAAGGGAGCCAGGCCGCGGCGGATGCCGCGGCCGACGCACTCAACGAAGTTCCTGAACCGTTGCCGGCCCCGCTGGCATCGGGCACGAGCACGATCGTCGTCGACGGTCACCGCGTCGAGATCCTCGTCAACCTGCATCACCCGCGCATCGTCGTCTTCGGCAACCTGCTGACGGACGCCGAGTGCGACGCCCTGATCGAGGCGTCGCGCCCCAAGCTCGCACGATCCGAGACGGTCAACCGCGCCAACGGCGGGACCGAACTCAACGAGGCCCGGACCAGCGAAGGGACCTATTTCTTCCACGATGCGTCGCCGCTGCTGGAGACGATCAATCGCCGGATCGCGCAGGTGACGCGCTGGCCGCTCGCCAACGGCGAGCCGCTACAGATCCTGCATTACGGCATCGGGGCCGAGTACCAGCCGCACTACGACTATTTCTCGCTCGAGGATGCCGGGACGAGCACCCTGCTTCAGCACGGCGGCCAGCGCGTCGCCACGCTGATCACCTACCTCAACACACCCGAGGCCGGCGGCGCGACGGTGTTTCCCGATGTCGGCCTGGAAGTCGCGCCGATTCGTGGCAACGCCGTGTTTTTCGCCTACGAGAGCCCGACGCCGGCCAGTCGCACGTTGCACGGCGGCACGCCGGTGGTGGCCGGCGAAAAATGGATCGCTACCCGCTGGATGCGCGAGAACGTCTACGCATGAACACCGACGGGACGCGCGCCATCATCCCCATCGTCGACCGGCGCAGCCAGCCGGAGACCATCGATCTCGCGAGGCCGCTGGTCCTGGACCGCGGGCTGCGCGACACCCGCGGCCGGCCGCTCCACGACCTGCGGATCTCGGTCACGGATCGCTGCAACTTCCGTTGCACATACTGCATGCCGAAGGATGTCTTCGACCGTGACCACCGCTATCTGCCGCACCACGACCTGCTGACCTTCGAGGAGATCGAGCGCCTGGCCCGCGCGTTCGTGACCCTCGGCGTCGAGAAGATCCGTCTGACCGGCGGCGAGCCGCTGCTGCGCAAGAACATCGAGGCCCTGATCGGCATGCTGTCGACGATCGAGTTGCCGAAGCTCGATGGAGAGAGCCCGCGGCCGCTGGACCTGACCCTGACCACCAATGGTTCGCTGCTGCGCCAGAAGGCGACGGTGCTCAAGGCTGCCGGATTGAAGCGTTTGACGGTCAGCCTGGACGCGCTCGACGACGCGCGCTTTCGCGCGATGAACGACGTCGACTTCCCGGTGGCGGACGTGCTCGACGGGATCGATGCCGCGACCGAAGCCGGCCTCGGCCCGGTCAAGGTCAACATGGTCGTCAAGCGCAGCGTCAACGACGACCAGATCGAGGCGATGGCGCGACGCTTTCGCGGCACCGGCCACATCCTGCGGTTCATCGAGTTCATGGATGTCGGCGCGTCCAACGGCTGGAAACTGGATGAAGTGGTGCCCAGCGCCGAACTGGTCCGGCGCATCGACGCCATCCTGCCGATCTCGCCTGTCCCCGCGAACTATGCGGGCGAGGTGGCCGAGCGCTGGCGCTACCGCGACGGCAGCGGCGAGATCGGCTTCATCTCCAGCGTGACCCAGGCGTTCTGCGGTGCGTGCTCGCGCGCCCGCATCTCGCCCGAAGGTAGTCTGTACACCTGCCTGTTCGCGAACCGCGGATCGGACCTGCGCCATTGGGTTAGATCGAGCTCGTCGGACGATTTGCTGACGCGAGCCATCGCGTCGGTCTGGTCGGCGCGCACCGACCGCTACTCGGAATTGCGTGGCAGATCCGCGACATTGGGTGGCGAAAAGATAGAAATGTCTTACATCGGCGGCTGACAAAACCGTAGTTGCTGCTACGCAACTACAACACTTTCCCTCGATTGAACAACAATGTATCGCACGAGGTAAATCACGTAGGCCTCTGTTTATAAAGCATTCTGGAAAATTCGATGGAGTGAGCAAACCTTACTTGTTGCAAATTTCGGCCTTTGTGACCATTCATCAATCTGTAAGATCGCGTAACGACACTCGCGGCTTTAAAGACGGATGAATTCTCGATGAGGCACTGGCAAATACCGAAGAAAGCGAAGGCGCGCATCGAGATCATTCCCATGATCGACGTGATGATGTTTCTGCTCGTTTTCTTCGTCCTGATCAGCATCAACGTCATCCCGGCCCTCGGCGTCAAGACGGTCCTCCCGTCTTCCGAGCAGGCGCAGGACATCAAGTCGGTCGTCAACGCGCTCGTCACGCTCGGCAAGAACGACGAACTGCAGCTCAACGGCAAGACCATCGCGCTGGAACAGCTCGCGCCGTCGATCCACGCCCTGGAGCGGCCCGACAACAAGGTTGCCGTCATCGTCAACAGCGACAAGGGCGTTGAGGTCCAGCGCCTGATCGATGTGATGGATGCGTTGAAGGGGAATGGCTTCGCCTCGTTCTCCATCGCGTCCAAGAAGAAGTCCTGAGCCCACTGGACGATGGCATTTTTCTACAGGCACCGGAACGTTCCGGCAAGCGCTGCTGCCTGCGCGGTGGTTGCGCTGGCGATCTTCTCGCAGACACACCGCTTTGCGCCGATCCGGAAACAAAATCCGGAAGAGCCGGTAACGGTCACGCTGGTGGAGTTGCCGCCACCACCGCCAGTGGCCGTCCCCCCGCCGCCGGTTCCCTCACCTCCACGGCCGTCTCCGACACCGCCGCTCCCGCGGCCGGAAGCGAAGCCAACGCCGGCACCCACGCCGAACCCGATCCCGGTCGCGAAACAGGAACCGCCGCCACCGCCGGCGGCCCCTTCACCGCCGCCACCGCCGACGCCACCTCCGCCCGCACCGTTGGCGCCACCCGCCCCGCCGGTCGCGCCGGTTGCCGAC
>JANXTA010000053.1 GCA_025356395.1 Betaproteobacteria bacterium
GACACCGGACTTCGGTCCGCTTCCCGAAGGATCGCGACCATCTTCTCTTCACTGTATCGGCTCTTCCTCACAGCTCCCTCCTGGTCGGTGGGAGCCATCCTCTCAAGTTTCAGCTGGCTCGAAAAGTCCGGAGCAGGTCACGAGCGTGACCAGCACGAAACCCAACAGCGTCAAACCTTCTTGCAAATCCCCGAATAACAGGTGTGGGGCGCCGGCCGCCAGCAGCAGCAGGAACACCGGCTCTCGGACAGTTTCGAGAGCAATCGAGACTAGCGTTCGCCGATGGCCTCCGGGCAGGACGTTGGGGCCCTGCGCCACAAGCCGCCGCTCGGCCTCGCCTTCCCTGAGGCTGGCTTGCGCAAGCTCGCTAAGAAGAGAGTCATCCATCGCACCGGACGGCGAATCGTCGCAGTTCGTTCTTCAACTCGGCGCGAAAAAATTGGGCTTGTACTTGGTGACGTTGTGCCTATCATGAAACTCCGCAGGCGCAAGCATTTTGTCGCTTCGCCTCTTCATCCGAAGGAGCACAGCAAATGGCCAAGAACAAGGTTGAAGCCGGCGTTTATCGCGTCACGGAAATCATTGGAACCAGCTCGCTCTCATGGGAGGACGCAGCGAAAAAAGCCGTCGAGACCGCAGCGAAATCGATTCGTGATCTACGCGTCGCAGAAATTACCAAGCTCGACATGAAAATCGAAGGGGGTAAAGTCGTCGCCTTTCGCGCGCGGGTTTCCCTTTCGTTCAAGTACGAAGTCTGAAGCCCCGCGCTAACGACCACTTTGATCACAAAATCGAAGGTACTCCAACTCACAGCTTCGTCTGAAATTGGCGGTGATCCGAAAAGAAATCATCTCCTTGCCGCGCTACCTGACGATATATGGCGACGCTGGTTACCGCAGCTTGAATTGGTCAAGATGCCCCTCGGACAAGTGCTGTACGAGGCCGGCATCGTGCTGGCGCACGTGTACTTCCCGACCACCGCGCTCGTCTCGTTGCTTTACGTGATGGAAAACGGGGCGTCGGCCGAAATTTCTGTCGTCGGCAACGAGGGCGTCGTTGGTATCTCGATCTTCATGGGAGGCGAGTCCACGCCGAGCCGGGCAGTGGTTCAGAGCGCTGGGTACGGATTCCGGCTGAAATCGCAGGTGATGAAAGAGGAGTTCATTCAGCCACCTGTATTGCATCTGATGTTGCGCTATACGCAGGCCCTGATCACGCAAATGACGCAAACAGCAGCGTGCAACCGACACCACTCACTAGACCAGCGCCTTTGCCGTTGGCTTTTATTAAGCCTTGATCGTGTGCGGTCTAGTGAACTCCTGATGACGCAAGCACTGATCGCCGACATGCTCGGAGTCCGCCGGGAAAGCGTCACCGATGGTGCCGTCCACTTGCAAAAGGCGGGGCTGATCCACTATTCGCGCGGCCGCATCACCGTGCTTGATCGCCAAGGGCTCGAGAAACGAGTCTGCGAGTGTTATGTAGTCGTTAAGAAAGAGTACGCGCGACTACTTCCAGACATCGTAGCGACCTAGGTAAGCGGCCAGCCGTACCACCTTGAAGCGTTTGATCCGGCATAGGAGTCTCGTGTCCACCTAACTTCTTGGTGGACACATGAACACTACAGCGCCGATTGCGTTTCCAACCGGTCCGGCCCGTCGCCGACGCCAACACAGCCCCGAGTTCAAGGCCGGCGTGATCGGTGCCTGCCGACAGCCTGGCGTGTCGATCGCAGGTGTTGCGCTGGCAAACGGTTTGAACGCCAACCTGCTGCGGCGCTGGGTGGCCGATGTCGAACAGACGCGCATCGATGCGGTCGAGTTTGAATGTCACTCGTCTTCGACGGCAGGCAAGACCGGGGCCGTTTCGTCGTTCGTGCCGGTCCAGCTCCAGCCCGATTCCACAGCTGCTGACATCCGCATCGAACTCGAGCGCAACGGCATCGTGGTGAAGGTGAGCTGGCCGACCAGCGCCGCGTCCGACTGCGGCGCCTGGTTGCGTGAGGTGCTGCGATGATCCGCGTCGACGCGGTCTGGCTGGCGGTTGAACCGATCGACATGCGGGCCGGCGCCGACCGTCTGCTGGCGCGCGTGGTGCAGGTCTTCGGTGCCGCAGAGGCCCATCACGGTTACCTCTTTGCCAACGCGCGTGCCACGCGCATCAAGCTGCTCATTCACGACGGCTTTGGCGTCTGGTGCGCGGCGCGCCGCCTGAACATAGGCGGCTTCGTCTGGCCGCGCCGAGCGTCTGCGGATACGTCACCGATCACGCTCACGCGCGAGCAGTTCGACGCGTTGGTCTTCGGACTTCCGTGGCAGCGACTCGAGCAAATGAAGCGCATCACGCGCATGTGAATCACTTCTCCGCGCGACCACGGTGAGGGCAATCGGAAGATGCCCCAATAGCCGCGCGGGACGGCCAACTGCACAATGTGTGCATGCTCGATGTGCGCTCATTTAAAGCTCAGGATCTCCGCGGACTGAGTCCCGATGATCTGGCCGCGGCGGCCGAACAAATGCTCCAGCACATCGGCGAGCAGAGCCGCCAGATCGCGTCGCAAGCTGAGGCCATCAAGTATCGCGACGTGAAGATCGAGAAGATCACGTTCGAGCTTGCGCGGTTAAAGGCGTGGAAGTTCGCGGCGCGGACCGAGCGCATGAATGCCGAACAGCGCCAACTGTTCGAAGAGACCCTGGCCGCTGATCAGGCCAGTCTCGAAGCGCAACTCGAAGCCTTGCAGGCACAGACCGGCGTACCAAGCGAGACCGCGCTCCAAGAGCCCCGGCGCCAGCCCAGGCGGCAGGCCCTGCCGAACCACCTGCAACGCGTCGAGCATCACCACGAGCCCGAGGACACCACCTGCGGCTGTGGCCGGCCGATGGTCCGCGTGGGCGAAGACGTGAGCGAGCGCCTGGACATCGTGCCGGCCCAGTTCTTCGTTCATCGCCACGTGCGCGGCAAGTGGGCCTGCCGCGGTTGCGAGCGTCTGGTGCAAGAGCCGGTCGAGCCGCAGATCATCGACAGCGGCATGCCGGCGCCGGGGTTGGTGGCGCACACGCTGGTCAGCCGCTTCGTCGATCATCTGCCCTACTACCGGCAAGAGCAGATCAACGCCCGCTCGGACGTGCACACGCCGCGCTCGACGCTGGCGGCCTGGTCCGGGCGCGGCGGCGCCGCCTTGCAGCCGCTGTACGACGCACACCTGTCAACGCCGAAGTAAATCTGACCCACTCACCACCGATACGCCGAAGTAAATCTGACCCACCCGGGTCTGTTGTTGCGTTGAGCGTCCGTGGAAGGCGAAGCCCGGAACGAATGATCAACGCGGCGCGCTTTCACTGCACTGCTGCGGTCCTCCTGGCTGCCTGACCGGCCTTGCGTTTGTCCTTGAGTCGGTAGCTCTCGCCGGTGATCTGCACGATGTGCGCGTGATGCAGCAACCGGTCGAGCATGGCGGCCGTCAGCGTCTGGTCGTCGGCGAAGGAACTGGCCCATTGCGTGAACGGCAAGTTGCTCGTCAGGACCATGCTGCCGCGCTCGTAGCGTTTGGCCACGACGTTGAAGAACAGGTTGGCTTCATCACGTCCGAACGGCAGGTAGCCGATCTCGTCGACGACCAACAGCTTCGGTCCGAGGATGGCGCGGTTGAAGTATTCCTTGAGTCGTCCCTGGCTCTTGGCCGCGGCCAGTTGCAGCATCAGGTCGGCCGCGCCGATGAAGCGCGTCTTGAAGCCGGCCGTCACGGCACGATGCGCAAGCGCCAAGGCGATGTGGGTCTTGCCGACCCCGCTCGGCCCGAGCAGCACGACGTTCTCGGCGCGCTGCACGAAGGCCAGGTTGGCCAGCTCCTGGATTTGGGCCTTCGGCGCGCCACCGGCGTGGCTCCAGTCGAACTGGTCGAGCGTCTTGATCGCCGGCATCGTCGCCAGCCGAGTAAGCGTGATCCGCTTGCGTTCGTCGCGGATGCGTCGCTCGGTGCTCAGCAGCGCTTCCAGGAAGTCGGCGAAGCTGGCTTCGTTGTTGGCGGCGTCCTGTGCCAACGCCGGCCATTCGGTGCCCAGGCGATCGAGCTTGAGCTGTTCGCACAGCGCCGTGATCCGGTCGTGCTGCTGGTTCATGCGAACACCTCGAGCAGCTCGTCGTAGACCGCCAGCGGATGCTGCAGGCTCTCGAACGGCATCGCCACCCGCTGCGGGATCATCGGCTCGGTCATCAATGCTGGCGGCGGCAACATCACGGTGCGCTCCTCGATCAGCCGTATCGCCGGTACCGCATGCGTCGTCGCGTGGACCCGGGCATTGGCGACCTCGTCGAGCCATCGACGTACATGCGCGTTGGCGACGTCGGCTTCCAGCCGCAGACCAGTGGCTTCGATCGTTGCGGCCAACGGCACGATGAAGCTGCCCTTGAGATACGAGTTGAAGCGCTCGACCTTGCCCTTCGTCTTGGCCCGGTACGGTCGGCATAGCCGTGGCTTGAAGCCGCACACTTCGGCCAGCTCCTTCATCGCGTCGTTCCAGCGGTGCAGACCTTCGCCATACGCATCGCGGTCGATCACGACCGACTTGGCGTTGTCGAACAGGACGTGCTCAGGAACGCCACCGAAATAGTCGAACGCCTCGCGCAAACCATCGCACAGCGTCATCGTCGCTTCGTCGGTCGTGAACTTCACGAACGTCGCCCGGCTGTAGCCCATCGTCGCGACCAACGCGATCAACGGATCGCGGCCACGGCGAACGTGCGTGAAGTCAGCCTGCATCTGCACGCCGGGCTCGGTCTCGAAGCGCACCACCGGCTCGGGCTCGACGCGCTTGAGCGGCGCCAACCACGCCTTCAACTGGCTGATCCCGCCGTCGTAGCCCCGCTCCAGGATCTCGCGCAACAGCACCGTCGCTGGAATCCACCGCGGTCGGGCCTGCTCAAGCCGTTCGCTCAGGTAGCTCTTGTAGCTGTCGAGCTTGCAAGCTCGCGGCTCACGCGGCCCGTAGCGCTTCGCGCCGGCCTCTCGCAAGTACCGCCGCACCGTGTTGCGCGAACAGCCCAACTGCTTCGCGATCGACCTTACCCCTTCGCCCCGTCGGGCCATCACTCGGATCTCCACTGCCTGCTCCTGGGTCAGCATCGACGGCACCAAAAAGGCCGTCATCGTCTACCAGGTGGGTCACTTTTACTTCGGCGACGTGGGTCAGTATTACTTCGGTGCTAACACTCTGTACCTCGCGCGACTGCAGCACTTGATTCGATCGGGCTGCCAATGCGTTCGAGGGGGAGCGCGGCGATCCACGCGTCGACATCGTCAGGTCGATAACGTGGCGAACGACCGATCATGACTGCAGGTGGAAGCAGATGTGGCGAACGACTCCGATCACTGCACAGCGTTGCATAGCTACGCTTAAGCAATGGACTGAGGTCCCGCAGGGTGAGTAGTGGTTTCATCTTAGGCGCCAATGACCGAACCCAGCCGCGAGAGCAGCCGAGCTTTTGAAAACGATCAGTGGCGCTGGGAGCTCTCGAACGCGAGCAGACGGCACTCGGTCTTGAGCGGGTCTTGGATGAACCCTTTAAGTGGAGACCCCGTTAATGCTTCGGTGAGCCCAATCAAAACCACACCGAAGACACCACAGTTTCGCAACGTTCGAGCCCGATAGTTCAGTAGGGGCTCGGTCCTCGTTGGGCCAGCATCGCGATCCGCGCCCCCTGCTTGGCACGCTCGCATTGCGGACGATCCGCATTAGCCGACTCGGTCTAGTGATAGATCGACCGAACTAGGAAGGAACTTGAGGAAGGTGCAGCGAAAACTGGTCGAAGACCCAGCATGGACTCTGCTCACACGCCCGAAACACAGATGGAGGCACTCGCAAAAGGGACAGCGCAACGTCGGCGTCCCAAATATACTGCTCAAAGCCGCACTGAACTGCAACTCGTTGCGTTGAGCAGCATACTCTAAGATACTGAAGAACATCGTATTTCTGGTGCCGCTGGACGGAATCGAACTGTCGACCTTCGCATTACGAATGCGCTGCTCTACCAGCTGAGCTACAGCGGCGTACTGCCGGAATAGCGCGATTATACGGAGACTGCCTCGGCACGCAAACGAAGCGGCTCACTCATTCGGCATCGGGTTGCTCCGAAGGAACAGCTTGCTGGAACGCGTCCAGCGCCATGCAGGCGTCGAACACCCGCATCACGGTCGGGATGCCGGTGAAGTCGCAGTCGAAACGCCACCCGTTGAAGATCTGCGGCACCAGCGTGAGGTCGGCCAGCGTCGGCGATTTGCCGTGGCAGAACGTGCCGGTCATCGGCGACGCCGCGAGCTGCCTGTCCAGCGCGAGCAAGCCGGTCTCGACCCAGTGCCGATACCACGCGTTCTTCGCGGCCTCGTCGATCTTCAGGACCTGCGTGAGGTAACGCAGCACGCGCAGGTTGTTGACGGGATGGATCTCGCACGCGATGTTCAGGGCCAGCGCACGAACGCGCGCCCGCCCGATCGCCGTGGCGGGCAGGAGGGGCGGCTCGGGATGAAGCTCGTCGAGGTACTCGACGATCGCGAGCGACTGCGTGAGCGTGAACGGCGGGTCGACCGAATCGTCGATGAAGACCGGCACGAGCCCGTCGGGATTGAGCTCGAGGAACTCCGGCGCACGCTGCTCGCCGCCGTGCCTGACGAGATGGATCGCCTTGTAGTCGAAGGGCAGCTCCTTCAGGTTCATCGCGATGCGGACGCGGAACGAAGCGGAACTGCGGAAGTAGTTGTAGAGCTGCATGTCGGTCAATCGTGCAGGTGCTTCTCGCTGGAACCGTTCGAGACGGTCCCGATGCTGCTGCCGCGCTCCGCGTTGCCGCCGAGTCCGGAAGGCAGCGGGAAGCGCACGTTCTCCTCGACGCCGCTCAGCTTGCGCACCGACGCGACGCCATATTCCTTGAGGCGTGCGATCAGTTCGGTGACGAGCAATTCCGGCGCCGACGCACCGGCGGTGATGCCGACCCGCTTCTTGCCGACCAGCCACGACGGATCGAGCTGGCGTGCGTTCTCGATCATGTAGGCCTCGACGCCCATGCGCGCACCGACTTCACGCAGCCGGTTGCTGTTGGAGCTCGACGGGCTACCGATCACGAAAACCAGATCGCACTGCGGCGCCATGAACTTGACCGCGTCCTGGCGGTTCTGCGTGGCGTAGCAGATGTCACCACGCTTCGGTTCGAGAATGGTCGGGAAGCGCGACTTCAGCGCGCCGGTGACCTCGGCCGCATCGTCGACCGACAGCGTGGTCTGCGTCACGTACGCCAGCCGGTCGGGATTGCGCACCTGGAGGTGCTGCACGTCCGCGACGGTCTCGACCAGGTGGATGCCATCGCCGGCCTGGCCCATCGTGCCCTCGACCTCGGGATGCCCCTTGTGACCGACCATGATGATCTCGCGACCGTCGGCGCGCATCTTCGCGACCTCGACGTGCACCTTGGTCACCAGCGGACACGTGGCGTCGAACACTTTGAGGCCGAGTTCGCCGGCCTCGGCGCGCACGGCCTGCGAGACGCCGTGGGCGCTGAAGACCACGGTGTTGCCGGTCGGGACGTCTTTCAGGTCCTCGATGAAGATCGCGCCCTTGGCGCGCAGGTCGTCGACGACGTATTGGTTGTGGACGATCTCGTGACGCACGTAGATCGGCGAGCCGAACTGCGCCAGCGCGCGCTCCACGATCTCGATCGCGCGATCGACGCCGGCGCAGAAGCCGCGTGGCTGCGCGAGCAGGATCTCGGGCTTGGTGTCGCCGAAAGGGTTGTCGATGCGGCGCACTTCAGTGACGCTATTCATCAGAGGATCCCCACGATTTCGACTTCGAAGCGCACCGGCTGGCCGGCGAGCGGATGGTTGAAGTCGAAGATCGCATAGTCGTTTTCCAGCGATCGGAAAACCCCTGCATAGCGTCCACCACCCGGTGCATTGAACTCGACCACGTCGCCGGGCAAATAATCGGTCTTGTCGCTTTCGGCTTCGAGCACCGTCCGTGGCAACCGCTGGATCAGTGCGGGGTTGCGGGGCCCGAAGGCCTCGTTGGCACCGAGCTCGAAGACCCGATGCTCACCCACCTTCAGTCCCAGCAAACAGTCCTCGAGTGCGGGCGACAGCTGGCCGGCACCGAGCTGCAAGGTGGCCGGTTTGGACCCGAACGTGCTGACCACGTCGTTGCTGTCGACCGCGGCGGCAGCGTCGAGGCTGACCCGGTAATGCAGCGTGAGGTAAGACTCGGCGCAGATCGTCGGGATCGGCGCATTTTGTGGAGACATGCTGGAACTCTTGCAGATGATAAACGGAAGACAATCATTCTATCGAACGCGAAGGTCCTGCTTGTCCCTCATCGATTGGCCCGCCGCCGAGAGGCCGCGGGAACGGCTGCTGGTCCACGGCGCCAAGGCGCTGTCCGACGCGGAACTGCTGGCGATCTTCCTCAGCAGCGGCACACGAGGCAGCGACGTGCTCGACCTCGCCCGACGCAGCCTCGCGGCCTTCGGCGGTTTCGCGGGCCTCTTCCGGGCATCCCGCGATCGCTTCTGCGCCATCGACGGCCTGGGGCCTGCGCGCTTCGCGCAGTTGCAGGCCGCGCTCGAGATGACGCGACGTTCGCTGGGCGAGGCGCTGGTCGAGCGACCGCTGTTCGACTCGCCCGTGGCGGTCCGCGACTACCTCAAGCTCAACATCGGTGCCAAGCCGCACGAGGTGTTTCTCGCCCTCTTCCTCGACGCCCAGCATCGCCTGCTCGCGACCGAGGAGCTGTTCCGCGGAACCCTGGCGCAGACCAGCGTCTACCCGCGCGAAGTGGTGAAGAGGGCGCTGGAGGTCAATGCGGCCGCTGTGGTGTTCGCGCACAACCACCCGTCGGGCGTCGCCGAACCCAGTCGCGCAGACGAACTGCTGACCGTGGCGCTGCGCAACGCGCTGGAGCTCGTCGACATCCGGACGCTGGACCATTTCATCGTTGCCGGGCACGTCGTGTATTCGTTTTCCGAGCACGGCAAGCTTTGAATTCCCGGATCCGCAGCGGTTCGACGCTGCGAAATGGCCACGAGAATTGATTGATCGAAGAAATCCAGCTATATTCGCTGCCTTCACTTTGTTCCATCACACATCTAGCTCGCGCTTAACGCGGCGGGCCGTTATCTGGAGGTGCCGAACATGGCACGCGTCTGTCAAGTCACGGGAAAAAAGCCGATGTCCGGCAACAATGTTTCCCACGCAAACAACAAAACCAAGCGTCGCTTCCTGCCCAACCTGCAGAACCGCCGTTTTTTCGTCGAGAGTGAAAACCGCTGGGTCAGCATGCGCCTGACCAACGCCGGACTTCGCACCATCGACAAGAACGGCATCGACGAAGTGCTGGCCGAGATGCGCGCCCGCGGCGTCAAGCTGTAAGCCTCAAGGAATCATCATGCGCGACAAAATCAAGCTGGAATCGACCGCAGGGACGGGTCACTTCTACACCACGACCAAGAACAAGAAGACGACGCCCGAGAAACTCGAGATCAAAAAATTCGATCCCGTGGCGCGCAAACACGTTGCCTACAAGGAAACGAAGATCAAATAAGAACGCGGTCCATCGCGCCGATCTTGAAGGCCCGCTTCGGCGGGCTTTTTTTTGTCCGGCGTTCGCAAGTGTTGGTCCGACCGCAAGCGTCGAGCGATCCGACTCAGAGGTCGGTCAGCCCGGGCGACCACCCGATCTTCTTTAGGAACGCCCGCGGATCGGACATCGACAGGATGTCCGCGATGGCCTGACGCTTGTCGGCGGCCTGGCGGTAGTAGGCCTTCACGATGCGATAGCCGACCCAGTAGCCCAAATCCCCGGGCGCCTCGGGCGATCCCAGTCCGGACCACAGCCAGCGCTACTTGTCGACCCGGTCCTGGTCGGCCACGAAGGCCTCTTCGATCGCGCGTTCGCGGCCGCGTGTCCAGCGCTGCAGATAGACATAGCTGACGCTGCCGGAGATCGGTTCTCCGACAAACTCCGCCCCGCCCTTTAGCAGCGACGCATTGAGCGCGGTCAGGCCATCGATCTCGTCCACGGCTTCGGGCTGCTGCACGTGCGCATATTCGTGCGACACGAGATGGACCAGCCGATCCTCGAGATCGGGTTCGAAGAGGTCGACGCTGCACAGCGTCTCCAGCCCGCTCAGCACGCCCGATTTCGGGGTGGTGCCAGCGGTCTTGCCGCGGCCGATCAGGAAGGTCGCGGGCGGGAATGCCGCCGGGGGATGGATGGTGGCCAGCTGCGCGAGCGAAGCCTGCAGCCGCACCCGGATAGCGGGAAGGTGCCGGGCGCAGCGTTCGGCATCGTCGAAGATCCCGGGTTTCTGCGCGACGGCGTCCGCGAGACCTTGCGCCGTCAGCTATCGCAGCCAGACGCAATCATGCAGCGCAACGCTGCCCAGGTCGAGATAACCGGCCTGGAGCTGCGCCGCCCCGGGATGACCGTCGGCGGCATGAAAGACGGCGAAGAAACGATCGACATCGCTCGCATCGACGACCAGCGCCGCCGCCGTGGGCGCTGCGGACATGGCGGGCCCCGCGAACAACGTCAGACCCAAGAAAAAAGCCCGCGCGAGGCGGGCTTTGTCCATCACTGCAACCACCATGTTCAGGCGTAGCTGCGCAGGCGGATGCTGAAGTCGCGCAGCGCGTGCACGCCGCTGTCCTCCGCACGCTTGCACCAATCCTGGAGCTGGACCAGCAGCTGTTCGCTGGTGGCACTGGAACGTTCCCAGATGGTGGCCAGCTCGGTCCGCATCGCATGGACTTTGGCCAGCATCGGACTCTCGGCCAGCGCCCCTTCGACCTTGTCGCGATGGACCGGCGACAGCTTGGCCACGTCCTTGTGCAACCAGCGACGCGCGGTCTTGACGCGAACCAGGTCGTCGGCGGCTTCGTGGTCGTCGCCGCGGCTCTTGAGACGGGCGACCTCGTCGCGATAGGCACGCTTGAACGAGGTAGCGTACTTCGCCATCACGTCGTAGCGATGCGCGATCACGGCCTGGAGGTTGTCGAGGTCGACATGCGGGCGCGGCGTCGAGAACTTAGGCTTCGGCGCGACCTTCTTGACCGTCGCGAGCTTGAACGCCGACAGGATGCGGATATACATCCAGCCGATGTCGAACTCGTACCAGCGCGACGACAGCTTGGCCGACGTGGCGTAGGTATGGTGGTTGTTGTGCAACTCCTCGCCGCCGATCAGGATGCCCCAGGGCAGGATATTGCGGCTCGCGTCGGCGCAGTCGTAGTTGCGATAGCCCGAGAAGTGGCCGATGCCGTTGATCACGCCGGCGGCGAAGATCGGGATCCACAACATCTGGACCGCCCATACGGTCGTGCCCAAGCCAAGGCCGAACAGGATCCAGTTCGCGACCAACATCAAGCCGATGCCGTGCCAGACGAACTTGCTGTACACGTTGCGCTCGACCCAGTCCTCCGGCGTGCCGCGGCCGTACTTCTCCAGGGTCTCCTGGTTGTTGCCTTCTTCCATGTACAGCTCGGCGCCTTCCAGCAGCACCTTGCGGATGCCCTTGACCTGCGGGCTGTGCGGATCCTCGGCGGTCTCGCACTTCGCGTGATGCTTGCGGTGGATGGCGGCCCACTCGCGGGTCTGCATGCCGGTCGATACCCAGAGCCAGAAGCGGAAGAAATGCGAAACGACCGGATGCAGGTCGAGCGCACGGTGCGCCTGGCAACGATGCAGATAGATGGTGACGCCCGCGATCGTGACGTGGGTCATGACCAGCGCGGCAACCACCACTTTCCAGACCGGCCAATCGAGCACGCCGGTGGACATGAAATTCAGGACTTCCGGGGGAATCATTGACTCTCCGTATTTGCGCTCGGTCGAGCGCGGGGGTGAAAGCCTTGCAAATCCGTGACTTGCGAAGGGCAGCGCGAATTATAAGGGCTTGCCGGCCCTCCGTTATGTTTTACGTGGACGCCGCCGGGACGGATGCGACATTTTCGCGACCACCCGATCCATCTGGGGCCTGGACGGCGATTCAACAGCGCTCGCGACCCGCCTCTGACAGCGCCGCGAACGGGGCGTTCACGCTGCGTTCGCGGGAGCAGCCTGCAGCGGCACGGTCCCCTCCGGGCCGCCATACAGCCGGATTTCGCGCTGCGGGGCGGGCACCTTGATCCCAGCCTCCTTGAACGCGCTCCAGATGGCGCGGTTGACGTCGGACCGCAGTCCGTCCGTGCCGGCGCCCGGATCCGGCACCCAGTAGGTCGCCTCCAGCTCGATGCCGTCGTCGCCGAATGCCTTCAGGTTCACCGTCGGTGCAGGCGCGGCCAGCACCCGCGCCTGGTCCTGGGCCGCCAGCAGCATCAGCAGCATCGCGCGGTCGATGTCGCTGTCGTAGGCGACGCGGATGGTGGTGATCGCGCTGCCGTTCTTGTCGCCGTAGCTGAAGTTCTGGACGGCCTGGTTCAGCAGCAGTTCGTTGGGCACCAGGGCCTCGACGCCGTTGGGCGCGCGGACCACGGTGCAGCGCGTGCGGATCTGGGTGACGCTGCCGTTGTACTTGTCGACCGTGATGACGTCGCCGATGCGCAGGCTGCGGTCGAGCAGGATGATGAAGCCCGACACGTAGTTGCTCGCGATCCGCTGCAGGCCGAGTCCCAGTCCGACGCCGAGGGCGCCGCCGAACACCGACAGCACCGTGATGTCGATGTCGACGAGCCGCATCGCGGTCAGCACCGCGACGATGACCAGGATGGCGTTGCCGAGCCGCGCGAGGACGATGCGGATGCTGCCGTCGATCGACTCGGTGCGCATCAGCCGCGCTTCGAGGATCTTGCCGATGCCGAGCGCGGCCACCAGCGTGATCGCGATCCAGAAGAACGCGGACAGGACCTGCCACACGCTGACGTTGACGTTCTTGCCGAACGTGAAACTCGCATCGGGGCCACTGAGCGTGGCAATCACGTCGGGCAGGAAGCCGGTGCCGTGGAGTGCCACGAGCAGCCACGCGAGGATTCCGAACCAGCGCTCGACCAGCAGCATCCCGGGACTGGGCTTGAACACGCGCCGCAGCGTGTACAGGCCGAGGTGGATGCCGACGTAGGCGATGGCCAGGATCGAGAAGATGCGCAGGACGTGGTGCGGCTGGCGATACGCCGTCATGACCCGCTCGCCGAGCGTCAGCAGGATCCACGCGAAGAACGGCATCAGGATGCGGTCGAGACCCGAGAAACGCGCCTCCAGCAGTTTCGCGTTGCGCTCCGGATTGATCTCGACGTAATGCTTGCCGCGCTTCGCCAGCGCCTTCGCGAGGACACTCGCGATCAGCCACCCGACCGCCACGCAACCCGCGGCCACACCGAGTTGCATGAGCAACTGTGGGCGCTGCAGTTCGTGCCAGGTGTCCTGCAGGACCAGGGTGAAATCGTCGTCTTTCATGCGGAGTTCAGAGGAAAGTCAACACATGATTCGACGCTGTCGGTACCGGACGTTCCCGAAACTTCACTCGACGGCTTCGACGACCGCGGCCGCTTCGACGACCGGAACCTGGCGCTTCTTGAAGACCGCCGCGAAGAAGCCGTCGGTGCCGGTGCGCTGCGGCCAGAGTTCGAGCATCACGTTGTCGTCGAGCTTGGGGCCCGCGATCACGCCTTGCTGCTTCAGGATCTGCGTTGCCGACTCGATCTCGAACTCGGGATGGGTCGCGAGGAAACCATTGACCACGTCGTGGTTCTCGTCGCGCAGCAGGCTGCAGGTCGCATAGACCAGGCGGCCGCCCGGCTTCACGAGCTTGGAGGCCGACGCAAGGATGCTGGCCTGTTTCTCCGTCAGCTCGACGATGCTGGCCGGCGTTTGGCGCCACTTGAGATCGGGATTGCGCCGCAGCGTCCCGAGGCCGCTGCAGGGCGCGTCGATCAACACACGGTCGGCCTTGCCGGCCATGCGCTTGAGCTTCGGGTCGCGCTCGCTTTCGATCAGCACCGGATGCACGTTCGACAGTCCGCTGCGCGCGAGTCGCGGCTTCAGCTTGGCCAGACGCTTGGCCGAGACGTCCATCGCATACAGGCGACCGGTCGAGCGCATCAGGTCGCCGAGCGCCAGCGTCTTGCCGCCCGCGCCGGCGCAGAAGTCGACGATCAGCTCGCCGCGCTTCGGTCCGACCAGCGTGGCCAGCAGCTGGCTCCCCTCGTCCTGCACCTCGATGCGACCGTCCATGAAGATCTTCTGCGCGCCGAGGGCCGGCTTGCCCTTCAGGCGGATGCCGTTGGGCGCGAGCGCCGTCGGCTCGGCCTCGAGACCCGCGGCACGCATCGCGGCTAGCGCCTCATCGCGGCTGGTCCGCATCGTGTTGACACGTAGGTCGAGCGGCGCCGGCTGATTGAGCACGGCCGCGATCTTCTCGACTTCGCTGTCGGGGAAGCGCTTCTTCAGGGCATCGAACAGCCACTCGGGCAGGTTGGTCCGCGTGGCCAGCGGCATGGTCGACCGATCGATCGTGCCGACGCGCCGCAGCCAGGTGCGCTCGTCGCTTTCCAGCGTGGCCGCGATCGGCTCGACACCGGCCGCATCGGCCAGGCCGAGCAGGATCATGCGGCGCGTCAGCGAGCCGGTGCCGCTCTGCGCGAGCTGCGCGTATTCGAGCTTGCGGCGGAGCACCGCGAAGACGCCCTCGGCGATCAGGCCGCGGTCGCGATGCCCAAGCATTGGGTTGGCCTTGAAGTAGCGGCTGACCTTGGCGTCGGCGGGCATGTCGAACTGCAGGACCTCGGCAAGCAGCGCTTCGGCGTGGCCGATGACGTTGCTGTGGAAGTCGGTGCTGTAGGGATTCACGCGTTCGGCACGCGGTGCCCTGCGCATCGTCGGTGACGGACGCGAGCGCTGCGCCTTGGCACCACGTCGGGCGTGCGGCTTGGCGGTCGGACTCATGGCAGTGCTTTCATGCGCAGAGCATCAGCGCGTCGGATGCGATCGCGGCGTCGAGGGTCACGCGACCTTCGGTGAGCACGGCGCGACCCGAGAGGAACCACTCGATGGCGCGCGGGAAGAGGAGGTGTTCGGCGGCGAGCACACGGGCGGCGAGCGCGTCGGCCGTGTCGTCGGCACGGACCGCGACGACGGCTTGCGCGACGATCGGGCCGGCATCGACGATCGGGCTGACGAAGTGGACCGTCGCGCCGTGCACGCGCACGCCGGCAGCCAGTGCGCGGCTGTGCGTGTCGAGGCCCGCGAAAGCCGGCAGCAATGACGGATGAATATTGAGCATGCGGTCTGCGTAGCGATTGACGAAAGATTCGGAAAGAACGCGCATGAAGCCGGCGAGCACGACGCAATCGGGGCCGTGCGCGTCGATGGTCTCGGCGAGCGTGGTTTCGAAGCGCTCGCGCGATTCATGCGACTTCGGATCGACGACGGCGGTGGGGACGTTGGCGTCCGCAGCGAACTGGAGGCCGACAGCCTCCGGATTGCTGGATACGACGCAGGCGACACGAGCCGACCAGCCCTCAGCGTCGCGGGCGGTGATGATCGCTTCCATGTTCGATCCGCGGCCGGAGATCAGGATCACGATCTTTTTCACAGCCGCGAAGTGTAGCCCAATCGACCGCTCATCCGGCGCAGCCGCATCCGATCTCGCCTCCCCTTCGTGGCGAGGCCCGAGAGGAGGATGAGTGTCCGAGCCCCGGGCGCCGCCTCGCGAGCCCGCCCCTATAATCGCGTTTCCCCTGATCCAAACCTCCTAGCAACCGGCACCTCCATGCGGGTCTTTCGTGGTCTTCCCAATCCCGCCAGCCGGACGCCCTGCGCGCTCACGATCGGCAACTTCGACGGCGTCCATCGCGGGCACCGTGCGTTGATCGAACGGGTGCGGACGGCCGCAGACCGTCTCGGCGTGCCGGCCTGCGTGATGACCTTCGAGCCGCATCCGCGCGAGTACTTCCACGCCCGCCTGCGGGCTGAAGGCAGGCTCGACAATCCCCTCTCCAGGCCGCCGGCCCGCATCGCCAACCTGCGCGACAAGCTCGACGCGCTCGCCGAGTGCGGCATCGACCGCGTGATCGTCGAGCGATTCAACGCCAGCTTCGCCGCGCTGTCGGCGGAGCACTTCATCGAGGACATCGTCGTGGCCGGCTGTCATGCCCGCTGGCTGATGGTCGGCGACGACTTCCGCTTCGGGGCTCAGCGACGCGGCGGCTTCGCGATGCTGGAAGACGCCGGCGAACGTTTCGGCTTCCCGGTTGAGAGCCTTGCGTCGGTGACCACGCCCCGGACCGGCGCGGGCGACGAGCCCGAGGACGAACGCGTGTCGAGCTCCGCCATCCGCGCCGCACTCGCGGCCGGCAACCTGGCGCGCGCCGAGCAGTTGCTCGGCCATCCCTACTTCATCAGCGGACACGTGATCCATGGCCAGAAGCTCGGCCGCACCATCGGCTTCCCCACCGCGAACATCCTGCCGCACGGCCACGCCACCGATCGACACGTCGCGCTTTCAGGCATCTTCGTCGTCCGCGTGCACGGCGCGGCGGACGAACCGGTCGCGGGCGTGGCTAGCATCGGCGTGCGACCCACGGTCGAGGACGCGGGGCGCGTGCTGCTCGAGGTGCATCTGTTCGACTTCGCGGGCAGCCTCTACGGCAAGCGTGTGCGGGTCGAGTTCCTCCACAAGCTGCGCGACGAGGAGAAGTACGACGACCTCGCGCGGCTCACGGCCGCCATCGCCGCCGACGCACGCGCCGCGCGCGCGTGGTTCGGCCTGCCGCAGGAAGCCGCCCAAGGTGAGCCGCGCCAAACCGACCGAATTACCTGAGCGGTAGCGGGGTCTGAAGACCCGCTCCCGCTGCCCGGCTTCATCGCAGTCGACCGCTGCGACCCGCACGACAAGCCGCGCGCCGCAAGACGGCGCCTCTGCAGAAAACCTTTGAACCGAGCCGCTCGAAGCGGCCTCCCGATCATGTCCAGCAAATCGAAGAACGCCAGCGGCGTCGACTACAAGTCGACGCTCAACCTGCCCGACACTCCCTTCCCGATGCGCGGCAACCTCGCGCAGCGCGAGCCGCAGTGGATCGCCGACTGGCAGGCTCGCGGCGTCTACGAGCGCATCCGTGAAGCGCGCAAGGGCGCGAAGAAGTGGATCCTCCACGACGGGCCGCCCTACGCCAACAACCCGATCCACATGGGCCATGCCTTCAACAAGATCCTGAAGGACATGGTGGTCAAGTCGCGCAGCCTGGTCGGCTTCGATGCGCCCTACGTGCCGGGCTGGGACTGCCACGGCATGCCGATCGAGATCCAGATCGAGAAGCAGTACGGCAAGTCGCTGCCGGCCAGCGAGGTGCTGGCGAAGTCACGCGCGTACGCCGAGGTGCAGATCGAGAACCAGCTCGCCGACTTCCAACGATTGGGCGTGCTGGGCGAGTGGGATCGGCCGTACAAGACGATGAACTTCTCGAACGAGGCCGAGGAGTTGCGCGTGCTGGGTCGCATTCTGGAGAAGGGCTACGTGTTCCGCGGCCTGAAGCCGGTCAACTGGTGCTTCGACTGCGGCTCCGCGCTGGCCGAGGCCGAGGTCGAATACCAGGATCGCGTGGACTTGTCCGTCGACGTCGGCTTCCCGTTCGTTGACGACCAGCGTGCCGCGCTCGCGGCTGCGTTCGGACTCGCCGCATTGCCCGAAGGCCCCGGCCAGATCGTGATCTGGACCACGACACCGTGGACCATCCCGTCGAACCAGGCGCTCAACGTCCATCCCGAGTTCGACTACGCGCTGGTCACGACGCCGCGCGGCCTGCTGATCCTGGCGCAGGAGCTCGTCGAGGCCTGTCTGACGAGCTACCAGCTCGAAGGAACGGTGCTCGCCACCTGCAAGGGCGCAGCGCTCGACCACATCGCCTTCGCCCATCCGTTCTACCCGCGTCGCTCGCCGGTCTATCTCGGCGACTACGTCACCCTCGAACAGGGGACGGGCGTCGTGCACTCAGCGCCGGCCTACGGCATCGAGGACTTCATCTCCTGCAAGGCCAACGGGCTGAAGGACGACGAGATCATCAACCCGGTGACCGGCGACGGCACCTATGCGTCGAGCGAGCCGCTGTTCGCGGGCCTGTCGATCTGGGACGCGAACCCGAAGATCGTCGAGACCATCCGCGAAGCCGGCGCGCTGTTGCAGGTCGAGAAGTTCTCGCACAGCTACATGCATTGCTGGCGCCACAAGACGCCGATCATCTATCGCGCCACGTCGCAGTGGTTCGCCGGCATGGACCGCCAGCCGACCGATGGCGCGCCGACGCTGCGCGAGACTGCGCTCAAGGCCATCGACGCGACGCGCTTCTTCCCGCATTGGGGCAAGTCGCGCCTGCACTCGATGATCGCCAACCGTCCCGACTGGACGTTGTCGCGCCAGCGACAATGGGGCACGCCGATGGCCTTCTTCGTGCATCGCGAAACGGGCGCCCTGCATCCGGACACGCTCGCGTTGCTGGAAGACGTGGCCAAGGAAGTCGAGCGGTCCGGCATCGAGGCCTGGCAGCACATCGACAGCGCGGCGCTGCTCGCACGCTACGACCGCGGCACGCCGGAGACCGATGCGGCCACATACATGAAGAACCGCGACACCATCGACGTGTGGTTCGACTCGGGCTCGACCTGGCAGACCGTGATGGGCGGCACCAATCACCAGGGCTCGAACGCGGACGTGCTGCGCTACCCGGCCGACATGTACCTCGAAGGCTCGGACCAGCATCGCGGTTGGTTCCATTCGTCGCTGCTGATCTCGTCGATGATCAACGGACGCGCACCCTACGACATGCTGCTCACGCACGGCTTCGTGCTCGACGGCCAAGGACGCAAGATGTCCAAGTCGCTCGGCAACGTGACCGCGCCGCAGAAGCTGATCGACCAGTACGGCGCCGACATCGTGCGCTGGTGGGTCACGTCGACCGACTACTCGGGCGACGTGCTGATCTCCGACGAGATCATGAAGCGCGTCGTCGAGAGCTATCGCCGCGTGCGCAACACGCTGCGCTTCCTGCTCGCCAACACGTCGGACTTCGATCCGCAGCAACACGCGCTGCCGATCGACCAGTGGCTCGAGATCGATCGCTATGCGATCGCGCGTCTCGACGAGCTGCAGAAGGAAGTGCTCGCGCACCTCGAGGTCTTCGAGTTCCATCCGGTCGCGGCGAAGTTGCAGACCTACTGCTCCGAAGACCTGGGCGGCTTCTACCTCGACATCCTCAAGGACCGGCTGTACACGTCGGCCGTCGCCGGCCTGCCGCGCCGCTCGGCGCAGCACGCGCTGTGGCACATCACGCAGACTTTGCTGCGCCTGCTCGCACCGTTCATCTCGTTCACCGCCGAGGAAGCGTGGGCGGTGTTCGCGCCCGAGGCGCTGGCCGAGCGCGGCACCATCTTCGCGGAGACCGTCCACGAGCTGCCCCCGCTCGCGCATGCGGATGCGCTGCTGCACAAGTGGACCGTGATCCGCGAGATCCGCAGCAACGCGCTGAAGAAGCTCGAGGACGCGCGAACCGCGGGCCTGATCGGCTCGTCGCTGCAGGCCGAGGTCGAGGTTCACGTGCCGTCGGATCGCTACAACCTGATGCTCGAACTGAAAAACGACCTGCGCTTCGTGCTGATCACGTCGCAGGCGACGGTTCACGAAGCTCCCCACGAATCCGAGGGCGAGATCGTCGTGAGGCCGTCGAAGCAACCGAAGTGCGATCGCTGCTGGCACTACCGCAGCGACGTCGGCAGCGATCCTGCGCACGCAACGCTGTGTGGTCGCTGCGTGTCCAATTTGTTCGGGGCCGGCGAGGCACGCAACGTCGCCTGAGCGGTCCGCGATGGACACGATGACGCGCTTCGCGTACTTTGCCGCCGCGCTGCTGGTCGTCTGCAGCGCGGCAGCGGGCGAGGGTCGTGCACGGTCCGACCGGCTCGAAGACTTCGATGCCTTCTGCCGTTTCGTCGCCGACGACAACGCGTCCTTCGAACTGAAGAAAACCGATTGGCCTGCGGCCTGCGCGGCGTCGCGTCCCAAGGTCGTCGAGGCCGTCGATCGCAGCGCGTTCATCGGGGTCGTCGAGCGCACGCTGGCCGAGCTCTACAACGCGCACGCGCACTTCGGGACAAGCACGCCGAAGTGCCCGCGACTGGTGCCGACCGACGCGGACCTGTACGCGAGATGGCAAGGGGCGGAGGCGATCGCGGAGGTAGGTGCCGCATCCATGGTGCTGGCGGCCGGTCTGCAACCCGGCTTGCGCGCGCTCGAGATCGACGGGCGCTCCGTCGAGGACGTGGTCGCGGCCGCGATGCCGCAGCACCTCACCGCGCTCGATCCCGCGGCGCGCGACTGGGCCTTGCGCGTCGCACTCGCCGGCCATCAGGACCGTAAGGCCGTTCAGGTCAGGGCCGAACTCGATGGCCGACGCGGGACGTTCGCGTTTGTGCCCAAGCGCACGCGGCCCGATCGACCACTGACGGCGACGCTCGTGGGTACCGTGGGCGTGATCGAGATCCACGACGCGCTGGACGACGCGAAGCTGGTCCCGTCCTTCGGCGAGGCGCGCGAGACCGGAATCTTTCACGTCTGGAACGAGCTCGTCGGACACTGGACCGGAAGCATGGGCGAAGGCATCGCGATCGGACTGAATGCGATGCGCGGTGCGCCCGTGATTGGAGCCCCGATGGCAGGTCTGCTCGGTGCCCTCGATGAGCTGAAGCGGGCGCACGCCGGCGTCGTGGCCCGCATTCCGGCCGAGCGTCTGTTCCACGTCGACGGCACGCCACGCGAGGCATTCGTGCCTTGCACGATCGACAACAGGGACGCCGATGCCGATCTGCGCCAGGTCGTGGCGTTCGCCTCGCAGCTCGCCGAGCACACCGCGGCCCGCTGCCCGTGACGATCCGTCTGCTGCAGCTCGATCTCGCGCGCATCGAGGCCGTAGAGCACGACCAGATGCAGGTGGATGGCATCGTCGCCATCGAAAACGGCCTGCCACCGTCGTTCATCCTCGAAGAAGCCGCAGCCGCCATGCGCGAAGGCAAGGACGCGCTCTGGTACGGGCCCTTCGTCTTCGTCGAAACGACGCTCGAACGCATCGTCGGCAGCGGCATCTTCAAGGGCGAACCGAGCGACGGCTGGGTCGAGATCGGCTACGGCGTCGCGAGCAGTTGCCAGGGGCGCGGCTACGCGACCGCTGCGGTTCTCGAACTCGTGCGCTTCGCGTTCGGGCAAGCCGGCATCACGGCGGTCTACGCCGAGACCGGCGTCACCAACCTCGCGTCCCGACGCGTGGTGCAGAAGGCCGGCTTCCTGTGGACGGCCGAGCGGCTGTGCGAAGACGACGGACCGGTCGACTGCTGGGTCATCGAAGCGCCAGGCTGAAACACGACGCCAGCTCCGGCGTCGTGCAGCGTTGCATCGCCAATCAGCTCATCCGGTCTCCCCAGCGCATGTCCAGTTAGATTCCTGCTTACCGATTTCTTACCGGAGGTGGTGTGCGAATCACGAGCAAGGGGCAGGTGACAATCCCGCAGGCCATCCGCAAGAAGGCTGGGTTGCTCCCCCACACCGAGGTCGAATTCGCGATGGTGCGCGGGCAGGTTGTCCTCGAGCCAGTCGTCTCGAGCACAGGCGATTCGGACTGGGCGATGGCTGCTTTGCAAAAAGCGCGCGGTACTGCGAACGAACCGATGTTTCGCGGCTGGACCACCGATCGCATCGTGCATTTCCCGCGCAGCGAGGATTGATGTCGCGAGCCGCCAAGTCAGCCTCGACGCGCACGTCCCGCCCGCCAGGCGCACGCGAGCCGTCCTCTGCCTACGGCGAAAGACTCGCGCCTCGCGTGCTCGTCGTGATCGACGTCCTCGAGAACGATCCTCAATGGTGCGCGTAGTCGTTGGCACAGCTTGCGCCGCTGATTGCGTGTGGACGTGCTGCGATCGTGCCGATCATCTATGCCGAGGTCGCAGCAGACTTCTCGACCACCGAGGCGCTGGAGGCGGCGATCGGACCGCTGAAACTGGCCCGCGAGGCTCTATCTTGGAAGGCTGCATTTCTCGCCGGCAAGGCCTACAAACTCTACCGACGCCGCGGTGGAACCAGGTGCTCGCCCTTACCCGACTTCTACATCGGTGCGCACGCCTTGCTAGCGGGATATGCATTGCTCACGCGAGACCAGCGCCGGTATCGCGAGTATTTCCCGAAGCTCAAGGTCATCGCGCCCAAGTGATCCCGTCTTTCACGGGTGGCTCATCGAGGTCAGACGGCGACGCTCACTGCCCCGGCTGCCCCAGCAGCGCAGCCCGCAGGTTCTTGTCGACCGCGCGCTCGCCGATGAACATCTTCAGCAGAGCCACGTAGAAGTCGTCGCCGGTGATCGCATCGCCCTGCGGCTTGCCGTTGATCAGCAGGCGCGAGCCCTTCGCCGGGTCGAAGTCGAGGTCGATCGCATCGCCCTTCTTCACGCCGCCGGCCGCGCGCACCTGCCCGTCGAACACGTCCATGCGCTCGCGCAACACGTCGAGCGCGTCGTCCTTGTAGTTCTTGCGGATGCCGTCGCTGAAAGTCCGTGCGAGCGTCGACGCGTTGACGTCGAGCAGCATGCGCACCGCGATCCGCTTCGGGCCCTTCAACACGAACACCTGATCCGCATCGACTTCCTTGTGCGGGAGGTACAGCGCCGCGACGTAGCCCTTGAGGAAACCGCCACGCACGCCGAGTCCATTGAGGACGAGCTGGCTGCCGGACAGCTTCAGCGTGTCCTCGTAGCGCATCCCTTCGCGTTCGACGGTTGCCGCACCCGCCATCGACACGGTCGCCGCGAGCACGATGCCCGCCAACGCTGCCCGCGGTCGTCTCCCCATCGCGTTACCCTTCCGCCTTCCGATCCATCCCGTCATCGTCGCTCCTTGTCCGTCGCCCTGCTGCTGTTCCCCGACTTCGCGCTGATCCTGCTCGGCGCGCTGCTTAAACGATACGCGCGATTCGAGCTGGCCTTCTGGACCGGGCTCGAGCGCATGGTGTACTTCGTCCTGTTTCCGTCGCTGTTGTTCAGTTCGACCGCCACCGCGAAGCTCGATTTCGACGCCACCGCCGGCCTGATCGCGGCCAGCCTGGTCGCGATGGCGACCGGCCTCGTGCTCGGCTATCTCGCGCGGCCATTGTTCAAGCCTTCGCCCGTGGTCTTCGCATCGGGCGTGCAGTGCGCCTTCCGCTTCAACTCCTATGTCGCGCTCGCCCTGGCCGGCCGGCTCGGCGGCGGCGAGGGCATCGCGTTGATGGCGGTCGTTATCGGCATCAGCGTGCCGCTCGCCAATGCGGCAGCGGTCTACGCGCTGGCGCAGCACCAGAAGACCAACGTTTTCCGCGAGATGCTGCGCAACCCGCTGATCATCGCGACCGTGTGCGGCCTGGCCCTCAACCTGCTGGGCATCCACCTGCCCGAGTTCGTCCTCGCGACCCTGCAGCGCCTCGGCGCCGCCTCGATCGCGCTCGGACTGATCGCGGTCGGTGCCGGGCTGCGCCTGAGCGGCACGGTCGTCGAGCGACCCACGCTCGCGTGGTTCCTCGCCGTGAAGCTGCTGGCGGCACCCTTTGCCGTGTGGCTGTTCGTGCGCCACTTCGCGCTGCCGCCGTTGCAGAGCGAGATCGCGATTCTGTTCGCCGCGTTGCCGACCGCCTCGTCGGCCTACATCCTCGCGGTGCGCATGGGCGGCAACGGCGCCATCGTCGCGTTCCTGATCTCGGCGGGAACCGTGATCTCGGTGGTCACGCTGCCGATCTGGATCAACATCGCACGTTGATCGGGGCCAGCGCCCATTCGACGTGTTCGCGCACGACCACGGAAGCATCATCGAGGCGCGCCGTGAGGGCATCGACGATCGCGGTTCGATCGGCATCGTTGTCGACGACGACCAGCGCGTTGCCGAGCGCGATCGCCACGTTGCGCACCCAGCGTTCGTGGCCGATGCGACGGATCGCACTGCCCTCGGTCTGACGCAGGAACTCGTCCTCGGTCCACGCGAACACGTCGATCAGCGTGCGATCGGCGAGGGAGCGCACGTCGAAGTCCGCCAGTGGCGAACGCTGCGCGTAACGGTTCCATGGACACACCAGCTGGCAGTCGTCGCAGCCAAAGATGCGGTTGCCGATCGCGCGTCGGAACTCGATCGGGATGGTGCCTTCGTGCTCGATGGTGAGGTAGGAGATGCAGCGACGCGCATCCAGCACATGCGGTGCGACGATGGCCTGCGTCGGACAGACGTCGATGCAGCGCGTGCACGTGCCGCAGTGGTCGGAGACCGGCTCGTCGGGTGGGAGCGCGAGGTCCACGAAAAGTTCGCCGAGGAAGAACATCGAGCCGCCTTCGCGCGACAGCAGCAACGTGTGCTTCCCGCGCCAGCCCAGTCCGGCGCGTTGCGCGAGCTCGACCTCCATCACGGGCGCGGAGTCGGCGAAGACACGATGACCGAACGGCCCGATGGCATCCGCGATGCGATCGGCAAGTCGCTGCAGCCGCCCGCGCACGACCTTGTGATAGTCGCGACCGTGTGCGTAACGCGACACGTTGGCACGCAGCGGATCGTGCAGGGTGTCCCACGAATCGTCGACCCAGTGACCTTCGTCTCGGGTGGCGGGCAAGTAGTCCATGCGCACCGCGATCACCGTCACCGTGCCCGGCACGAGCTCGGTGGGACGTGCACGCCGCATGCCGTGACGCGCCATATACTTCATCGTTCCGTGATAGCCCTTGTCGAGCCAGTCGCGCAACCGTCCCTCCGTCTCCAGCGCTTTCGCGTCCGCCTCGTCGCCGCGCGGCAACGCGTCGCAGAAGGCCACCTGCGCGAAGCCGAGTTCGAGGGCCCATGCCCGGATCGATCGCGCGAGTTCGAACGGATCGACCTCGGGCGAGGCCGCGAGCTCTTGATCGCTTGGTCGGGTCGGGCTGTCCATGACGCGCCGATTGTATGACCCAGCTTCCGACCGACTCCCTCAAACGCCTCGCGCTTGCCGACGAATCGGCCAGCGACGCGTTCGGGCGTGCTCTCGCGGCACTGGTGATCGCCAACCCGCTCGCCCCCGCGGGCGGCGGCTTCACGATCCATTTCAGCGGCGACCTCGGCGCGGGCAAGACGACCATCGTCAGGGCGCTGTTGCGCGCGCTCGGCGTTACAGGCCGCATCAAGAGCCCGACGTACACGCTGGTCGAGCCCTATGTGGTCGAAATGCCGAAAATCGTTGAATCTCGACAGGACGTGAAGTTACACTGTTATCACTTTGATTTTTATAGGTTCGAGGATCCGCAAGAATGGCTGGACGCGGGTTTTCGGGACTACTTCTCCGATGCGGTGTTGCGATTGGTCGAATGGCCTGAACGAGCGCGCTCCGAGGACGGCGATTTCCTGCCGCCCGCAGACCTGCACGTCTCGATCGAAGCGGCTGAAATCGGACGCGTCGTGTCATGGACGACGCCTACCGCGTTGGGTGCGTCGTGGCTGAGCCGCGCAAGCCTCGCGGCACCGTCGCACCCGGCCGCAGGCGACTCCTCAAGCGCGGCCTGAGCGGCGGCTTCCTCGGCGCCCTCGCTGGCGGTTCGCGACTGCCCGCCCTGCTTTCGCTGGCGGTACTGACCACCAACGAAGCACGCGCCGCGGGCATCGTCGGCGTCCGCGTCTGGCCCGCGCAGGACTACAGCCGGGTCACGATCGAGAGCGATCTCGCGCTGAAGGCCAGCCACTTCATCGTCGACGGTCCCGACCGGCTGGTGGTGGACGTCGAGGGATTGCAGCTCGACACGGCACTGCGCAACCTGGTCGCCAAGGTCCAACCGAACGATCCGTACATCAAGCAGGTCCGCGTCGGGCAGAACCGGCCGAACGTCGTGCGCATCGTGCTCGACCTGAAGGGCCACGTGAACCCGCAGGTCTTCAACCTCGCGCCGGTCGGCGAGTATCGCTACCGCTTGGTCTTCGACCTCTATCCCGACCAGGTCGAGGACCCATTGCTGGCCTTCCTCAAGAAACCCGACGGCGAGATCCTGCTCAAGCGCGACGGGCCACCTGAATTCGTCCCGGATGCCCGCACCGACCCGGCGTCGAAGTCGCTGCTCAAGCCGGCGCCCGCGCAGGAGGAGGTCCGCGATCCGCTGGCCGCGGACAACGGTCGTCCCGACCGTGGCGACGCGTTCGCGAAGAAGCCGCCGTCCGTCGCCCGCATCATCACCATCGCGCTCGACCCCGGGCATGGCGGCGAAGACCCCGGCGCGATCGGCGCCGGCGGCAGCCACGAGAAGGACGTCGTGCTCGAGATCGCGAAGCGCGTGCGTCGCAAGCTCGACGCAGAACCCAACATGCGTTGCATGCTGACCCGCGACGCCGACTTCTTCGTGCCGCTCAACGTCCGCGTGCAGAAGGCGCGTCGCGTGCAGGCCGACCTGTTCGTGTCGATCCATGCCGATGCGTTCGTCTCCCCCGACGCGCGCGGCTCGTCGGTGTTCGCGCTGTCCGAACGCGGCGCGTCGTCGACGGCCGCGAAGTGGCTCGCCAACAAGGAGAACTCGGCCGACCTGATCGGCGGCGTCAACATCGCGACACGCGACCGGCAGCTCGCAGGCGTGCTGCTCGACCTGTCGACGACCGCGCAGATCAACGACAGCCTCAAGCTCGGCAACGCGGTGCTGCGCGAGATCGGTGGCATCAACCGGCTGCACAAGGGCGAGGTCGAGCAGGCCGGCTTCGCAGTGCTGAAGGCGCCGGACATCCCCAGTATCCTGATCGAGACCGCTTTCATCAGCAATCCCGACGAAGAGAAGCGGCTCAACAACGACGCCTATCAGGAGCGGCTCGCCGATGCAGTGGTCAAGGGCATCCGCGGCTACTTCGCGAAGAATCCGCCGCTGGCGAAGACACGGCTGACGAGCTGAAGTTGCGGGATCAGCGGGCTGCGTTCGATCACGGCGCCCGCGTCGTCGAAACCCAGTACTAGGATCGGTTCCGGATCGTCGGGCCGATTGAAACGCCGCATGTAGTCGTGCGACCCGTAGTTCGCCGGGGCCTCGACCTGCGCGATGCCGAGCTGAGCCATCGTCTCCGGCGAGACCGTCCACAGCGCCCTGAATTCGCGCGGCTCCTGGCCCATGCGCGTCAGGTATTCGCTCGCACCAATCCTCGCGAAGAACGCGTTCTGCTCGTCGACCGCCGCCGAAAAATATCGACACCGCGCCTCTTCGTCCTCCAGATCGCGAAGATAGCGATCGACCAGTTCTCCACCGGAGTGCGCGAGCTCGCTGATCCGCCTCGGGCAGTCGGCCAGCAGTCTTCGGAAATCCTCCTGTAACGCGCTGCCGTGCCAGATCACGATGGCTCCGTCGTCGATGATCTTGCGACGACCGGCGAGGAAGAGGTAGTTCGCGCATGACGAAGCGCAGGCCTTCGAGACCTGCACGTCCGCACAGCGGTCCAGGATCCAGTTGGCGAGCACGAGGCCCGACCGGATCTCGCCGCCGGGCGAGTCGAGGATCACGCGGGCGATCCGACGACCGGCTTGACTGTCGATGAATCCTGCGACCGAAGCAGTATCGATCGAACCGGAAAACGTCACGATCTCCGATGCCGTCGATTCGCGGTCTGGCGTAGCTTCGCCCAGGCACTTGGTGGCGCCCGCGCAGCCCGTCATGACGAACAGGGCAACAACGAACCACGCGGCGAGCGCTCTCGCAAACTAACGGATCGACATTTTCTTCGGTGACGATTGATGAACAACAATTTTAATCTCGCACGCACGTTCTGGGACGCCGCGCGACGTATTCGCGCCAACATGAAATCGACGAGCAAAGCGTCCGCCGCGCCCAGCCCTGTCGGCACGCCCTCCCGCGAAACCGCCCTCGCTCTCGCGCAGCTCGATGCCATCCGCACCGAATGCCGGCGGCTCGTGACCCGTCGCGCTTCGCTGTCGGCCGGGGTCGCGGTCGTCCCGCTCCCGATGCTCGACGTCGGCATCGACATCGCGATCCTCCTCAAGCTTCTGCCGCAAATCAACGAACGCTTCGGGCTCACGCCTTCGCAAATCGAGGGGCTCGATGCGGAAACCAAGCGCATCGTGCTGATGTTCGTCGGCAGCGTCGGCTCGACGCTGGTCGGGAGGCTGGTGACCCGCGAGCTGGTCGTTAGAATCCTGATGAGGATGGGCGTGCGCGTCACGACCAAGGGCATCGTCAAGTTCGTGCCCCTGCTCGGGCAGGCCATCTCGGCGTCGATCAGCTTCGGGGCGATGAAGCTGCTCGGTAACAAGCACATCGACGACTGCTACGAGGTCGCTCGCCGCACGCTGCTGGCACAGGCAGGGCAGAAGGTCGACGATCAGTGGGAAGTCGTCGCTTGACCCGACGAGCCGCGGTCCGACAAAGCTTGTCCGAAGCGCACGGTCGCTCAAGTTTTTCCGCCAGCCGACCGACATCCCTCGGGACGCGCGAATCCCGCAGGACCATGATGGGCGACCGCGCACTGCAGTCACGTCAGGGACGAGAAGACACCATGCGAATCAGATCTGGCTTGCGCCTCACGCCCCGATGGCTCCCGGCGCTTCTCCTCGCGTCGGTGTGCGCCTCCGCAAACGCCGAAGTCGGCGTCACGAACGACACCATCCTGATTGGCCGCACCACTGGTGTGACCGGGTCGGTCGCGGGATCGATCAAGGAGAACACGGAGGCGATCGACGCCTACCTGGCCTGGATCAACAAGCAGGGGGGCGTCAACGGGCGCAAGGTCGTGCTCGAGACGATCGACGACGCCTTCGATCCGAAGAAGGCCGGCGAGAACGCCCGCAAGCTGATCAACGACGACCGCGTTTTTGCGCTCTTCATGCCGCGCGGCACGCCGCACACCGAAGCCGTGCTGGCGATTGCGGAGCCGGCGGGAGTCCCGGTGATCGCGCCATCGACCGGGGCTGAGATCTTTCACACCCCGGTCAGGCCGCTGGTCTTCAACGTGCGTGCCAAGTATCAGGACGAAGTCATCGCCGCCGTCCGCCACTTCTCGACCGTCGCGGCGCAGCGCATCGCGTTCGTGGGGCCCACCGACAGTTTCGGCAAGGACGCGTTGAAGGGCTTCGAACGAGGAATGGCGAAGGAGCAGCTGACGCCCGTGCTGGTCGCGACCTTCGATCGCGCCAAGGGCGATTCGACGAGCACCGTGCCCGACATGCTGAAGGCCGATCCGCAAGGCGTCATCGTCGCGGCGTCGGGGACTGCCGCGGTCACCTTCATCAAGGCGATGCGGGCGCAGGGCAGCCACGCGCAGTTCGTGTCGCTGTCGAACAATTCATCGGCCGCCTTCGTCAAGGACCTCGGCGGCGATGCCCGCGGGATCCTGATGACCCAGGTCTCACTGGCGGCCGACAGCCCGCGAACGGCGCTGGGCCGCGAATTCGCACGCGTGGCGAAGCCAGCGGGCGCGACGTCGTCCTACGCGGCGATGGAGGCGTATTGCGCGGTCAAGGTACTGGTCGAAGGCCTGCGGCGCGCAGGCCGTGACCTGACGCGCAAGCGCTTCGTGGAGGCGCTCGACGGGATGCGGAAGTACGACCTGGGCGACATGGAGATCGACTATTCGCCGAACCATCACACCGGCTCGACCTTCGTCGAGATGACGATCATCGGCGCGAACGGCAATTTCCTGCGCTAAGGCAGGAACGAGACGCTGGCCGAACCGATGCCGTCGAACACCACGTCGACGCGCTGCTTCGCACGAGCCTCGATGACCTTCGTCCATGAACCCGTGGTGACCACGTCGCCGGCCTTCACGCCGCGCGCCGCGCCTGCCTCGCCGTCCGCATCGTAGGTGGGCAGGCGCCCGAGATGCGCGACGAACCACGGCAACAGAACAGCGGGATTGCCGAGCGCATGCGAACCGGTGACGGACTGCTGCACCTTGCCGTCGATCGCGAGCGTGGCCTTCTGCTTGCGCAGGTCCACCTTGCGCCACGACACGATGCCGTCACCCAGCACGAAGGCCCCGTTGATCTGGTGGTCGGTCAGCTTGGCGAGCGACGAAGCCGTTGCAAAGTCAACGATCCGCGGCGTGACGATCTCGATTGCGACGTGCATGGCGGCGATGGAATCGGCGACCTCGTCGGTCGTGTAGGGGATCGCGCGCGGCGGCAGGTCCACGCCGAAGCGATAGGCGATCTCGCCCTCGACGATGCACACGGGATGCGCGGAAGCGGGCAACGCGGTGCCGCTCGCATGGACCAATGGCGGTGCGATTGGCGCGGCCGTCGGCAGGCTGTCGCGCGAATCGGCACCCGCCTTCCACACCGTGGCCGGCTGGTCGGGCCAAAGCGCCGCATCGACGCGCGCCTGAACTTGGTAGGCCGCATCGGTCGAGCGGACCGCGCTCAGGATGCGTTCCGCCGTCAGCTGGGGACCGCCACGATGCGCGCCGATCAATCGTCTGATTAGGAGTTCGAGCGACCAGGGCGCTGCCGCCTCGACCTGCGGCGCAAGGACGGTCGCTGCCGGGACTGTCGCGTCGGTCGGCTCGTTCAAGCGAGCACCTTCGCGGGCGATCCGACGGCCTGCAGGGTCGATGCCGCCACCGGCTCGCCGGTGTAGACGCAGCCGTGGCGATGCGAGTCGCGGCGGATGACGACGCGCGACAGGCCGGCGAAGCGCGGCTTGAGCTCGTTCCACACGAAGCGCGCGAGGTGCTCGAGGCTCGGACTCTCGAGCCCGGCGATCTCGTTCAGGAAGCGATGGTCGAGACGGTCGCGAATGCTCTCACCCGCCGCTTCGAGCTGCGCGAAGTCGGCGATGAATCCGCTGTCCGGGTCCGGACTACCGGCCACCGCGATCTCGGCGCGAAACGAGTGGCCGTGCAGCCCGTGGTACTTATGGCCGAGCGGCATGTGCGGGAACTGATGCGCAGCATCGAACCAAAATTCGTAGGTGATTTCGATCATGGAATGATCACCCGTGAAGAGCACGGGCGATGGGTCGTGCGTCGTTCCGGCTAACGGATGCCGAGGAACTTGTGCGTTTGCATCGACAGGCGCCATTGCGGATGGGAAAGACAATATTCTACGGCCCGCTCGGTATGACGCGCCCTCGCCGTCGGATCGCCGGGCAGCCCATCCATCGGCTGGATCAGGAAGTGTTCGAAGGCGAGGCCGACGAAGCGCTCGGGCATCGCCTGCCGTTGTGGATAGACCAGCTTGAGTTCCTGGCCCTTCGTGACCACGATCGCCGCATCGGACTTGGGACTGACGCAGACCCAGTCGATGCCGTCAGGCAACGGCAACGTGCCGTTGGTTTCGATCGCGATTGAGAAGCCGCGCGCATGCAGCGCGGCAACCAGTGCATCGTCGAGCTGCAGCGCCGGCTCGCCGCCGGTGCAGACCACGAAGCGGTCCTGCGTGCGTTCGTCGGGCCAGTACGAAGCTACCGCGTCGGCCAGCGCCTCGGCATCGGCGAACTTGCCGCCGCCAAGTCCGTCGACGCCCACGAAGTCGGTATCGCAGAAGGTGCACACCGCCGTCGCACGGTCGGCCTCGCGCCCGCTCCACAGGTTGCAGCCCGCGAATCGACAGAACACGGCGGGCCGGCCGGCGTTCGCGCCCTCGCCCTGCAGTGTGTAGAAGATTTCCTTGACCGCGTAGCTCACGACGCAGGTCAGCTCGCGGCCTTGCCGCTGCGCTTCCTGGCGATGGCCGTCCACACGATCGGCAGCAGCGAGATGACGATCACGCCCACCATCACCAATGCGAGGTTGGACTTGATCACCGGGATGTTGCCGAAGAAGTAGCCGAGCGCGAGGAAGCTGACGACCCACAGGATGCCGCCGAGGATGCTGTAAAACTGGAACACGGCATGCGACATCGCGCCGACACCGGCCACGAACGGCGCGAACGTGCGCACGATCGGCATGAAGCGCGCGATCGTCAGCGCCACCGGTCCGTACTTCTCGTAGAAGGCATGCGCCTCGTCGAGCGCGCGACGATTGAACCAGCGCGAATTCTCCCACTGGAACACCTTCGGCCCGATGTAGCGGCCGATCCAGTAATTCGACGTGTTGCCGAGGATCGCGGCCGCGATCAGCACGACCCCGAGCAGGATCGGATCCATGCTGCCGACGGCGGCCAGCGCCCCGGCCGTGAACAGGAGCGAGTCGCCAGGCAGGAAGGGCGTGACGACGAGGCCGGTCTCGCAGAACACGATCGCGAACAGGATCACGTAGATCAGCACGCCGTAGCGGGCGATAAGTTCGGCGAGATGGATGTCCAGATGCAGGACGAACTGGACGAGTTGCAAAAGGAAATCCAAGCGGAATCCGTGATTTTTCGAAGGTGGCCCGAATGATGGCATACCGACCCGCGGCCTATACTTGTTAGTGGTTTCCGCCTGCCAGACCCCTCCCGCATGAGTGCTGTCCCCTCCCTCGACGAGCCTCCACGATCCGCCGCGCGCCGGCCGATCCGTGCGCTGCCCGACGGGCTGATCAGCCAGATCGCGGCCGGCGAGGTGGTCGAGCGCCCGGCCTCGGTGGTCAAGGAACTGCTGGAGAACGCGGTGGATGCCGGCGCGACCCGCATCGACGTCAAGCTCGACGGCGGCGGCGCGCGACGCATCGTGGTCAGCGACGATGGCTCCGGCATCCCCGCCGACGAGATGCAGCTGGCGCTGATGCGCCACGCGACGTCCAAGATCGCGAGCCTCGCTGAGCTCGAACAGGTCGCGACGCTGGGCTTCCGCGGCGAAGCGCTCGCCTCGATCGCGTCGGTGGCACGCGTGACGCTGACGACCCGCACGCGCGACGCGGCCCATGCGTTGCGGCTGTCCCCGCTCGACGAGGACGATCGCCCGGCCCCGCTGCCGATGCCCGCGGCCGGAGGCATCGGCACCGTCATCGAAGTCGCCGACCTGTATTACGCGACCCCCGCGCGCCGCAAGTTCCTCAAGTCCGAGCAGACCGAACTCGGTCACTGCGTCGAGGCCTTCCGACGCGTCGCGCTGGCGCGTCCGGGCATCGCGTTCACGCTGTCGCACAACGGCCGCGTCGTCGAGCATCTCAACGCCACATCCCCTGCCGAGCGCGTGATGCAGTTACTCGGCGACGCGTTCGCCGCCGCACATCGACCGCTGTCGTGGCACGGCGGCGACCTCGTACTGAGCGGCTTCGCGGGACTACCGACCGCCAGTCGCGCGTCGGCCAGCGCGCAGTACTTTTACGTCAACGGCCGCTACGTCCGCGACCGCGTGCTCAACCACGCGGTGCGCTCGGCGTATCGCGACGTGCTGCATGGCGACCGGCATCCGGTCTTCGTCCTCGCGCTCGAACTCGACCCGGCGCTGGTCGACGTCAACGTCCACCCGTCCAAGATCGAAGTGCGCTTCCGCGAGTCGCGCGGCATCCACCAGTTCGTGTTCAAGGGCATCGCCGATGCGCTGGCGCGTGGTGCAGAGCAAAGGGCTATCGTGTCTGCCAGTCCGGTCGCAGCGCCTGCATTCGACGGCGGCGGATGGACGCCGCCACCACTGCAGGGCGTCGCGCAATCGACCGCGAACTACGGCCGCCTGTTCGCGGAGGCGGGGCGCACGTTCTCGACCTTCGACGCGCCGTCGCCGGTGCCTGTCGCGACGCCCTCACCCGTGCTCGATGAGTCGGGCCTGGGCTTCGCCCTCGCGCAGTTGCACGGCATCTACGTCCTTGCGCAGAACGCGCGCGGCCTCGTGCTGGTCGACATGCACGCCGCGCACGAACGCATCCTCTACGAGCGCCTGAAGAACGGGCTCGACGCGGGCCAGGTGCCGGTGCAGAGCCTGCTCATCCCGGTGACGCTGCGCGCCGACGCGCGCGAGATCGGTACCGTCGACGAGAGCGCCGAGGTGCTGGCCGCGCTCGGCTTCGACATCAGAGTGCTGTCGCCGACCACGCTGGTGGTGCGGGCCCTGCCCGCGCTGCTGGCCGGCAACGACGACGCGGGCGACGTCGAGACGCTGGCCCGCAACCTGCTGCGCGACCTCGAGGCCTTCGGCGCGTCACGCGTGCTGACCGAGCATCGCAACGAGTTGCTGTCGACGATGGCCTGCCATCGCGCGGTCCGTGCCAATCGACGCCTGACCATCGACGAGATGAACGCGCTGCTGCGTCAGATGGAAGCCACCGAACGCGCCGACCAATGCAACCACGGTCGTCCGACCTGGACGCAATGGACCATCGGCGATCTCGACAAGATGTTCATGCGCGGCCGTTGAGCAAGGCACATCTGCTGTGCCTGATGGGTCCGACGACGTCGGGCAAGTCCGCGGCCGCAATGGCGCTCGCCGAGCAAATGCCGATCGAGATCGTCAGCGTCGATTCGGCGCTGGTCTATCGCGGCATGGACATCGGAACGGCCAAGCCGACGATCGACGAGCAGGCCCGCGTGCCGCATCACCTGATCGACCTGATCGATGCCTCGGAAAGCTACTCGGCCGCGCGCTTCGTCGCCGACGCAGACGTCGCGATCGCCGCGATCCGCGCACGTGGGCATATCCCGTTGCTCACCGGCGGGACGATGCTGTACTTCAAGGCATTGCGCGACGGCCTCGACGACATGCCTTCGAGCGATCCGGCGATCCGCGCAGAGATCGACCGCGAGGCCGCTGCCGAAGGCTGGGACGCGATGCATCACAAGCTCTCAGAGGTCGACCCGACGACGGCCGCACGGCTCGCACCGCTGGATGCACAGCGCATCTCGCGGGCGCTCGAGGTGTGGCGCAGTTCGGGCAGGACGCTGTCGAGCTTCCAGCTAGGACGCGACCCCGCGAACAGCCGACCGCTGGTCACGCTGTCGTTGGAACCTTCCGATCGCAGCGCCCTGCACGCTCGTATCTCCACGCGCTTCGACGCGATGCTCGCAGCCGGTCTGATGGAGGAGGTGGCCGCGTTGAAGTCTCGTGGCGATCTCGACGAACGCATGTCGTCAATGCGCTGCGTCGGCTATCGCCAGGCCTGGGAATACCTCGAAGGGCGCTGCGATCGTGCAACGATGCGAGAGCACGCGATCGCGGCAACTCGCCAGCTCGCGAAGCGCCAGATCACCTGGCTGCGGTCGATGCCGGAGCGCATCGTGATCGACTGCCTCGCACCCGACGCGATCGACCGTTTCGTCGCACTCGCCGCGGCGCGGCGACGCTAGCTGTCTTCCGGCATCTCGGGCCGCACGCCGAGACCCACCAGGCGGGCGGTGATGCCGCGCAGCCCGCCGAACTGCGCGACGGCGCGCAACGGCAACGGGACGGACAGCGCGTCGGAGGCGTGCAATGTTCCCGCAATTACCTCGTTCTGCACTGCGACCTGCGCTGCCTGTGTCGCGCGCGTCGGCCATTGTCGACGGCGCTGTACGGCTTCAAGTTGATCGAGCGTCGGACGTCGCTCGGCGAGGATCCGGTCGAGCAGGTTGGACGTGGCGATCGCATCCTGGATCGCGAGGTTGATGCCGACACCACCGACCGGCGACATCGCATGCGCCGCGTCGCCGATGCACAGCAGCCCGTCGAGTG
>JANXTA010000068.1 GCA_025356395.1 Betaproteobacteria bacterium
CCGTAGCGTCGGCAAACGCCTCTACACGCGGCTCTTCGAAGAATTGCCGAAGCGCGGCTGCTACCAGGCCTTCGCGGGCATCGCCCTGCCGAACGCCGCCAGCGTCGCGCTGCACGCATCGGTCGGCTTCGAGCACCTAGGTGTGAAGCGTCAAGAGGTTGTATCTCTTGGACGAGAGTCTGGAGATCGGGGCGACGCCGCCGATGCCCTGATGGGGTCGATGCCAGTTGTAGTGATGGATCCAGTCATCGAGTGCAGCGGTTCGTTGAGTCGAATGTTGGAAGGTCGGGCCGTAAGCCCACTCGCGCAGTGCCGACTGGATGAAGCGTTCGGCCTTGCCGTTGGTCTGTGGTCGGTAGGGTCGGGTAAAGCGATGGGCGATGCCGAGTTGATCGCAGACGATGCGGAAGTCGCGCGAGCGGAAGGCCGAGCCGTTGTCGGTCAATAGACGACGCACCGTGATGCCCAGGCTCGCGTAGTAAGCAATGGCATCGCGCAGGAAGCGGATTGCGTTGGGTGTGCGTTCGTCGGCGTGCATCGCCGTGAAGCCGATGCGGGCATGGTCATCGATGGCCACGAACAACATCTCCCAGCCTGCACCGTGGACCGAGTCCCGGCGGTTGCCGGTCACGCGATGGCTGGGCCGCTCGATGCGTCCGAGCTTCTTGGTATCGATGTGCAGCAAGTCGCCCGGAGCGACGTGCTCATAGCGCACGATCGGCTCGGTCGGCATCAAGTCACTGAGCAACGACAGTCCGGCTCGGGCCAGGACGCGACCGACGGTGCTCTTCGATACCCCCAAAGCGCGAGCAATGAAGGCGTGCGTTCGAAACCGGTGCCGCAGTTCGACGATCGCCAGGGCCGTCGCCGGTGCAATGGTCCGTGGCGATCGCGCCGGTCGCGAAGACGCATCGACCAGCGCAGCCGCGCCCCCCGCCAGATAGCGTCCCAACCACTTGCGCGTGGTCGCCGCCGTCACGCCGGCGCGTCGCGCTGCTTGCGACACGCCAACGGCTTGCTCGGTGATCTCATGAACCATTTCGATTCGACGCAGGTAGGTCAGTCGGGCATTCTTATGCGCATCCATTCGGCTGGGCTCCTTGAAAGTCTTGGGGGTTTGGCGATTCCCAGTCTCTCAAATCCAGTCCGAATGGACACGTACAACCTATTGGGCCTTCACAGCTAGTCCGCCTCTACGCGCCGCTGCCGAGAGCGAGCATCCCGCAGCTCACGCTGATGATCAACGAGCGCTCGATCGCACGCGAGGCGTTGCGGGCTCGCATCCCGGTGTTGATCCGGCGCGGTGTGCTGTGCACGATCCGCGTCGACGGCATCGAATACCTCTGGCCGGCGGTCGACGAACTTCCTCGGGAGAGTCCTCCGACAGCGACCGTCCGCTTCCTCGCACCCTTCGATCCGCTGGTGTGGGATCGCCGGCGCTTCGAACTGTTCTGGGACTGGTCGTATCGCTTCGAGGCCTATCTGCCACCTGCGAAGCGCCAGCTCGGTTATTACGCGTTGCCGCTGCTGTGGCAGACCAGCGACGACACGCAGATCGTCGGCTGGGTCAACGCGTCGCGAACGGCAGGCGGATCCTTCGACTTCGAGGCCGGTTTCGTGAAGAGACGGCCGGCCGGCGCCGCCTTCAAGTCGGCCTTCGACGCAGAGGTGGCCTGCATGCGGACCTTCCTCGCGCGTGATGTCGCGACCGACTGATCAAAAGCGATTCTTGAAGCTTGGGTCGAACATCGGGTCGGGACCGTTCTGGGTTTCGCGCACGACGCCCGACGCATCGAACATGACGTGGAACAGCGAGTACCAGATCTCGGCTTCGCGATAGCGATAGGACCAGACCTCGTAGTTGCGCGTGCGACTGAATTCGGCGGCCGTGCCGAAGTGGGTCAGCACGTCGTTCTTGTTCCATGTGCCGACCTTGATCGTCGCGAAGTGTTCCGTGTTCAACAACGGTTCGACGCTGACCACGCGGCCGCCCGCATCGAGATGCGCAGCCGAGGCGCGTTCACCCAGCGGCGCGCTCGAATAGATCAGCACGTCGCCGTCCGCGTCGTGACGCTGCGCTGCGGGTCGACCGAAGCGCGAATCGAGTTCGTCGCGGCTCATGCCGACGCGCAGGCCGTCAGGGTGCGCGCAAGCGCCAAGCAGCAGGACGAGACCAATCGCCAGGACTTTCATGCGTGCCTCCGGATCACTTGAAGAAGAATGCGACCCGCTGCGGTCGCAAAAGATCCGGGCGGCAGCCTGGAACGAGCCACGCCGACCTTCCGATCAGCGCTTGGTTGGTTCCGTGTCGCTCGCGGCCCGCGCACAATCATGCCTGCGGCGACGTGCCGTGGCCCCGGAGAAGAAGCGATGAGTCGTTCCTTGATTGCGTATGTCGCCACGCTGGTCGTGTTCGCCATTGTCGATTTCATCTGGTTGGGATTCATCGCCAAAGATCTGTATCGCAACGGCATCGGCCACCTCATGGCCGACACGCCGAACTGGATCGCAGCCGTGCTGTTCTATCTGCTCTACATCGGCGGCCTGGTGTATTTCGCGGTGACGCCGGGGCTCGATGCCGACGCCTGGCGGCGGGCCGCGTTGCAAGGCGCGCTGTTCGGCTTCTTCTGCTACGCCACCTACGACCTCACCAACCTCGCGACGCTGAAAGGGTGGCCGGTGTCGATCGTGGTCGTGGACCTGGTGTGGGGCGCGTTCGTCAGCACGGTCGCCGCGACCGCCGGCTTCTTCATCACCCGGGCCATCACGCGCTAGACGCCCCAGACGATGTCGCGCTGATCCTTCGCGGCGCGCTCGAGCATCTCGATCAGCGGGAACGCGCGCTGGGCCAGACCGACCGAGATCGCCTGCCCCGGCTCCTCGTCGCACTGGTCGTTGGCGTGGTCCTTCTGCGTGCGGCGCGACGCGTCGGCTGCCGACTTCAGTTTCGCGAGCGCGGCGGGGACGTCGCCCGCGGTGATGATGCCGCGCGGCGCTGACTCGGGCTCGAGCGACTTGCCGACGATGGCCAGCAGCAGCTTGGCGTGTTCGGCATACATCGGGACGTCGGCGGCGGCCTTGGACTTGAAGGTGACGAGCATCGTGGGGCCTCGAAAGAAAGTCAGAATGGCGATTGTCGCAAACCGGCGACGACCGGCCATCGGCGAGAATCCTCTTCATGAATCGACCCCGCGCGGCAAGGCTCCTCCTCGCGCTCAGCGCCGTCGCCACGCTCGCCGGTTGCTATCCCCGCTATGACTGGCGCGACTACCGGCCCGACTGCGCACGCGGCTGGTGCGGCTTCGTCGCGAGTTTCCCCGGCAAGGTCACGAACGCGAGCCGCGATATCCCGGTCGGCACCATGCGGCTGCCGCTGTCGCTCAACGTGGTCTCGGTCGGCGAGGTCACGTTCGCCATCGGCGCGTTCGACCTGCTGCCGGGCAGCGATCCGGCCGAGGCGCGCGCGACCTTCGAGCGCAAGCTGCTCGACGATGTGGGTGCGACCGAAGGCCGCCGGGCGCGCGTCGTGATGCGTGCCGCCGACCGCAGCGAAGTCCCGGCCGATTCGTTCGAGGCCGCCGGCAGCCGTGGCGGCAAGGCGCTGCAGGCCACCGCGCGCTTCGCGCAGCGCCAGGGTCGAATGGTCGAGATCCTGGTGATTGGTCCGACCGACGCGTTGTCGAGCGACAGCGGCCGGCAGGCAGTCGAGACCTTCCTTACTTCGCTGCGGCTCGACTGACGGCACGGGCCGCGGGCTTGCGAGCCGACGGCACTGATCCGGCAGCGCGCTTGCCTTCGATGTGGTCGATGATCAGGCGGGCCGCGTGCTTGCGCACGAGGCTGCCGTCCTGGTCGACGACCCAGATCTTGATCAGGCCCGACATGAAGAGCAGCGTGTCGGCGGCCGCGCAGAGTGGTGCCACGCCGACCCGCAGGAAGCCGAGCCTCTGCGCTTCGCGATACAGCTTCGCCAGCTTGTCGCGCAACTCGCAGTGGATCAGCGCGATGCCTTCGAGGTCGCGGGCGAATTCGCCGACGTATTCGCACTTGAAGGTCATGATCTCGATGGTCTTCTGAGTCGCCTCGTCCCCGGCGACCTGCTCCAGCACCACTTCGAGGAACCGTTCGACCCGTTGCAGGGGATCGAGGCCGAGCGTGCCCGGCTCGAGTTCGAGGTCGGATCGGTCGATCAACGGGATCTGCACTTCATCGCGCATCGCGTAGAACAGCTCGGCCTTGTCCGCAAAGTGCCAGTAGATAGCGCCGCGCGTGACCCCGGCCGCAGTCGCGATCTGCTCCAGAGAGGTTCTTGTCACGCCGTTCGTGTAGAACACGTCGCGCGCAGCGGCAATGATCGCGCGTCGTGTCTCCAGCGAATCTTCCTTGGTACGGCGGGCCATGATTTTCTTCTTGGGACGAACTCGAATGCGATCGAATCGGAGCACTTTACATACATTCGTGAATGTATGATACTTCGATTCGCGCGGCTCTTCGGGTTTTTCCCGCTCCGGACGTCACGCGTGTTTGAACTGTGCTTTTGCGCCGCAACACGACGGGCGCCGCGCAAATTCTCGTTCCCTGGCTGACTCTCATCGCCCGCTGTTCCGGCGATCAGCTCTTGCGATTCTGTCCGTGCTGCCCCTTGCCTGAACGAGCGTTCGCCATGAACCCACGCCTTCCTCTAGCCATGACCCTCGATGCCATGACCGTCACGCGTCCCATTCAGCGTCGCCAACCGCCGCGCCGTCTTTCTCGCGCCGTCTCGATGGTGCTGGCGGTCGCCGGCCTGGTCGCGACGCTCGCGCTCACGGCTTGCGGCAAGAAGGACGCGACGCAGGCCGGCCCCGGTAGTCCTGGTGGCGGTCCGCCCCAAGCGCTGCCGGTGACGGTGATCGAAGCCACGCCCAAGCGCGTGGCGATCACGGTCGACACGGTGGGGCAGAGCGAGGGCTCGAAAGAGGTCCAGGTTCGTGCGCGGGTCTCGGGCATCCTCCTGAAGCAGCGCTTCTCGGAAGGCGATCGCGTCAAGAACAACGCCGCGCTGTACCAGATCGATCCGGCACCTTACGAGATCGCACTGGCGCAGGCGAAGGCCGCTCTCGCGCAGGCGCAGGCCACGCTCGAGCAGTCGACGCGCGAAGAGGCGCGTCTCAAGCCCCTGGTCGCCGAGCAGGCCATCAGCGGCAAGGACTACGACGACGCGGGCTCGACGCGCAAGACCTCCGCGGCCAACGTCATGGCCAAGCAGGCCGACGTGCGCAACGCCGAGCTGAATTTGAGCTATACCCGCGTGACCGCGCCGATCGGTGGCGTCTCGGGACGCAACATCAGCTCCGAAGGCTCGCTCGTCACGGCCGGGACCGACTCTGCGTTGTTGACGACGATCGTGCAGACCGATCCGATCTGGGTTCGCTTTTCGATCAGCGAAGCCGAGTACGCGACGCTGCGCAACGGCAACGACCAGAACGCCAAGGTCGGGCTGATCGGCTCCGACGGCAAGAACCTGCTGAACCCCGGCAAGCTCAACTTCGCGGCCTCGACCGTCGACCGCACGCTGGGCACGGTGCAGTTGCGCGCCGAGGTGCCCAACGCCGACCTGCGAATCCTGCCGGGCCAGTTCGTTCGCGCCCGTCTGTTCGTGGGCGAGATCGAGGGCGTGCTGGTGCCGCAGGCCGCTGTCATGACCAGCGACAAGGGCAAGGCCGTGATGGTGGTCGGAGCCGACAACAAGGCGACCCCGCGTCCGGTCGATGCCGGTACGTGGCAGGGCGACCAATGGGTGATCCGCAAGGGCCTGTCGCAGGGCGACAAGGTGATCGTCGACAACCTCGTCAAGGTCCGTCCCGGCATGACCGTCGCGCCGCATCCGCCACAGGCGGCTGGTGCTTCCGCGCAGGGGGCTGCAGCGGCACCAGCCAAGCAAGGCGCAGAAGCGCCGAAGATCGACGCGAAGCAATGACGTGCAGCACTCAGCACCGCACTCAGCATCTTTCTTGACGGGTTAGACCATGTCGAAGTTCTTCATCCTGCGGCCGATCTTCGCCAGCGTGATCGCGATCATCCTCGTCCTCGCCGGACTGGTCGCGCTCAAGACTCTGCCGATCGCGCAATACCCCGAGATCGCGCCGCCCTCGGTCACGATCACTGCGACTTACCCGGGCGCGAGTTCCGAGACGCTGTCCAAGACGGTCGCCGCGCCGATCGAGGAGCAGTTGTCCGGCATCGAGCACCTGCTGTACTTCAGCTCGACTTCCAACAGCGCGAACGGGCAGGTCACCATCACCGTCACGTTCGAGATCGGCGCCGACGGCGACAAGGGCCAGACCGACGTCAACAACCGCGTACAGATCGCCAATTCGCGGCTGCCGACCGAAGTGCAGCGCCAGGGCGTGACGGTGCTCAAGCGCTCGAACGACATCCTGTTCGTCGCGACGCTGCAGTCCGACTCCGACGAGCGGCCCGCCGATATCCTGAGTGTGTCGAACTTCGTCACCATCAACCTGCTCGACGAAATCAAGCGCGTGCCGGGCGTGGCCGACGCGATCAACTTCGTCGCGCGCGACTACTCGATGCGCATCTGGCTCAACGTCGAGAAGATGGCGCAGCTCGGCGTCACGCCGGCTGACGTGCAGGCGGCCGTCACGGCCCAGAACAACCAGTACGCGGCAGGCCGCATCGGCGCGGAGCCGTCGCCGAAGGACCAGTCGCTGACCTACACGGTCACGACCAAGGGTCGCCTGCTTGAGGCCGAAGAGTTCGGCAACATCGTGCTGCGCTCCAGCGGCCCGGGCGGAACGCTGCGCGTAAAGGATATCGCGCGCGTCGAATTGGGCGCGCAGAGCTACGACGCATCGAGCTTCATCCGCGAGCGGCCGGGTGTGCCAATCGGCATCTTCCTGCAGAGCGGCGCCAACGCGCTCGATGTCGCGAAGGCCGTCAAGGCACGTCTCGACGCGCTCAAGCCGTCGTTCCCTGAGGGGATCGTCTACTCGATCCCTTTCGACACGACGCTGTTCGTCAAGGCGTCCATCACCGAGGTCGTGCATACCTTCGCGATCGCGGCGGTCCTGGTGGTGCTGGTGGTGTTCGTCTTCCTGCAGAACTGGCGCGCCACGCTGATCCCCGCGGTCGCGGTGCCGGTCTCGCTGATCGGGACGTTCGCGGGCCTCTTCCTCTTCGGCTTCTCGATCAACACGCTGACGCTGTTCGCGATGGTGCTGGCGATCGGGATCGTCGTCGACGATGCGATCGTCGTGCTCGAGAACGTCGAACGATTGATGCGCGATGAAAAGCTGACGCCGACCGCCGCGGCCATCGAAGCGATGCGCGAGGTGCAGGGCGCCGTGGTGGCCATCATTCTCGTGCTGTGCGCCGTGTTCATCCCGGTGGCGTTCCTCGGTGGTATCGCCGGGCAGCTCTACAAGCAGTTCGCCGTGACGGTGGCCATCGCGGTCGTGCTCTCCGGCGTGGTTGCGTTGACGCTCACGCCGGCGTTGTGCGCCATCCTGCTCAAGCATGAGGAGAAGGAGCCGTCGAGGTATTTCCGCTGGTTCAACAAGGGCTTCGAGAAGATCTCGGGCGGCTACATGCACTTCGTCGAGCGCGGACTCAGGCATCGCGTGGTCGCGATGCTGATCTTCGGTCTCGTGCTGGTGCTGGTCGGCTTGCTGTTCTGGCGCGTGCCGGGCAGCTTCGTGCCGGCCGAGGACCAGGGCTACATCGTGTCGTCGGTGCAGTTGCCGGACGGCGCGAGCCTGAGGCGCACCGAGCGCACGACCAAGCAGTTGCGCGATCTGATCGGCAACGACGAGGCGATCCAGGACATCCTCACCATCAACGGCTTCGACTTCATCGCGGGCGGCAACAAGACCAATGCGGCGACGATCTTCTTTCCGCTGAAGGACTACTCCGAGCGCAAGGGCACCGCGCAGCAACTCGTCGGCAAAGTGTTCGGCGCCAACGGCAAGATCGGCGACGGCCTGATCCTCGCGTTCAATCCGCCGGCCATCCGCGGCCTCGGCGCGGCGGGCGGCTACGAGGTCTACATCCAGGACCGCACCAGCACCGCCAATACGACCGATCTCGCGAAGGTCATGAACGACCTGATCGCGGCGTTGCAGAAGGATCCGCGACTCGGCGCGCAGAACTCGTTCTTCCGTCCGACCGTGCCCCAGCTTCAGGTGGACGTCGATCGCGACAAGGCGATCGCGCTCGGTGTGTCGGTGAGCGACGCGTATGCGGCGTTGCAGGCGACGATGGGTTCGCTCTACGTCAATGACTTCAACCTGTCGGGCCGTACCTTCCGCGTCCAGCTCCAGGCGGATTCGCAGTTCCGCAGCAAGCCCGAGGACCTCGGCAACGTCTACGTTCGCAGCAGCACGGTGGGCACGCAGGCGGTGGCTGGACAGAGCCAGATCGGCATCACCAGCAACATGATTCCGCTCAAGGCCATCCTCAACGTGAAGACCGTGATCGGTGCCGAGCAGCTCGAGCGCTACAACGGCTTCCTCGCGGCCAAGATCTTCGGCAGCGGCAAGCCGGGCGTGGCGTCGGGCGATGCGATCAAGGCGGTGGAGGAGGTCGCCGCCAAGACCTTGCCGCAGGGCTACCAAATCGAGTGGACCGCGCAGGCCTATCAGGAGAAGCGGACCGGCAACGCGTCCATCTTCGCGTTCGGCCTCGCGATCATCATGGTCTACCTGATCCTAGCAGCGCTTTACGAGCGCTGGGGTCTGCCGGCCGCGGTGCTGCTGGCCGTTCCGTTCGCGCTCGCCGGTGCACTGGGCTTCGTGTTCCTGCGCAACATGGACAACGACATCTACTTCCAGATCGGACTGGTGGTGTTGATCGGGCTCGCGGCGAAGAACGCCATCCTGATCGTGGAGTTCGCCGAGCAGGCGCTGCTCGAGGGGCAGACGCGGGCCGAGGCGGCACTGACGGCGGCGCGGCTGCGCTTCCGTCCGATCGTGATGACCTCGCTGGCCTTCGTGCTCGGCGTCGCGCCGCTGGTCGTCGCGACCGGCGCCGGTGCTGGTTCGCGGCAGTCGATGGGAACCGGCGTGTTCGGCGGCATGATCTTCGCGACCTTCATCGCGCCGATCTTCATCCCGCTGTTCTTCACGCTGCTGGCGCGTGATCCCAAGCCCAAGGAAGTCGCCGAGGCGCAACGCGCGAAGGAAGCGGCGCACCAGGCGATGCACGCGGGCGAGGACGAGCAGGGCGATTCCAATGCGGGTGCAAAACCGGAGGGCGGTCATGCGTAAGCGCGAGCGAACGATCATGAAGACCATCACCGCCCACCGGGGAGCCGTCGTCATCGGCGCGGCACTGGCGCTCGCCGGCTGTGCGGTCGGTCCCGACTACAAGCGCCCGGGCACGGCGCTGCCCGGCGACTTCAGCGCCGTCGCGCCGGTCGATCCGAACGCGGCGTCGATGACGATCGCCAGCGACTGGTGGAAGGTCTACAACGACTCACAGCTCACCGAGCTGGTCCATGCGTCGATCTCGAACAATCCCAACATCCGGCTCGCGATCGCCCGCGTCGACGAAGCGCGCGCCGCGCTGCGCGAGACCAACGCGGCCTTCTTCCCGTCGGTGGACTACTCGGGCACCGGAGCCCGGGCCCGCGTCGGCGTCGCCGGCGGTGGGAAGACCACCACCACGACCGGCCGGGTCTTCTACGGCAACATCTACAACGCGCAGGCGGGCATCTCCTACGAGCTCGACCTGTGGGGCAAGCTGCGTCGCGCTTCCGAGTCATCGCAGGCCTCGCTGCTGGCAACGACCTATGCCCGCGACGTGACCACGCTGTCGCTGGCGAGCACCACCGCGCAGGCCTACTTCACGCTGCGCTCGCTCGACGCGCAGATCACGGTGACGCAGAACACGCTGCAAGCCGTGGGCGAGTCGCTCGACATCGCGAAGAAGCGACTGGACGCCGGCTACACGTCCGCGCTCGACTACGCGCAGGCCGATTCGCTGCGTGCGCAGACCCAGGTGCAACTGCGTGAACTGCGCCGTCAGCGTGCCGTGCAGGAACACCAGATCGGCAACCTCACCAGCAATCTTTCGTTGCGGATCGCAGCGGGGTCGAGTGACAGCCTGGCGGTGCCGATCAGCCCGCCGCCGGGATTGCCGTCGACGCTGCTCGAGCGTCGTCCCGACGTGGCGCGCGACGAGCAGTCGCTGGTCGCGGCCAACGCCGAGATCGGCGTCGCCAAGGCCAATCTGTTCCCGACCTTCAGCCTGACGGGTGCCTACGGCGGCCAGAGCTTCGACCTGTCCGACCTCGTGAAGGCGCCGTTCCGCTTCTGGAACTTCGGCCTCGGCATCACGGGTCCGATCTTCGCGGGCGGCAAGTACATCGCCCGCCTCGATCAGGCGAAGGCGCGTGGCGACCAGCAGATCGCGACCTACCAGACCACCGTCGAAGGCGCGTTCAACGAAGTGGCCGATGCGTTGACCAACGTCAGCGAGAGCAACGCGGCCGAGGCCGAGGTGATGACGCAGGTTCAGGCCGCACGCCGCACCCTGCGCCTGTCGAAGCTGCGCTACGACTCCGGTTACTCGGCCTATCTCGACGTGCTCGACGCGACACGCACCGCGAACGCGGCGGAGCTGACGCTGGTGCAGAACCGCGCCTCGCGCCTCAACTACAGCGTCGACCTCGTCAAGGCGCTCGGCGGTGGCTGGACCGACGGCAAGCCGGCGTCGATCTCGAGTCGCTGAAGGGTCTGCACCCATGGGCGACGACACGCGTACGGGAACCCGGAGCACGATGATCGCGTGCCCCGAATGCGACGCGCTCCAGATGGAGCCGCGTCGCATCCCCCGCGGTACCAGCGTGTCGTGCTGGCGCTGCAGGACCGTGCTGATCCACGAGCCGCGCAAGGGCATCGACTACGTCTTCTCGCTGATCGTCACCGGCTCGATCCTGTTCCTCATCGGCAACGCGTTCCCCCTCGTCTCGCTCGAGGCTGGCGGCAACGGCGTGACGACCACGCTGCTCGGCGCGGTCCTGCACCTGTGGGGGCAGGACCTGCAGCTGGTGGCGGCGCTGGTGTTCGTGACGACCATCCTCGCGCCGGCCTTCGACCTCGCGGTGATGCTCTATCTCACGCTCGGCGTCCTGCGCGTCGACGCGGGACGCACCGCCGAGATGCCTCCATTCTCCGCAAAACTCCTGCGCGCAGTCCAGGTCGTGCGGCCGTGGGGCATGCTCGAAGTGTTCATGCTCGGCGCGCTGGTCTCGATCGTGAAGCTCGGCCAGATGGCGTCGGTCGTCGTCGGGCCCGCGCTGTACTCGATCGGCGCGCTGATCCTCATCCTCGCCGCCGCCAACTCCGCGTTCAACCCGCGCGAGGTGTGGTCGCGACTGCCGATCCGCCAGGACGACGAGGTCGTCGCGTGAAGTCGGAAGCGATGACTGCGGCGATCGATGCCTGGCGGCGACGTGGCGTCCAGGCGCAGCCGACGACGGTCGATCCCGAAGAGGCCGGGTGGCTCGAGGCGGCCGCCGAGGCCCGGCGGCGCTACGGCGCCGTCACGGCACGCAGCGCTGGCCTGTATGCCTGTCCGTCGTGCGGCCTGCTGAGTGCGCATCTCGATCGCGATGATCCAGCCACCGTGGCCGCGGTCGACGTGCCCGAGGAGGACGTGCGGATGCAGCCCGAATGTCCGCGCTGCGGCGAGCCGCTGCACGCCCGCAAGCCGGCCAGCATCGCGAAGACCTGGGCGTACATCGTCTCCGCGTTCATCCTGTACATTCCTGCCAATGTTCTTCCGATCACCGACACGCGCACGCTGTTCGACGAACAAACCGACACGATCTTCTCGGGCGTGGTCCATCTCTGGCAGTCCGGTTCGTGGCCGCTAGCGCTGCTGGTCTTCTTCGCGAGCATCACGGTACCGGTGGCCAAGCTGATCGTGCTGACCGGGCTGACGATCTCGGTGCAGCGCGGCTCGCTGCGCAAGCCGGCGCAGCGCACCCGCCTGTATCGCATCGTCGAGTTCATCGGACGCTGGTCGATGCTCGACATCTTCGCGGTCGCGATCCTCACGGCGCTGGTCCAGCTGAAGAGCCTTGCCGAAGTGACGGCCGGCCCAGCCGTGCTGGCCTTCGGCGCCGTCTGCGTGCTGACCATCCTCGCCTCGCACGCCTTCGACCCGCGCCTGATCTGGGATCCGATCGACGCGTCAGGTGCCGACCCGGATCTGGAAGATGACTGAACCCGAACGCCCCGACCCGGCCGTGGCTGCGTCATCGTCGACGCCGCTGGCGGCCGATGGCGGCATCCCCAAGGCACACGTCACGCGGCGCAAGCGTCGTCAGATCTCGCTGGTCTGGATCATCCCGATCGTCGCCGTCGTCATCGGCCTGTATCTCGTCCTGCATGCCTTGCGCACGCAGGGCCCGACCATCGAGATCCGCTTCAAGACGGCCGAGGGTATCGAGGCCGGCAAGACCAAGATCAAGTACAAGAACGTCGACATCGGGACGGTCCAGACCATCCGTCTCGGACCCGAGAAGACCGGCGTCGTCGTCACCGCGCAGATGACCCGCAACGCGACCGACCTGTTGGTCGAGGACACGCGCTTCTGGATCGTCAAGCCGCGCATCGCGGGCGGCCAGATCTCCGGACTGACGACGTTGCTGTCGGGCTCGTACATCGGGATGGACATCGGCAAGTCGTCCGAGTCGCAACGCGATTTCCTCGGGCTCGATACGCAGCCGTCCGTCACCACCGACGAGCCTGGCCGCGAGTTTCTGTTGCATGCGACCGACAGCGGCTCGCTCGACATCGGATCGCCGGTGTTCTTCCGGCGCTTCCAGGTGGGTGAGGTCACCGTGGTCAGCCTCGACCCCGACGGCAAGGGCGTCACCGCGCGCGTCTTCATCCGCTCCCCGAACGAGAAGTACGTCACGCAGAACACTCGCTTCTGGCAGGCGAGCGGCATCGACGTGTCGATCGACGGCTCGGGTGTGAAGATCTCCACGCAGTCGCTGGCGTCCGTGGTGGTCGGCGGCATCGCCTTCCAGACGCCCACGACGGAACCGCCCGGCTCGGCGGCCGTGAACGACGCGGCCTTCAAGCTGTTCGACGACGAGACGCTCGCGATGAAGCGTTCCGATGCGCAGCTCGAGAAGTACATCGCCTATTTCAGCGACTCGATCCGCGGCCTGAGCGTCGGGGCGCAGGTCGAGTTCCGTGGCTACGTGGTCGGCGAGGTCCGCTCGATCGAGATGGAGTTCGATCGCGAGACGCGCGAGTTCCGCTTCCCGGTCGAGTTCGCGCTGTTCCGCGACGTGCTGCCGGCGCGCATCGCACGCGCCGAGAAGAACGGCGTGCGCATCGACCCCGATGCGCTGTACGAACGTGCGATCCACAAGCGCGGGCTGCGCGCGCAGTTGCGTTCCGGCAACCTGCTGACCGGCACGAAGTTCCTGGCGCTCGACTTCATCAAGGGCGCCGCGCCGGTGCCGGACGGACCGGCCAAGGACGCCAACGGCAATCGCATCATCCCGACGGTCGGCGGCAGCTTCGACGAACTGCAGGAGACGCTGTCGAGCATCGCGAAGAAGATCGACAAGATTCCGTTCGACCAGCTCGCCACCGAGATCCGTCGCAGCCTGCAGGAGTTGCAGACCACGCTGAAGGGCACGGACAAGCTGCTGACCAACGTCAACGACAACGTTGCGCCCGAGATCATGGCCACGCTCAGCGAGGTGAAGAAGACGATGAAGAGTGCCAACGAGGTGCTGCTGTCGACCGATTCGCCGATCCAGCAGGACCTGCGCGGCACGCTGATGGAACTCAATCGCGCGTCGGCGTCGCTGCGGCTGCTGACCGACTACCTGCAGCGTCATCCCGAGTCGCTGTTGCGCGGCAAGGCGCCCGATGCGCCGTTCGGCGACAACATCCCGAAGACGCCGGCCGGAGCCGTTCCGCTCACGCCGTCGGCAGCGCCCAAGGTCAACCCGGAGGTCACCCGATGAAGCGCGTTCGACTCGAGTCCCTGATGGCGCGCGGGGCGAGCGTGATGCTCGTGGTCGCGCTGGCGGGATGCGCCGGCTCGAACACGCCGGAGAACTTCTTCGTGCTCAACGACGGCGCGATCGTGCCGTCGACGGCGCCGGCCGACGCCCAGTCGCTGCCGGGCATCGTGGTCAGCGCGGTGACGGTCCCCGAGCTGGTGGACCGGCCGCAGATCGTCACGCGCGACTCGAGCAATCGGGTCATCGTGTCCGAGCAGAACCTGTGGGCCGAGCCGGTTCGCAGCGGCATCGCCCGCACGCTGGCGACGCGTCTTTCGCGGGCGCTGAGCGAGGCGGGGCAACCGGCGCAGGTCGGCGCCTACCCGCAGACCTCGATCGCCAACCCGGCCCTGCGCATCACCGTCGACGTGATCCGCTTCGATGCGGTCCCGAACGGCGAGGCGGTGATCGAGGCGCTGTGGAGCATCCGTCGGCCTGCCGATGGCTTGGTGCGCACGGGACGCGTTCTCGCGTGGTCGCCGATCTCCGGGACCAGCTACGAAGCCATCGTCCAGTCGTGGAACGAGGTTCTGCGGATGATGGACCGCGACATCACCGCGGCGGTCCTGCAGGTGGGGACCGCTGCCGTGCCGGCGCGCTGATTCACTTCGTCGACATCGGCTGCGGCGTCGCCCAGTCCTCGACCGGCGTGCCCAGCGTGTTGAGATACCAGCTGATGATGTTGTACTGACCGGTCGTCACGACCACGTCCATCAGCTGCTTCTCGTCGTAGCGCGTCTTCAGCACCGACCACACCGCGTCGTCGACGAAGGATTTCGTGCGCAGCTGATCGACGGCCCGCAGCAACGCGATGCTGAAGGTGTCGAGTCCCGGCGCATCGGGACCCGTCTTGACGCGCTCGATGTCCAGGTCGGTGAAGCCGATGCCCCTGGCGACGCGCACGTGCTGCGTGAACTCGTATTGCGACTGGTTGAGCCAGCCGATGCGCAGGATCAGCAGCTCGCGGTCGCGCGGCGGCAGTGTCGAGGTCCGCAGCACGTAGTACGCGAACGGCTGCCACGCCTCTGCGAGTCGCGGGTTGACCGTGAACGTGCGCACGACGTTGAGCCGCGACAGCGACGGCTCCTGGGCATCGAGGAACTTCTTCTGTTCGGCGGTCGCGGACTCCGGGGTCACGGGCACGACGCGAGGGGTCTGCATCGCCTCGGGCCTGCCGAGCGTCGGACCGGCCGCACAACCGACGAGGCCCATCAGAGGAAGCGCCGCGAGTACGGCGCGCACGATGGTGCGGTGTTGCATGAAAGGTCTCCGGATGGTGGCGAACGAGGAGGCGCGATCCGTGCTGTGGATGCGCCGTCGCAGGGCGGGCCTACTTGAGCTTGTGCGGCTTGCCGAAATCACCCTCGGCGGGCACCAGCGTCGTCGTCTTGCTCGGGCCGATACCGATGATCTGCACGATCACCTCCTCGTCCTTCGCGCCGTCGAAGTGCACCGCCTTGGCCGGGTGCCGCATGAAGCTGCCGGTCGGCAGGCCCACGGTCTTGGCGGGATCCCAGTCGGCATCGGTGCCGGTGTACCAGGTGCCCTTGACGACCACGACGAAGCGGTCCTCGTCGTGGAAGTGTGGCGAACTCATGATGCCCGGCGGAAACTTGGCGCGGATGACGTAGATGCCCGGCTTGCTCGGATCGCCCGAGATGGCTGCGAACTGGACGCCGCGGCCATTCGGGACGTCCTTCCACACGATCTGGTCGGGGGTAACGCGCTCGAAGCCGGCCGCGTCGGTTTCCGCGAAGCCAAGCGATGGTGCAGCCAGCAACGGGGCCATACAAAGGCAGGCCAGCGCGAGGCCGCGATGGATCTTCATGGTCGTCTCCTGAGTTCTTGTCGGCACCCGCATGGCATCGATGATGATGACGCGTGCGGGGTCGATAATAACCAGAGGCCGGCTTCACAACGCGCGCCGGTATCCGATCGCCTCGCCGACATCGGCCGCCGCGACCCTCTCGCGTCCGTCGAGATCCGCGATCGTGCGGGCGATCTTGAGCACCCGGTGATAGGCGCGCGCCGACCACCCGAGCTTCGTCAGCGCCGTCTGCAGCAGCCGCGCGCCGTCGTCGTCGGGCTTGCAGCGATCGTCGATCGCGCGGCCTTCGAGCAACGCGTTCGCCGAGCCCTGGCGCGCCAGCTGCAGGTCGCGCGCAATCGTCACGCGCGCTGCGATGACGGCGCTGGTCTCGCCGATCGCGGCTGACGCGATCTCGGCTTCGCCCAGCGCGGGCACTTCGATCTGCAGGTCGATGCGATCGAGCAGGGGACCCGAGATGCGATCGCGATAACGCTTGACGGTGTCGGGCGTGCAGCGGCAAGTGCGGGTCGGATGACCGAGGTAGCCACAGGGGCAGGGATTCATCGCGGCGATCAATTGAAAGCGCGCCGGGAAGTCGGCCTGCCGCGCGGCGCGCGAGATCGTAATGTGGCCCGACTCGAGCGGCTCGCGCAGGACCTCGAGGACGCGTCGGTCGAACTCGGGTAGCTCGTCAAGGAACAGCACGCCGTGATGCGCGAGCGAGATCTCGCCGGGGCGCGGCACGCTGCCGCCGCCCACCAGCGCCACCCCCGACGCCGTGTGATGCGGCGCGCGATAAGGACGCACGCGCCAGGCATCGACCTCGAAACGACCGGCCAGGCTCGCCAGCGCCGCGCTCTCGAGCGCCTCGTGCGTCGTCATCTTCGGCAGCAGGCCGGGAAAGCGGGCGGCCAGCATCGACTTGCCGGTGCCGGGTGGCCCGATCATCAGCAGGCTGTGATGGCCGGCCGCAGCGATCTCCAGCGCCCGCTTGGCGCCGGCCTGGCCCTTGACGTCGCTCAGGTCGCGGACCTGGCTCGTGCTGCGCGGCTGCTCGGTCATGCGTTGCTGCGGCAGCAGCGTCTGCCCGGTCAGGTGGGCGCACACGTCGAGCAAGGAAGCCGCCGGGTGGACGCGGATGTCGTCGCACAGCGCGGCCTCGATCGCCGACTCGACCGGCAGGATGAAGCCGCGACGCGATGTACCGGACGTCAGCGGTCGACGGGTCATCGCATGGGTCATCGCCAGCGCACCGCGGATCGGACGCAGCGCGCCCGACAGCGACAGTTCGCCGGCGTATTCGAAGTCGTCGATGCGGTTCACCGGCAACTGTCCGGAGGCGACCAGGATACCGATGGCGATGGGCAGGTCGAAGCGTCCCGATTCCTTGGGCAGGTCAGCGGGTGCGAGGTTGACGGTGATGCGCCGCGCCGGCAGTTCGAACCGCGCGTTGAGGATCGCCGCGCGGACACGGTCGCGGCTCTCCTTCACCTCGGTCTCGGCGAGCCCGACGATGTTGAAGTGCGGTAGCCCGCCGGTGAGATGGACCTCGACGATGACCTCGGGCGCGTCCATGCCGGCGAGGGCGCGGCTGCGGACGATGGCGAGCGAGAGCGAGGCGGTCATTGCGGGTCGAAGCGGGGCGGCCCGACAGGCTAGCCGCGCCACCTCGCGCCCGCATCGTGCGAATCAGGTAGAGCGTGAGGCGAGTCCAGCGGCCCGCTAGGGGCGGACCACTGACTCCGAAGCCTCGCCGTGTCCTTCGCTGAGGCTGGCATCTGCCAGCTTCGGCGCCTGTGAAATCAGCAACCCCTCATTCAGGAGGGATTCCACAAGGTCAGCCTGCATGAGGTCGCGCCGACGCTTGTAGAGTTCGCGCTCGGAGGCGTCGGTACCCATCCATCGCTTGAAGGACATGAAGACCGCGGGGCCCACGGTCTTCATGGTGACCATGCGTCCCGTGTTCGAAACGATGACGTGCTCGAACGGTGGCGCTGCCGCAAGAACGTCGGCACGACGCGCGTGGACGGCGTAGAGATCGTCGTCCTTCCGGAATAGCTTGGCGAGGTGCGGATCGTCGCTGGTCGCCATGCGACGCAGGAATTCGACCTTGAAGCCCTTCTCGTTGACCGCGACTTCTGCCTGGTCTTCCAACTTGCGGAACGTCGGATCGGCGCGCTGGATGATCGCGAGCATCGATGTGTCGAGGCGTTCCATCCACGTCACGAACTCGATGTGCTTTCTGGCATCCCGAAGCAAACCCACATCCTGCGTCGCCACGGTGTCCTGAAAAACACGGATGCCGGCGGCCGTCTCGTAGGCGTAGAGGGCGTGCATGCCGACAACCACGAAGTTGTCATACAGACCAGCGTCTTGGATTGCATCGAGAACTGCAACGACGGTCTGCGGCACCCGTCCGACGCGCAAGGCCTTATCGAGGCGTTCAGCCGCGCGAAGCTGTTCCTGGAGTAACTTCAGCCGGCCTTCGCGTTCCGCCTTGCGCTTGATGAGCGACTGGCAGATCGCTTCGGTTTCGGAAGTCTTCGGTCCGATCCGCTTCTAGACGCCACCACTCGGCGTCTTGACGAGATAGGTGTGCGAGCGCTGCTGCTTCCAGTACATCCCACCTTGGTAAGAGCGCGCTAGCGCGTCTACGCGAAGGTACTCGCCGTAGATCGACAGGGAGTCGATCAACTGCCGGGCTGTGTTGTCGTCGAGCGTGAGGTAGCGCGTTAGCCGTTCCTTATCGATTTTCCGATTTTTAACGGCCAATCCAATCAAGTCAAGAACTCAGAATATTTGACAAGCATGGCTATTCACGCGGCTGGCACGACGCCTACGACTAGTCAGAGACGCCTGGGGAGCGATGATCGATCCGCCGTGCGACGCCTCAGCTGAGCGGCGGATCCTGCAGTGGTTTGGGCGTCGTCATCGATCCGCGTTCCATGCGTTCGATCCGCGCCTCGAGATCCGCGATGCGCGACTGCGCCCGCGACAGTAGTTCCGTCTGCAGGTCGAGCTGCTCGCGCGTGGCGAGGTCGAAGTGCTCGAAGCCCTGCTGCAGCAAGGCACGCAGGTTGTTGCGCAGGTCGGCGGCAGGCGTGTCGTCGAGCATCTTGGAGAGACGCGCTTGCAGGTTTTCGAAGAACGCGTTTTTTTCCATGAAGCGAGCCGGGATGAGGGAGGGTGATGCCGAGCGATGAGCGACCGAACAACCTTCATCGTGCTGCGCACTTTATCACCGAGGTGTGCTCAACCCGCGTTCGAGGGCAGGTCGAGCCGATGCGCCAATCGCGCGTCGTCACCGAGCGGCTCGTGACTCGCCAGGATCCACACGCGCGTGCTTTGCAGCGACGCGCTCGCGAGATGCGCCTTCAGCACGTTCGACGAGATGCGGTCGAGCGCGGCCAGCGGCTCGTCGAGCAGCACCACCGGGGTCATCGCGGCCATCGCGGCGATCACCGCCACCTTCTTTCGCGACCCGGTCGACAGCTGATGGATGCGTCGCTCCAGGAAGGGTTCGAGTCCCAGCGCCTCGACGAGCATCGCAGGCAGGGCAACGTCGAAGCCGGGATACAGGCTGGCGATGAAGCCGAAGAATTCGAGCGGCTTGAGATGATCGAAGGCCACGCCGTCGGGGCCGCACCAGTAGACGTGGCGCCGGTAGTCGAGCGGCTGCGTCTGCGCATCGATGGTGCCGTAGCGGATGCTTCCGGCCCGTGGCTCGAGCGCGCCACCGAGCAGTCGCAACAGGGTCGACTTGCCGCAGCCGTTGTCGCCTCGCACCCAAGTCAGGCCAGTCGGAAAGTCGTGCGACCAATCGCGGAACAGCGGCAGGTGCGGGAAGGCGAAGGCCATCCGGTCGACCGACAGCGTCGGTGCCGTTTCGCTCATCACGGCGTTACCTCGGATCCGAACGCGATGGCCAGGGCCAGCATCAGGATCCAGCGTGCGGCGTGATTCGTGGCTTTCATGTCTTCCGTGTCGATGCTCTCGAGGACGCAGCCTACCGCGAGCACGACGACGTAAAGCGTCAGGACGGTCGGACGCACCGAGCCCGTGGACCACGCCGAAGCGACGAGGCCCGCGCAGATGCCGGACAGCGCCGGCACGAGCACGAGCCCACGCTGCGCGCGATCGCATGCGTGGACATCGAGGGGTAGTTGCCGCTGGTCGTGCCAGAGCGGCCGCAGCTCCCGCGTCGTGCGCGCGCGCAGCAGGCTGGTCGCGACCAGTGCGGCGAGCGCCAGCGATGCGAGCGCCCATCCGGTCGGCACCGGCGTCCAGGTCGCAAGCGTCGCGCAGGTGATCGTCATGACGCAGCCGGTCGTCAGCAGGCCAGCACTGACGTTGGCGCGGCCTCTCGCGAGCGGCAGCATCAGCAGCGCCCGATGGACCCTGAGCGGACGCGTGGTGCGTGCTCGAACTGCGATCGGTCGCGGTCGCATGAACGACGTCGCGATCGGGCCGGCCGCTCTGCTCCGCACGTGGTGCATCCATCGCAAGGAAAGGATCAGCGAGCCACCGGCGGCCGCGACCCACGCGGCGACGGCGAGCCAGCGATGGACCGCGTCGTGGCCCGTGTCCTGGTTCACCGCGATAGCGATCCATCCCGACAGCAGCAGCGCCTGCCAGGGCAGCATGACGATCCCGCCGAAGAGTCGGTCGGAGCGAACGATCGTCCGGGCCGCGAGAGGCAGCGCTCGTTCGGCATCGGCCCAGTGTCGCGGCCACCACAACGGCCGCGTCAGCACGACCGGCAGCGCGCCGATCACCGCATAGACCAGCGTCGCCGGGACGATCAGCCAGCCGCGATCCGCCGCTGCCCGCAACGGCGAGAGGAGCGTGCTCGCCGCGGCGGCGGTGACGCTCAGGGGAGCGTTGGAGCCTGCACCGAAGACGACGATTGCGACGGCGAGATAGAGACCCCAGCGCCTGAAGAAGTCGACCAGTGCGATGCGGAAGCGAAGCATCCGCATCGCGTGATAGTCGATGGGAGGGATCTCAAATGACCCCATCGGATCGCATTGCCGCGAGTTGCGCCGCGTCGAAGCCGAGGTCCGTCAACACTTCGACCGTGTGTTCGCCAAGGGCGGGTCCGAGCCAGCGCGTCTGCCCCGGTGTCGCCGACAGCTTGGGCACGATGCCCGGGATATCGATTGGTGCGCCGTCGGGCAACACGTGTGTCGCGATCATTTCGCGCGCGGCGTAGTGCGGATCGCGATGGATGTCGGCGGCCGTGTAGATCTTGCCGCACGGCACGTCGGCGTCGTCGAGTGCCGCGAGCACGGTATCGAGGTCGTGCTGCACGCTCCACGCGCCGATGGCGGCATCGATCGTCTCGGTCTGCGCGACGCGTCCGTCGTTGTGCTTCAACGCGGGATCGTCGCCGAGGTCGGGCCGGCCGACGACCTTCATCAAGCGTCGGAAGATGCCGTCGCTGTTGCCCGCGATGATCACGTAGCTGCCGTCGCTGCACGGGTAGGTATTGGACGGCGTGATGCCCGGCAGGCTCGAGCCGCTGCGTTCGCGGATGTGACCGAGCGCGGCGTACTCGGGGATCAGGCTCTCCATCACGCCGAACACCGCTTCGTAGAGCGCTACGTCGACCAGTTGCCCGACGCCGCCGTTGACCTTGACGTGATGCAGCGCGAGCATCGCGCCGATGGTTCCATACAGCGATGCGAGCGAGTCGCCGATGCTGACGCCGACGCGCACTGGTGGCCGGTCCGGATAGCCGGTGAGATAGCGCAGGCCGCCCATCGACTCGGCGATCGCGGCGAAGCCGGGGCGCTCGCGCTCTGGTCCGGTCTGCCCGTAGCCCGACACGCGGACCATCACGAGACGCGGGTTGATCGTCGCGAGCTGTTCCCAGCCGAGTCCCCAGGCCTCGAGCACGCCGGGCCGGAAGTTCTCGATGACGATGTCCGCGTCCTGGACCAGCTTGCGCACGATCTCCTGGCCTTGCAGCGACTTGAGATTGATCGTGACCGACTTCTTGTTGCGGCTCTGCGAGTACCACCAGTACGAAGTCCCGTCGTGCAGCTTCCGCCAGCTCCGCAGCGGGTCGCCGCCGTCGGGTGACTCGACCTTGACGACATCGGCGCCGAACTGCGCGAGCAGGCTCGACGCATACGGTCCGGCGATCAGCGTGCCGAGCTCGACGACCTTGATGCCCTTCAGCGGCGTCGGCGCCGAGGCGACGTCCGTCATGACACGACGCCCATCACGGCTTCATGTTCTGCGCGAGGAACTTCTCCATCGCGCCGTAGAAGTCGAACTGGTTCTCCTCGTTGTGAAAGCCGTGGCCTTCGTTGTCCTTGACCATGTACTCGACGACCACGCCGCGCTTCTTCAGGCCTTCGACGATCTGGTCGCTCTCGGCCTTGTTGACGCGCGGGTCGCGCGCGCCCTGCGCGACGAACAGCGGCGTCCTGATGCGATCGACGAAGTTCACCGGCGACTCGGCTTCGAGCATCGCCTTCTGTGTCTCGGGGTTGCCGACCATCTCGTAGAGCTGCTTGCGGGCCGACTCCCAGTACGGCGGGATGGTGTTCATGAAGGAGAGCAGGTTCGACACGCCGACGTAGTCGACCGCGGCCGCGTACAGATCGGGCGTGAAGGTCACGCCGGCCAGCGTCGCATACCCGCCGTAGCTGCCGCCGTAGATCGCAATGCGCTTCGGGTCCGCGATGCCCTGCTTCTTCAGCATCTCGACGCCGTCTGTGATGTCGTCCTGCATCGACCGGCCCCACTGCCCGAAGCTCGCTTCCCAGAACTTCCGGCCGTAGCCGGTCGAGCCGCGGAAGTTCATCTGCAGGACGGCATAGCCGCGATTGGCGAGGAACTGCACCTCGGGATTGAAACCCCAGATGTCGCGGGCCCACGGGCCGCCGTGCGGGTTGACGACGACCGGCAGGTTCTTCGGCTCGACGCCGACCGGCAGCGTCAGGTAGCCGTTGATCGTCAGGCCGTCGCGGGCCGTGTACTGGATCGGCTTCATCACGGCCATGTCGGCCTCGGCCAGCCCCGGCTGGATGTCACCGAGTTTGGTCAGTGTCTTGCGCGTGACGTCGTAGATGTAGCGTGCGCCCTGCGTGCGATCGTTGTACGCGGCAACGACCAGTCGGGTCTCGTCCTTGGTCACGCTCTGCAGGCCGATGTCGTAGCCCGGTAGCTTCTTCTCGAGGTCGGCGTAGATCGCGGCGGTCGCCGCGTCGACGACCTGGTGCTGGGACTTCCAGTCCGAGTACATGACCTCCGTCAGGACCTTGCGCTTGCGGGAGTAGGTCAATCCATAGGCGTCGACCTCCGGGTTCTCGTAGATCAGCTTGCCTTCCTTCGCGGTCTTCGGATCGAATTCGAAGATCGCCTTCCGGTCGCGTCCGCGGTTCGAGTTGACGTAGAGCCGCTGGTTGTCGAAGGTGAAGAAGAAGGGCTCGACGGCCTCCTTGAAGTTGGTTGTGAGCAGCGTCTTGAACGGCTGGGTCTCGGTGTCGCGATAGAGCAGCGAGCTGTCGACCCCATCGGTGCTCACGGCCACGCGCAGCTTGCCGGTGTGGTCGGTGATCCAGCTGACGATGTTGCCCGGGTTCTCGGCGACCAGCTTCGCGTCGCCGCTGTCGACGTCGATGCGGAAGACATCGAACACCTTCTTGTCGCGCTGGTTGTGCGAGACCAGCATGTGCCTGTCGTCGTCCTTCAGGTCGTCGACGATCTCCGCGCGGACGCCGTCGAAGGGCGTCAGGTCCTTGCCCGCGCCACCGGCGATCGGGATCGAAAGCACGTGGAAGTTCTCGTCGCCGCCGAAGTCCTTGACGTAGACGACGTGCCCGTTGCCCTTCCAGAAGAAATTGCTCACGTCGCGAGCCGACTCGCTGGTCAGCGCAGTGGCCGTGCCGGTCGGTGCGCCACTCGCATCGAGGCTCTGCACGAACACGTTCTGCCGGCCGTTGCCCTTCGCCATGTAGGCCAAGTGCTTGCCGTCGGGCGCGAGGCGGAAGAACGAGCGTTCCGGCTTGCGGAAGAAGTCGCGGACGTCGTAGGTCTTGGGCGCGCTCGTGGCGCCAGTGGGGGTCTGCGCGCCGGCGGGCGACATCGATGCGGTGGTGATGAAGGCGATGGTCATGGTGGATGCAGAGGTACCGAACAGCGATTTGGACATCGAGGATTTCCAGCGGGAAGGTGACCGAACAGCGGGACCGCGGATGATGCCTCGGTGCCGTCGGGTCGGAAAGCCGGGATGCGACGGAGCGTCGGTCGGACGCGACGAAATGCGTTGTGGCGGCAACCGGCGTCAGCAGGCCTTCGTGTGCAGCGACATCATCGCCGCTTCGGTGTTGCCGTCGAACATGGCGGGCAACACGTCGAGGCCCCGCTCGATGGACTCGTCGATCGCTTTCTGCTCGTCACGCTGCGGCGGGTGCAACACGAAGTCGACGACCTGCTGCTGCAGCTCGAGCGTGCGCGGATGCCCGATGCCGATGCGCATCCGCCAGAACTGCGGTGTGGTCAGCACCGAGGCGATGTCGCGCAGGCCGTTGTGCCCCGCGTGACCGCCGCCGAGCTTGAGCTTGACGACGCCGGGGTCGAGGTCGAGCTCGTCGTGGGCCACCAGGATTTCGTCGGGAAGGATCTTGTAGAAGCGTGCAAGCGCACCGACCGCGAGGCCCGAGCGGTTCATGAACGTATCGGGCATCAGCAGCCAGCGCGGACCGTCCTTGCCGACGATGCCGTGGAAGTCGCGCTCGCCGCGCAGGCCGATGCGCTGCGTCTCGGCATAGCGCTCGACCATCCAGAAGCCGGCGTTGTGGCGCGTGGCCGCGTATTGCGCGCCAGGGTTGCCGAGCCCGACGAGGAGCTTGATGGGTGTGGCTGGCATGGCGCGCTCAGTCGGGTGCGCCGGCGGATGCGACCGACGCGCCCTCGATGCCGTGGCGCTTCAGTGCTGCGGCGACGAAGCCATCGGCCTTCCGCGCCTCGACGAAGCGTGCGAGGTGGGCGGCAGCATCGACGCCGCGACTCTTCGGGACGCCGATCGCCTGCCGGATCGTCATGAAGCGACCCTCGAGGACGCGTAGTCCCGGCACGCGTCGCGCGTCGGCCTCCAGCACCTGCCTGACGCCGGCGGCCACGGCCGTCGAGTCGGTCATGAAGGTCTCGATGACGGCCTGCGCATTGGCGACGCGGACCAGTTCGGCCTGCGTGATCGCGCGTGTGAGGAAGAGGTCGTAGGCGCTGGCCTTGCCGACGACGATGCGCTTGCCGGGTCGGTCGACCTGTTCGAGGTCCCGGATCGGATCGGCATCGCGAACCAAGTAGGTGCCTTCGATCAGCAGGTAGGGTGCCGTGAACGCGATCTTGGCGCCGCGGATGGGATCGATCGCGAAGAAGCCGATGTCTGCCGTCTCGTCGCTGACGAGGTCGACCGACTGGCCGGCGGTCTCGACGATGTGCAACTCGCACGCGACACCGAGCTGTTCCGAGAGGGCACGGCCCAGGTCCACGGATACGCCGCAGGCCTGCCCGTCCGCGCCCTGGTTGGCGAGGATCGGATTGCCGAGGTTGATGGCGACGCGGAGCGTGCCGGTCGGGGCGAAGGCGGTGACGAGTTCGGGAGCGGTCTGCATGGCGCGATTCTACTGGGGGCCGGCCGGTCGTCTTTCGACCGTGACGCGCCGGAAATTGAGGACTTGACCCGTGCACCTGGTGCACATCCCACAGACAAGCTTGGCGGCACCGATCACCCTTCATAACCTCCGCTTCGACGACATCGGCAGGAGACGGCATGGCGGACGGGAAGCGGTTCGAGAGCATCTGGGCAGACCTGTGAGGCGTCTCGTTCTCGCAAGGCTGGCTGGACGCCGGCTGCGTGAGAACCCGCTACCTCCACGGCGTGGGCGCGCAATCGCGAGGCGCACAGCGCGCACTTTTCGGTCTGGGCGATCGACCTGATCGGCCACGGCTGGACCGACCGGGCCACGACCGGCCTCGAGATTCCCAACTACAGCGAACACGTGCCCGCGTTCCTGAAGGTCGCGTCGCGACTCGCGGTCGGTCATCCCGGCAAGGTCGACCGGCTGGTGCTGAACACGGCGGGCGGGTCGCAGGCCGATCGCAGCGAACCGTAAAGAAGATCCGCATGAGTTCGAACCTCTTCGACACCGACGTCATCGTGATAGGAAGCGGTCCCACGGGCGGCACCGCGGCACTGGTGCTCGCGACCTGCGGCATCGGCGTCACGGTGGCGACCTACTGGAACTGGACCGCGAACTCGCCGCGCGCCCACATCACCAATCAGCGGACGATGGAGGTGCTGCGCGATCTCGGTGTGGAGGAAGATGCCAGGAAATACGAGATGCCGTGGGAGGCCATGGGCGACACGCTCTTCGCCACCAGCTTCGCCGGCGAAGAGATCGCGCGCCTGCGCACCTGGGGGACCGGCGACGAACGAGTCGGCGATTACGTGCGGGGCAGTCCGTGTGCGATGGCGGACATCTCGCATACATGGTCGGGACCGGCGGGTTGTACGACAGGCCCCCCCGGACCCCATGAAGATCACGCGCCGGTCGAGCGTCCTGCAGAAGCAGCCAACCGCTTCGCCGTGCAATCGCGCCCGCTTGAAACCGGGCATGGGCTCGGCCACGGAGTTGACGAAGATCGGGATCACGGGACAACGGTCGAGACCGCCGGCGACGATCTCGAGCGGTTGCGCGAAGCCGTGGTCGACCTGCATGCGATAGGACACCGCGACATCCACTAGCGCCGCCAGGACCGCTTCCGCGCATTGCAGGGCCAGGTCCGCGTTGATGGTCATCTTCACCACCGGCAACGTCGCGTGCGCGCTTGCGCCGACCTACGGACTGCTGATGGTCGCGCGGGTCGTGACCTCGCTCGCTCACGGCACCTTCTTCGGCGTCGGTGCGGTCGTCGCGACGGGGCTGGTCGCGCCCGAGCGCAAGGCGTCGGCGATTTCGATCATGTTCACCGGCCTCACCGTCGCGACGCTGCTGGGTGTACCGGCCGGCGCGTGGCTCGGTCTGCACCACGGCTGGCGCGCCACGTTCTGGGCTGTGGCCGCGATCGGTGTCGTCGCGACGATCGTCATTGCGCGCTTCGTGCCCGCCGACCGCGGCGATGTCGATCGGGTCGTCTCGCTGCGCAGGGAGTTCGCGGTGTTCGGCCGCGTGCAGGTGCTGCTGGGCCTGCTGGCGACGGTCCTTGGCTTCGGCGGCGTCTTCGTGGTCTTCACGTACGTCCAGCCGATCCTCACGCAGGTCACCGGCGTGTCCGAAAGCGCGGTGTCGGTGATCCTGCTCGTGTTCGGTGGCGGGATGATCGTCGGCAACCTGATCGGCGGCCGCCTCGCCGATCGACATCTCGTGCCGACCCTGATCGGATCGCTGGTCGCGCTCTGCATCGTGATGCTCGGCATGCGCTTCGCCATGCATGCACCGGCCGCGATGGTGGTCGCGATCGGGTTGCTCGGCACAGCCGGCTTCGCGACGGTCGCGCCGCTGCAACTTCGCGTCCTGCAGAAGGCGGCAGGTAGCGGCGAAAGCATGGCGTCGAGCCTCAACATCGCCTCGTTCAATCTCGGCAATGCAGTCGGTGCGTGGCTTGGCGGCTTCGTGATCGAGCACGGGCCGGGCATCGAATCGGTGACGTGGGTCGCCGCGCTGTTGCCGGTCGGTGCGGTCCTCGTCGTCGCGTGGTCGCTCCGGCTGGAACGGCGACCGCGGCGCGGGGCCGGGTGCGAACGTCTCGTGGTGTCTTCATGAGATCGCTGCTGTGGGGATTGGCGCTGTGCGTGCCTGCCATTTGCGTGGCGGCGCCCGAAGCCGCCTGGGTCGGCTCTTGGGTCGCAAGTCCGCAAGTGGTCTGGGGTGCGGACTTCGCGTTCCCGACCGGCGTGCCCGAGGTGCTCGACGATCAGAGGGTTCGTCAGGTGGTGCGCCTGTCGGTCGGTGGCCGACGCGTGCGCGTGGTGTTGTCGAACGCGTACGGCACGCGGCCCGTCACGATCAGCGCGGCGCACATCGCTCTCGCCGGACAGGGTTCGGCGATCGTCGCGGGTTCCGACCGCGTGCTGACCTTCGGTGGATCGACGGCGGCGACGATCGCGGCGGGCGCACCGCTCGACAGCGATGCGGTCGATCTCGTCGTCGGCCCGCTTCAGCGGGTGGTCGTATCCGTGCACCTGCCCGTGCCGACGCAGGTCACCACCTTCCACTGGGACGGTCGGCAGACCGGCTGGATCGTCGAGGGCAACCAGGCTGCGGCGCCGGCCGTCGCCACCGATCGCCCGATCACCGCGCGCATTCTGCTCAGTGCGATCCGTGTCGACGCGCAGTTCGACACGCACGCGGTCGTCGTGCTCGGCGACTCGATCACCGACGGCAACGGTGCGACCGTCGATGCCGACACGCGCTGGCCGGATTTCCTCGCCAAGCGCCTCGCAGCGCGGCACGTCGCGGTGCTTAACGCCGGCATCTCGGGTGCGCGCCTGCTCGACGACCGGATGGGCGCCAACGCACTTGCGCGTCTCGACCGCGACGTGCTCGCTGAGACACGCCTCCGCGCATTGATCGTCCTGATCGGCATCAACGACATCGCGTGGCCCGGTACCGCGTTCGATCCGCACGGCATGCGGCCGACCGCGGCGACCTTGATCGCGGCATATCGACAGCTGATCGAGCGGGCGCATGCGCACGGCATCCGCGTGATCGGGGCGACGCTGACCCCGTTCGAGGGCGCCCTGCAAGGCACGCCGCTGGCCGACTACTACGCGCCGGACAAGGACGTGTTGCGGCGACAGGTCAACGACTGGATCCGGAAAGGTGGTGCGTTCAATGCGGTGATCGACTTCGATGCAGCGCTACGCGACCCGTTGCGTCCGCAATGTCTGCGACCCGCGTTTGACTCGGGCGATCACCTGCATCCCGGCGACGTCGGCAACCGGGCCATGGCCGACGCGGTGCCCCTCGACTTGCTGATCGTCGATCGTTGAAACGAAAAGGCCTCCGCGAACGGAGGCCTTTTCGACGAACGACCGTGCGACTTACTTCTTGTCGCCCTTGTCACTCTTCTCGGCCTTATCGTCCACGACCGGAGCGACAGCGGCTTCGACCGCGGCGACCGGCTCTTCGACCATCTCCTGCGGCATCGTCGCCGTGGCGATCACTTCCTCGGCCTGCGGCGTGACCGAGACGCCTTCCGGCAGCTTCAGGTCGGACACGTGGATCGCGCCCTGCGCCTCGAGCTCGCCGAGATCGATCTCGATGAACTCCGGCAGGTCCTTCGGCAGGCAGATGACTTCGATGTCGTTCATCACGTGGCTGATGACGTTGGCCGACATCTTCACGGCCGGCGATGTCTCTGCGTTGATGAAGTGGATCGGCACGCGGACGTGGATCTTGGTGTTCGCGGCGACGCGCTGGAAATCAATATGCAGGACCTGTTGCTTGAACGGGTGCATCTGCACATCGCGCAGCAGGACGCTGCTGGCCTTGCCGCCGTCGAGCTCGAGGTCGAGGATCGACGAATGGAAGGCTTCCTTGCGCAAGGCGTGGAACAACGTGTTGTGATCGAGTTCGATCGAGACCGGCGTCTCGGTGCTGCCGTAGACGATGCCCGGGACCTTGCCGGTCAGACGCAGGCGGCGGCTCGCACTCGTGCCTTGCGTACTGCGTGTTGTAGCGACGACTTTCATGGGACTTCTCCAAAAAGGTGAGAGCCCCGTCCGCGACCAGACGGGACCGTGTTCCGCGACTTTCTTCGACGGGCCGCCGCGAAACGACGCGACCCGAAGACTGATTCTGTGAACTACTCCGCGAACAGCGAACTGACCGAATCGCCCTTGCTGATGCGCGCGATCGTCTCGGCCAGCAGCGGCGCGCACGAGATCTGGCGGATCTTGGTGCTCTTCTGCGCGTCCCGGTTGAGCGGGATCGTGTCGACGACCACCAATTCGTCGAGGCTCGACGCATCGATGCGCTGGACCGCACCACCCGACAGGACCGGGTGCGTGCAGTAGGCCAGCACCCGCGTCGCGCCGCGTTCCTTCAGGGCCTGCGCTGCCTTGCACAGCGTGTTCGCGGTGTCGACCATGTCGTCCATGATCACGCACGTGCGGCCCTCGACGTCGCCGATGATGTTCATCACCTCGGCGACGTTGGCCCGCGGCCGACGCTTGTCGATGATCGCCAGGTCGGTGTCGAGGCGCTTCGCGAACGCGCGTGCACGCACGACACCCCCGACGTCGGGCGACACCACCTGCAGGTTCGACGTGTCCTGCTTGTACAGGTCGGCCAGCAGGATCGGCGACGCGTAGATGTTGTCGACCGGGATGTCGAAGAACCCCTGGATCTGGTCGGCATGCAGGTCCATCGTCAACACGCGATCGATGCCCGCGACCTGCAGCATGTTGGCCACGACCTTCGCGGTGATCGCCACCCGGGCGCTGCGCGGACGACGGTCCTGGCGCGCATAGCCGAAGTAGGGGATCGCCGCTGTCACGCGACCAGCCGACGAGCGCTTCAGCGCGTCGGCCATGACCATGATCTCCATCAGGTTGTCGTTGGTCGGCGCGCACGTGGACTGCAGCACGAACACGTCCTTGCCGCGGACATGATCCTGGATCTCGACGTTGACCTCGCCGTCGGAGAAACGACCGACCGTGGCCTTGCCCAGAGGCAGGTTGAGGTTCTTGGAAACGGCAGCCGCCAACAGCGGGTTCGCGTTCCCTGTGAATACCATCAAGCCTTCAGCCATGGTCCGTCCCGCGTCGCTAAAAGTGCGCGCCATCCGCCGCATCGTTGCGTTGGGGGACGCGATCATGGCTTCTCGAAAATGTGGCAGGGGAGGAAGGATTCGAACCTTCGCATGCTGGAATCAAAATCCAGTGCCTTAACCAACTTGGCGACTCCCCTACACAACCCGCTTTGCCGCACCGTGAGGTACAGCGAAATCTGTACTCGAGCCCGACGTCGTTCGGCTCAGCCCGCGTGCGGATGGGCCGCGAGACCGCGGACACTCCATCCTGACCACGTCGCGGGCAGCGCCGCGATGCAGGCTGACGCCTGTTCCGCACGGTCGAACGCACGAAATACGCAGGCGCCCGAACCACTCATGCGCGCCGGACCCTGCGCGCCGGGCCAGTCGCCGCCGGGTCCATCGTTGCCGATGCCTCGCGACAGCCAGTCCAGCGCCTCGCGCACGGCATTGAATCGCGCAGCGGCCACGGGTTCGAGATCATTCCGAAGAACTAGTCCGCCTCGCTCACCGCCGGCAGGCAAACCGACCAAGTCGCCCAATTCGTTTTTCGAAAAGTCCGAGATTTTGATGACTTCGCTATCCCTTGTCAATTCCGCGGCACCGAAGATCGCCGCAGTCGGCACCGATACGTCGGGGTGGATCAGGGCGTAGCAGGTCGCCGGCAGCACCACCGGTGTGAGCCGTTCGCCGATGCCCTCGGCAAATGCGTTGGTGCCGCCGACGAAGAAAGGCACGTCCGCGCCGAGCCGCAATCCCAGGCCCATCAGGCGTTCGCGCGGCCAGTCGATGTGCCAGAGGCGATTCAACGCGAGCAGCACGGTCGCGGCGTCGGAGCTGCCGCCGCCGAGGCCGCCGCCCACCGGGATGCGCTTGTGAACGCCGATCTCGGCGCCGACGGGCGTGCCCGATTCCGCTTGCAGCAGGCGGGCCGCACGGATCGCCAGGTCGACGTCCTCGGGCACGCCGGCGACGTCGCCGGCGCGCACGACGCGCCCGTCGTCGCGCAGGCCCACGGTGATCTCGTCGGCCAGGTCGATCAGCTGCATCACGCTCTGGATCAGGTGGTAGCCGTCGGGGCGACGACCGACCACGTGCAGGAAGAGGTTGATCTTGGCGGGCGCGCTGAAGCGCGCGGGGGCTGCGGGGCTCATCCGCCGCTGCGCTGGTCGACGACGAGGCGCATCTCGATCTCGGCCGGCGGGCCGGGATAGGAGAGGTCGATGCGCTTCGGGGGCGCGCTTGCTGGCACCGTGTCGTCGGCCTGGAAGCGGATGGTCCAGCCGTCCTGGCGAAGGCGCCCGTCTTCAAGCTTCGTCACGGCCGAGCCGCGATCGGCCTCGCCGTCGAGCCAAGAGCCCATGCCGCGCAGCGGCACGGTCCACCCGAGCGTGCGCTGGGTCAGCGTCTCGGGCGTCGCACCGTCGACGCGCCGCCCGTCGCGGAAGGTGATCGACGATCCCGTGGCGCTCGACCGGATCAGCGCCACGGTCTGACCGAGCGGATCGAGCAGGTTCAGCTCGAGATCGTCACCGCTCGAAGTCCAGACGAAACGCCCCGACAACGCGTTTTCCTTGGTGGTCTCGAGGTCCTTGTAGCGAACGGAGAGCCGCCCTTCGATGGTCTTGCCCACGACGAGGCGATCGAACGCACCCGGCGGCACCGTCGCGCACGCCGAGAGGACGACCAGCAGAAGGAGGGTGGCGGCTCGGACGGCCGCCACGGAAAACCGCATCGACTAACGCTTGCCCATCTGCACGTTGAAGCGGGCCAGCGTCTGCTGGAGCATCGTGTTCTGCGGTTCCTTGGCGCTGGCTTCGCGCCATGCCTTCTCGGCATCGGCCGGGCGGCCGCTGACCCACAAGACCTCGCCGAGATGGACGCCGATCTCGGCGTCGTTGCGCAGCTTGTAGGCACGCTCGAGACTTTGCAGCGCATCGCCGTTGTTGCCCAGGCGGTACTGCACCCAGCCGAGGCTGTCGAGGATCGACGCGTCGTCGGGCGACAGCGCGTTGGCTTTCTCGATCAGCGCCTTGGCTTCGTCGAGCCGCTCGTTGCGATCGGCCAGCGTGTAGCCGAGCGCGTTGTAGGCCTGGGCGTTGTCGGGACGCACGCGGATCACCGAGCGCATCGCGCTCTCGAGCACTTCGAAGCGGCCCAGCTTCTCGGCCGTCATGCCGTAGTCGTAGAGCAGCTCTGGATTGTTGGGCGTCTTCTCGATCGCGCTGCCGAGAAAATCGTAAGCCGCCTGGTTCTGGTCGGCATCGCGCAGGATCTGCGCCTCCGCGAGCAGAAGCTGCGTGGCCTGGGCGGGCGTCGTGGTCGGCAGCGCGTGCAACTCGCTGCGCGCGACGTCGAGCTTGCCCTGGCGCGCGAGGATCAATGCGCGCCGGATGCGCGCGGTGGCGAAGTCGTTGCCCTGACCGACCTTGCCGAGCCAGTCGAGCGCACGTGGATAGTCCTTGGCGTCCTCCGCGATCTGCGCCAGGTAGAGGTAGGCCCGCTCGGGGCCTCGGCCCGGTCCGGTCGCATCGTCGGTCGTCTCGGGCGCGTCGTCGCTGTCGTCGGTTTCCTCGGCGGCGGTGGCGGCTGCTGCCGTGGCCGCCTTTTTGGAGGGCGTCTTCAGTTCGACGAAGCGCTTGAAGTAGGCCTCGGAGTCTTTCGGCTTGTTGGCCTGATAGGCCAGCAGGCCCAGCGTGAAGATCGTCTCCGGCACGCTGGCCGCGTCCTTGCGGACCCGCGCCAGCTGCGCGGCGGATTCGTCGTAGCGCTTTTCGCCGTTGAGGAAGCGCGCGTAGCTCAATCGCATCGCCACCGACTTGGGGTTGCGTGCGATGAACGACGACAACGCGGCGTCGGCTTCCTTCGGCGAATCGAATTGCTGGAACTGCGCCAGCATGATCGTCGCCGACTCCGAGTCGGGCTGCAGGCGCACAGCGGCCCGCGCCTCTTCCACCGCCGCTGCCTTCTCGCCGGCCGCCTGCGCGGCCTGCGCAACCACCATGTGGCTCTCGGGAAGCGACGGATAGGCGCCCGCGAGCTTGCGCATCGTCGCGTAGGTCTGCGCGCGATTCTGGCTCTGCGCGAGAAGCCCGTAGACTTGTGCCAGCGCCTGCGACTTGGACGGCGAACTCTCGATCTTCGCGGCCAGCAGGGGCTCGGCGTCGTCGAAGCGGCCCGACAGCACCAGAAGCGTCAGGTAGGTGTCCGCGGCGACGCGCGAGTCGGGACTGAGTTCGGTCCACAGCCGCGCCGCTTCGACCGCCGAAGCCGGCTGCCGGGCCTGCACGGCGAATTCGGTGGCGCGTCTTGCGATACGGGGATCGCGGGTCTCGCGCGCCAGCTTCAGTTCGGTCGCATACGATGCGTCCGGCGAGCCGCGCTGGGATGCGATCTCCGACATCAGCAGCTTGAACAACGTGGCCGAAGTGAGCGGATTGTCCGGCAGCGCTTCCTGGCTGTCGGTCACGCCCAGGGAAGGCGCCGCGACGTCCTGGGCCCACGCGCCCTGCATGCCGAGGAGGGATCCGGCCAACAGCAGCGATGCGGCGATCGGTCGTAGTGCACCGACCCCGCGATCGACGCTGGTCCGCATCCGCATTGTTGCCTTGCTTGGTTTTTCCACGACCGCCCCGCTTTGAAGGAAATTCGTTGTTCGATGGTAGGTTGAAAGTCCCGGCACAGGCAACCTCCGGGCCCACAGCAGGACCCGCAGATCCGTTCTTACGTCACGCTTGTTCACCACGCCATCGCCGACCCGCATGGATCCCACCGGAAACCCGCCGCATGCCTGAATTGCCCGAGGTCGAAGTCACGCGCCGTGGCATCGAACCCGGCGTCGTCGGGCGACGCATCGATGCCGTCGTCGTCCGCCATGCCGGACTGCGTCGCGCGGTGCCGGCTACGCTCGGCGACGTTCTGACGGGGACGTTCATCGAGACTGTACGCCGCCGCGGAAAGTTCATTCTCGTCGATTGCCGGGCGCAGGATTCGACCTCGGTCGTCGGAACGCTTCTGATTCATCTCGGCATGACTGGCACCCTGAGGGTGATGCCCGCCGACACGCCGGTTCGCGCGCACGACCATGTCGACTTCGTGCTCGGCGACCGGGTCCTGCGTTTCAACGATCCGCGCCGCTTCGGCCTTGTGCTGTGGCACGCCGAGGACGACGGTCCCGTGCTCGACAGCGCGACCTTCAGCAAGCTCGGAGTCGAACCCTTCTCGGATGCGTTCGACGTCGAACGCGGCGGGCACCTGCTGCATCGCCTGTCGCGCGGACGATCGGTGGCCATCAAACCTTTCCTGCTTGCAGGAGAGGCGGTGGTCGGCGTCGGCAACATCTATGCCTCCGAAACCCTGTTTCGCGCGCGCATCCATCCCCGCGTCGCCGCGGGTCGCGTGTCTCTCGCCCGTTACGTCCTGCTGGCAGATGCCATTCGCGTCGTGCTGGCCGCGGCGATCGCGAAGGGCGGCAGCACGCTGCGCGATTTCGTGGGGGCCGACGGGGCCTCGGGCTACTTCCAGCAGGACTACTTCGTGTACGACCGCGAAGGCCTGCCGTGCCGCGTCTGCTCGACGACTATCCGTTCGATCCGGCAGGGTCAGCGCTCGACCTTCTACTGCCCGCGGTGCCAGCATTGACGATGACCGGTCGCCTCGCGCCGACCGGCGGCATGTGTCCCGAACAGCCTGTCTTACCCGTGCGACAAGCGCGCTTTTTGACCCGTGTTCTTGCTATGCGGCCGCAGGGGAGGCCTTATGCTCGGCTTGCCTTCGATGCACTTCGCGGGTTTTCGTGCGGCCTCGAACATGCACAGTCTCGTCGAGAAATTTCAGGAATACAGCACCTGGCGCTTCGAGCTCACGCGAGCGATCGAGGCCTATCGGTCGTGGCTGCGCACCGCGCAACTGATCGACCGCGATGTCGACATGCGCGTCTCGCGGCTTCTCGCGCAGCTCGCCGAGGACCGTCTCACGATCGCGTTCATCGCCGAGTTCTCGCGCGGCAAGTCCGAGCTGATCAACGCCATCTTCTTCGCCGACTACGGCAAGCGCATCCTGCCTTCGGCGGCCGGGCGCACGACGATGTGCCCGACCGAGCTGATGTACGACGAGACGCTGCCGCCGTCGATCCGCCTGCTGCCGATCGAGACCCGCGCGCTGCACGCGACCACCGCCGACTACCGCGGCCTGCCCGACGAGTGGCAGGTGTATCCGCTCGACACCGGTTCCGGCGACGGCATGCTCGATGCGTTCCGGCAGGTCAGCCTGACGAAGCGGGTACCGGTCGAGGAGGCGCAGCGCTACGGACTGCACGACGCCGAGGATCCCGACCACCGGATGTTGATCGACGCCGACGGCATGGTCGAGATCTCCATGTGGCGTCACGCGATCGTCAACTTCCCGCATCCGTTGCTTGCACAGGGTCTTGTCATCCTCGACACGCCGGGCCTCAACGCGATCGGCACCGAGCCCGAGCTGACGCTCAACCTGATTCCCAACGCGCACGCGGTGCTGTTCATCCTCGCCGCCGACACCGGCGTCACGAAGACCGACATCGAGATCTGGCGCCAGCACATCTCGAAGGCGCGTGGCCGCGGCCGCATCGTCGTGCTCAACAAGATCGACAGCCTGTGGGACGACCTGACGCCGCGTCACGAGATCGACGCGATGATCGAGCGGCAGGTGGAAAGCTGCGCGAAGACGCTCGAGCTCGACGTGGCGCAGGTCTTCCCGGTGTCCGCGCAGAAGGGCCTCAGCGCGAAGGTCCACAACGACGACGCGCTGCTCAAGAAGAGCCGGCTGCCGGCCCTCGAGCGCGCGCTGTCGGTCGAGCTGATCCCGCACAAGCAGCAGATCTTCCAGGACATCGTCGATCGCGAGATGGGCGAGCTGATCGACAGCACCCGCGGCGTGTTGCAGGCGCGCGTCGCCGGCTTCCATCGCCAGGCCGCCGACCTGCGCGCGCTGCGCGGCAAGAACAGCGCCGTCGTCCTGCACATGGTCACCCGCGTGCGCTCCGAGAAGTCCGCCTTCGATCGCAGCCTCGTCGCGTTCCAGGCGCTGCGTTCGGTGTTCGCCAGGACGTCCGGTGAACTTTTCACGGAGCTTGGCGTGACGCCGCTGCGCGAAGAGATCCGCACGACGCGCGAGCGCATGGTCCGGTCGTGGTTCTCCACCGGGCTCCGCGGCGTGATGGAAGGCTTCTTCGCGAGCGCCCGGGCGCGGCTGGCCCGATCGCAATCCAAGACCGACGAGATCGCCGGCATGGTTTCGGGCATGTATCGCAAGTTCGCCAGCGACCACGGGATGATGCTGTCGGCGCCGATGAAGTTTCTCGCTCGCGCGCTACCAGACCGAGGTCGTGCGCGTCGAGGACGTCTATCACGACCGCTTCGGACTGGTCGTGATCTTCTCCAACGACCAGCTCGTGCTGACGCAGAAGTTCTTCGAGTCGATCGCGAGCCGGGTGCGCGAGACCTTCGAGGCGGCGAACCGCGACGTCGAGGCCTGGCTCAAGGCGGTGATGGCGCCGCTCGAAGGTCAGATTCGCGAGCACCAGAGCCAACTGCGGCGTCGGCTCGATTCGATCAAGCAGATCCAGGACACCAGCGAGACGCTCGAGGAAAGACTCGAGGAAGTAACCATCGGCGAGGTCGAGGTGAGCGAGCTGCTGAACGGCTTGTGCGATCTCGACGATGCGTTGCAGACCATCCTCCATGCCCGCATCGATGCGGAACAGGGCGCCCTGATCTTTTGAAGGCCGATGCAGCGGAGGCCCTCGATCCACGCGCCATCGATCTCGCCTCGTTCGCGCCCACGCTGATTGCCTGGCAGCGCGAGCACGGTCGCCAGGCCTTGCCGTGGCAGCAGCTCGGTAGCGATCGCGACGCGTATCGCGTGTGGCTGGCCGAGGTCATGCTGCAGCAGACCCAGGTCACGGCCGTCATCCCGTTCTACGAACGCTTTCTCGCCCGCTTCCCCGACGTCGGCGCGCTGGCCACCGCGCCGATCGACGACGTCATGCAGGTCTGGAGCGGGCTCGGCTACTACTCGCGCGCCCGCAACCTGCATGCGGCGGCACGACGCGTCGTCGAGGACTTCGGCGGGACGTTCCCGCGCACCGTCGACGAACTGGAGAGCCTGCCGGGCGTCGGGCGCTCCACAGCCGGCGCGATCGCGGCCTTCGCGCACGGCCGCACGGCCGCCATCCTCGACGGCAACGTCAAGCGCGTGCTCGCGCGCGTCTTTCTGATCGAGGGGGCTCCCGCGAGCAGCGCCATGCTGAAGCGCCTGTGGGCCTTGAGCGAATGCTTGCTGCCCGATGGCGACATCGAGCGCTACACGCAGGGCCTGATGGATCTCGGGGCGACGGTCTGCACGCCGCGCAATCCGACCTGCCTGATCTGTCCGTTCGAGCGCTCGTGTCTCGCTCATCGCGACCATCGCGAGGATGCGTTGCCGACGCGTGTGAAGCGCAAGGCGGTGCCGCAGCGCAGGGCGCTGATGCTGATGGTCACGCGCGGCGACGAGGTGCTGCTCGAGCGTCGGCCGATGGTCGGCATCTGGGGCGGACTATGGTCGCTGCCCGAGGCGCCGGTCGACACGCCGCGCGACCTGTTGACGCTCGAACGCTTCGGCGCTGTTGAGTCCTTCGAGGAAGTGCCTGGATTCGTGCACGGCTTCACACACTTCGTGCTGCACGCGGATGTGATCCGCATCCGTATGCAACGCGGCGGCCCGCCGCAGAAGCTCGAATCACCGCAGGACGACGCGATGCGCTGGGTCACCTTCGAAGCGCTCGCATCGCTCGGGCTGCCCGCCCCGATCCGCACGCTGCTGGCCACGCTGTCCGCGTGACCGTAGGCTTCGTCAGACGATGCCGTGCTGCTTTAGGTAGCGCAGCACGATGTCCAGGCGCGTCGGGCCGTCGGTGAGCGCCATCAGCTTCTGCTTGGCCGACACGGGGATCGGCAGCAACTCGCAGAGCCGGTTGCCGACCCAGGTCGAGTCATCGAACAGATAGGGCTTGGCGATCAGGAGGGGCAGCGCCTCGTCGTCGTCCGTCTTGCTGGCGTCTTTCCCCTCGCGGTCGCCTTCGAGCCGCTCGACGATGCGACGCAGGAGCACCTGACAGGGAGCGGCTTCGGACGACACGGCCACCACATGCTCCTCGTCGATCGGCTCGACGTCGGCGACCAGCAGTCCGTCGGGCTGCAGCCGGCGGGCCACGATGCGGAAGCGTTCGGTGCCGGTGGTCGCGATCTGCAGGACCCCGAGCTGTTCCATGCTCCAGTCGTCGATCCGCGCGCGGCATCCGATCTCCGCGGTTTCCACGCCGCGTTCGGCCACCTCCTGACCCTTGCGGATCAGGCATACGCCGAACTCCCCGCTGCCGCGCATGGCGTTGCGAATCATGTCCATGTAACGCGCCTCAAAGACGCGCAGAGGCAGCAGGCCACCGGGGAACAGCACGGTGCCGAGCGCGAAGATCGGTAGCGGGACGGAGTTGTCGGCCATGACTTCAGGGTTTTGCGGGTTCGGCCAGCGGGGCCGCGGTCTGCTTGGTCATCCACGCCAGCGCACGATGCCGCACGAGCACCGGACGCGCTGCACGCAGACGGCGGGCCAGCTCCTCGACGCAATACACCGAGCGATGCTGGCCGCCGGTGCAACCGATCGCGACGGTGAGGTAGCTGCGACTGTCGGCGGCGTACGCCGGCAGCCAGCGCGTCACGAAGCCCTCGATGTCATCGACCATCGCGCCCACGGCGGAAATGGCCTGGAGATAGTCGATCACCGGCCGGTCAAGTCCGGTGAGCGGCTTGAGAGTCGGCTCGTAAAAAGGGTTGGGCAGGCAGCGCACGTCGAACACCAGATCGGCATCCGCCGGCACGCCCTGCTTGAAGGCGAACGATTCGAAGGATAGCGTCAGCGCGGCGCGTTCGTTGCCGATGAAGTCGCGCACCCACTGACGCAGCGCCTGAGCCGGCAGGCGACTCGTGTCGACCAGGTAGCCGGATCCTTCCAGCGGCTGCAGCAGCGTGCGCTCCTCGTCGATGCTTTCGTCGAGACCGCGCGAACCGGCGGCCGGCTCGCTCTGCCATTCGTGCGCCGACAGCGGATGGCGTCGACGGGTCTCGGAATAACGCTGCACCAGCGTCGCGTTGTCGGCGGTGAGAAACAGGAGTTGCACATCGTGGCCCTGCGCGCGAAGGGCGGGGAGCAGCGACGGCAGTTCGTGCACCGCCTCGATCCCGGCACGGACGTCGATGCTGACCGCCGCCCGCTTGACGGCGCGCGTGTCGAGATCGCCGATGACGTCGAGCAGGAAGCGCGCGGGCAGGTTGTCGACGACCGCGTAGCCCGCGTCCTCCAGGACGTGAAGGGCGATCGACTTTCCGGAGCCGGACATGCCGGTGACGAGGATGACGCGCATGGATCGTTGGGTTTGCTTCGATGCTTCCGGCCCTCACGGTACCGGAGCTGCGAAAAAAAGAAACGGGCCCGAAGGCCCGTTCGATCTTCAGCCCTTCAGGCAGTCGCTCTGCGCCTTCTTGTAGTCGTCGCCCTTCATGCCCTTGTTCTTCTTGCTGCACATTGACATCTTCTGCTGCGGCGTCATCGGCGCCGCCTCGGCGACGTCCTGTTTCTTCAGGCAGTCGCTCTGCGCCTTCTTGTAGTCGTCGCCCTTCATGCCCTTGTTGGCCTTGCTGCAGGCGGCCATGCGGGACTGCGGCGTGTCGTCGGCCCGTGCGGACTGCAAGATGATCGGCGCGGTGGCGATCAGCGCGGCCAGGCCATGCGCCAAGGTGCGGGTCAACATCCTGTTCATTGCACTCTCCTCGAAGTGTCCGACTCGCCCGACGCGGCATGCGGGGCAGCCGGCATTTAAGCATGCGGTCGACCAGAGGGATACGGCTTCTGACCACGCGCGAGACGACGACGCTTGGGCGCGATTGCAACGCGCGCCCGAGCGCTATTCTTCGGCCTGGCTGTTCTCGTTGAGCGCGGCAGTCTGCCGGATCATGAAGTCGCCGAGCGTATCGACTCCGCGCAGCTGCAGGATGGTGTTGCGTACCGCCGCTTCGGTCAGGACGGCGATGTTGCGGCCGAGGTCCACCGGGATCACGACCTTGCGCACTTCGATGCCGAGAACGTTCTGCGTCAGCACGTCGAGCGGCAGCCGCTGGTATTCCTCTTCCATCGTGCTGTGCTTGACCAGGTGCACGATCATCCGCAGCCGCATCTTCCGGCGCACCGCCGTCTCGCCGAAGATCGCCTTGATGTCGAGCAGGCCGAGGCCGCGCACTTCGAGCAGGTTGGCGAGTAGCTTCGGGCAATGGCCTTCGATGGTGTTCGGCCCGATCCGCGCGAGCTCGACGACGTCGTCGGCGACCAGGCCGTGGCCGCGCGAGATCAACTCGAGCCCGAGTTCGCTTTTCCCAAGGCCCGATTCTCCGGTGATGATGATGCCGACGCCGAGCACGTCCATCAGCACGCCGTGCATCGTGGTCCGGTCGGCGAGCGTCTTCGCGAGGTAGGCGCGGATGGACTCGATGATCTTGACGGCCGGGCAGGTCGAGGCGAGCAACGCGATGCGCGCGCCTTCGCAGGCTTCGAGGAATTCGGCCGACGGCGCGATGCCGTCGCCGTAGATGATCGCCGGGGGCGGGCGTTCGCTGAGATCCTGCAGCCAGTTGCTCCGCCGGCGGTCGGACAACATCGCGAAGTAGTCGACCTCGCGCCTGCCGATCACCTGGATGCGATTCGGATGGATCAGGTTGTAGTACCCGATCAGGTCGGTGGCCGCGAGATGCGCTTCCTTGAACGCGCTGTCGGCCTTGGCGCGGGCCTCGGGATCGGCCTCGGCGGCTTCGTCGACCACCCACGAGAGACCGAGCGCCTCGCGGTTGTCCTCGAACAGCTTGCGGACCGTGGACATCGATCAGGCGATCGACGACGCGGTGGTCCGCTCGATCACGCCGCGGGCCTGAATGGTTCCCAGTCGATCAGCAGGCGGTGGACGCTGCCGGCATCGGGCGCCGAGATCAGCAGTTCCCGGAACGCGGGGTCCGAGAGCATCTGCGCGAGTTCGGAGAGGATCTCGAGATGCGCCTGCGTCGCCTGCTCGGGGACCATCAGGAACACCAGGATGGCGACGGGCTTGCCATCGGGTGCATCGAAGGGAATGGGATCGGACAGGCGGATGAACGCCGCGATCGGCTCGCGCAGGCCCTTGATGCGGCCGTGCGGAATCGCGACCTGCTGGCCCAGCCCCGTGGAACCGAGCCGCTCGCGTGCGAACAGGCTGTCGAAGACCTTGCTGCGCGCCAGGCCCTGGTTGTTCTCGAACAGCAGCCCCGCCTGTTCGAAGACGCGCTTCTTGCTCGACGCCTCGAGGTCCAGAACCACGTTCGTCGAGGGAAGGAGCTTGCCGATCAGATTCATGTACATAACCACCCGATGCGTCGCGAGAGACCGACGTGGGGTCACCTCCGATGTCCGGCCAATAGCAAAAGAGGGCGGATTATAGACGCAAGAAACACGCGTCCATCAGAGACTGTCGCAGGCGTGTCCGCCCCGCGACAGTCCAGGTCGTAGCGTCAGGCGGCGACCTGTCGCTTCAACGGCTCGACGTTGTGCGCCTGGATGCATTCCTTGTGCTTCACGACCTGGCGGTCGAGCTTGTCGACCAGCATGTCGATCGCGGCGTAGAGGTCGGTGTCGGTCGCCTCGCAGTGGAGGTCCTTGCCGCGCAGGTGCAGGTTGATTTCAGCCTTCTGTCGCAACTTCTCCACCGTCAGTACCACGGTCACGTCGATCACCTGATCGAAGTGTCGCCTCACCCGGTCCAGTTTGTTCATCACGAATTCGCGAATTGCCGGCGTCACGTCGAGATGATGTCCGCTGATGGTGAGGTTCATGGGCCACTCCTTCAAAGAAACTGCGAGGGAAAGTGGAACGCGATGCCGCGCATAAAGAAGGTGGCTGCGTCCCGTTCAGAGAGTCTTACGAAGACTGACAGGCGGTATCCGCAAAGATTCTCGGTATTTCGCAATTGTTCGCCTGGCCACGACGATACCCTGCTCCCCGAGCATCTGGGCGATCTTGCTGTCGGACAAAGGCTTCTTGGCGTTCTCCGCGCCGACCAGTTGCTTGATCAGCGCGCGGATGGCGGTCGACGACGCGGCGCCACCGGCGTCGGTGGCGACGTGGCTGCCGAAGAAGTACTTGAGCTCGAAGACGCCGAGCGGTGTGAGCATGAACTTCTGCGTCGTGACCCGCGACACGGTGGACTCGTGCAAGCCGAGCGTGTCGGCGATCTCGCGCAGCACCAGCGGACGCATCGCGACTTCGCCGTGCGTGAAGAAGCTGCGCTGGCGCTCGACGATCGCCTCGGCGACCCGAAGGATCGTGTCGAAGCGCTGCTGGACGTTCTTGATCAGCCAGCGCGCCTCCTGCAGCCGCGAGCCCATGTTGGCCGCGCCATCGGTGCCGCGCTGCTCGCGCAGCACGCGTGCATAAGCCTGGTTGATCGACAGCTTCGGCATCACCTCGGGGTTGAGGAAGGCCTGCCAGTTGTTGCGGACCTTCTTGACAATGATGTCGGGCACGACGTAGTTGGACTCGTGCTTGGCGAAGGCCCGCCCGGGATGCGGCGCGAGCTTCTTGATCAGCGCGTGGGCGTCGCGCAGCAGGTCGTCGCTGCACTGATAGATGCGGCGCAGGCGCGTGAAGTCGCGGGCGGCCAGCAGCGCGAGATTGCCGGTGACGAGCCGCAGGGCCAGATCGCGAACCGCGGGCGTCGCCTCGCGGGTCGGGCTGGTGTCGAGACGGCGCAGTTGCAAGGCAAGGCATTCCGACGCGCTGCGAGCGCCGATGCCCGGCGGGTCGAAGCTCTGCAGCAGCGTGAGCGCGGTCGACAGCTCCTGCTCCTCGATGTCGAGCTCGTCGGGCAGCATCGCGAGGATGTCCTCGAGCTCGTCGCCAAGATAGCCCTCTTCCTCGAGCGCCTCGATCAGCACGGCGACCAGACCGCGGTCGCGTTCGTTGAGCTTCTTGAGTGAGAGCTGCCCAAGCAGATGCTCGCGTAGCGTGACGGTGGCGGTGTTGACGTGCGCGAGATCGCGGTCGTCTTCCTCGCCGTCGTTGCGGCGTTCGCTCGAATTCCAGTCGGTCGCGGCCAGGTCGTTGTTGCCGCGTTCGCCGCCTTCGAAGTCGATGACCGTCGGCGTCTCGATCTCGGAGCCGTGATCGCGGGCCGCGTCGGACGACACGTCACCGGTGTAGTTGGACGACGACGCGTCGAAGTTCTCGTCGGCGCTGTTGCGCTTCAGCGTGCCGTCGCCGCTCAGCTGTACCGCCGAATGCATGGGATCGTCGATGCGCTCGAGCAGCGGGTTCTCCGCCAGAGCGATCTCGATCTCTTGGTTCAGTTCGAGGGTCGACAACTGCAGCAGGCGGATCGACTGCTGCAGCTGGGGGGTCAGCGCGAGGTGCTGCGAGACGCGAAGTTGGAGGACTTGCTTCATGAGGGTCGCCGGTTCTACATCCGGAAGTGTTCGCCGAGATACACCCGGCGCACGCTCTCGTCACCGACGATCTCGTCGGGCCGACCCGACGCGAGCACCGATCCTGCATTGATGATGTACGCGTGATCGCAGATGCCGAGCGTCTCGCGCACGTTATGGTCGGTGATCAACACGCCGATGTCGCGGGACTTCAGGAAGCGGACGATGCGCTGGATCTCGATCACCGCGATCGGATCGATTCCCGCGAACGGCTCGTCGAGCAGGATGAAGCGCGGCGACGTGGCCAGCGCCCGCGCGATCTCGACGCGCCGCCGCTCGCCGCCCGACAGCGACAACGCGCTGTTGGTGCGCAGATGCGTGATCTGCAGATCTTCGAGCAGCGCTTCGAGCCGCGTGTCGATCTCGGTCCGGGACAGCGACTTGCCGCGATCGTCGCGTTGCAGTTCGAGCACCGCACGGATGTTGTCCTGCACATCGAGCTGGCGGAACACCGACGCTTCCTGCGGCAGGTACGAGAGGCCGAGGCGCGCACGGCGATGGATCGGCAGGCGCGTCAGCGAATTGCCGTCGAGCGTGATCGAGCCGGCGTCGGCGCCGACCAGCCCCAGCATCATGTAGAAACAGGTGGTCTTGCCAGCGCCGTTGGGGCCGAGCAGCCCGACAACTTCTCCGCTGCGCACGGTGATCGAGACGTCCTGCACGACGGTGCGCTTGCCGTAGGTCTTCTTGAGGTTGCGGGCCTCGAACACGGACGTCGATGCGCCGAGCGAGGTCGCGCCATCGCTGTCCGCGGTGCGCGACGTTGCGACGGACGGCTCGACTCGCGTGGCTTCGGCGACGTCCATCAATTTTCCGGCTTCGCTTCGATCTTCGTTTCCTGCTTCAGCTCGATGGGCGGTGACGGCGCGGGCCGGGCTGCTTCGGAAGAACTCCCCGGCTTGATCTTCGGCTGGAGGACTGAGTTGGTCCGCTTGCCCGGCTTCCCGTCGGCCGAATAGAGCTCGGTGCGGCTGTTGTAGGTAATGCGATCGCCGCGAAGCTCGTCGGCGTCGCGTCCCGCGACCAGGCGCTTTACGATGGCGCGGTTGAACAGGCGGATCGTGTCCGACTTCTCGTCGTACTCGATGCGCTCGGCCTGCCCCTCGATGTACTCGTCGACGCCTTCGCGCTTCTGTTTGAAGTAGGCGAGCTTGTTCGGCTTCGTGGAGATCGCCGTGCCGAGGTTGTATCCCTCGGGATCTTCTTTCAGGGTCAGTTGGTCCGCGCGCAAGATGATGGTCCCCTTGGTCAGGACGACGTCGCCGGTGTAGACGTGGACCTGGTCCAGCTGGTTGCCGTCCTGATGGTCGGCACTGATGACCGCCGGTTTCTCCTTATCGGCACGTTCGGCAAAAGCTTGCGGCGCGGCGGCGAGAATTCCGGCGAGGACGACGACGAGCGTCCGTGCCCCGCGTGCAGCGGTACGGTTCAAAGTGGTCGGGAAAGAAGAACGGCGCATGGCAATCATTTCGTCGGGGGCGCGGACGCGGGTGTTGCGGCAGGGGCGGGTCGGTTCCTGCGCGGCTCGATGATCTCGCGGACCCGACCGCCCTTGCCGCCGCCGTCCAGTTGCAGTGTTTGAGTGCCGTTATCGTATTGCATCGCGTTGGCGTTGACGCGCGAGCCGCCCTGCGTGACTTCGATCGGCTGGTCACTGCTGACGACCTCGCGTTCCGGAAAGGCCAGCATGTACGGACCCTTGGCCACCAGCTCCAGCGCGCCCTTCCATGGCTGACGGACCAGCACCACGTTGCCGTAGAGCCGGACTTCCTGGCCCTCGCTGGTCGTCTTGCCGAGATCGGCCCTCACACGCATCTCCGGTCGGTTGATCTTGGCGCCCACCATCTTGGGCTGCGTCAGCTCGGCGCTGTCATCGTCGGCGAAGTGGATCAGCTTCGTCGCTTCGACGACATATTGTGCGCGGCCGGTCTCGTCCATCCGGGTCAGCGTGATCACGTCGGCGGTGTAGTCGATGTCGTGTCCCAGCGCTCGCGGCACCGCGTCCGACAGTCGGGCCTGCTGCGCGAGCCAGTAGGACCCGACGGCGAGGCCGCCCGTCAGCAGGATCGACAGGACCAGCGTTCCGCGGTCACGCATGACGCACGCTCTCCACGGTCGCGGCCAGGAAAGCACTGCGTGCCCGTGTCAGCAGGTCGCAGACCTCGCGCACCGCGCCGTCACCGCCCGCGCGACGGCTGACCCAGTGCGCGTGCTCGACCACACCGTCGGCTGCGTTGGGAACCGTCGCTGCGAAGCCGACGCGCTTCATCACGGGGATGTCGATCTCGTCGTCGCCCATGTAGCCGCACACTTCGGCCGTCATGCCGAGTTCGTGGCGCATCGCGTCGAAGGCCGCGACCTTGTCGGCGATGCCTTGCGCCACGTGCCGGATGCCGAGTTCGGCGCAACGACGTAGCGTGATCGGCGACTCGCGCCCGGAGATGACGGCCGGCGTAATGCCCGCCGCGGCCAGCGCCTTGATCCCGGTGCCGTCGAGCACGTGGAACGCCTTGAGCGCTTCGCCGTTGACGCCGAAGTAGAGCTTGCCGTCGGTCAGCACCCCGTCGACGTCGAAGACCATCAGCTCGATCCGCGACAGGCGTTCGAGGATGTGCTTCGGAAGTCTGCGGAGCGCCGTAGGCATCTGCGCCGCGCGCATCAGATGACCTTGGCGTTGGTGAGGTCGTGGATGTGCAGCGCGCCCACCAGCTGCCCGTCCGCATCGATCACCAGTAACTGGTTGATGCGGTGCTTCTCCATCAGGTCGGCGGCTTCGGCGGCGAGCCGGTCGGGTCCGATGCTGCGTGGCGAGCGATGCATCACGTCGGCGACCTTGACGTCGGCAAAGTCCTGGCGCTTCTCGATCAGGCGACGCAGGTCGCCGTCGGTGAAGATACCGGCCACCGCGCCCGCAGCCGTGACGACGGCGGTCATCGCCATGCCCTTCTTCGAGCTTTCGAGCAGCGCGGTGAACAGCGACGCCTCGATGTCGACCGTGGGCAGAGCTTCGCCGCTGCGCATGATGTCGCGTACGTGGGTCAGCAGGCGGCGACCGAGCGTGCCGCCTGGATGCGAGCGGGCGAAGTCGTCGGCTCCGAAGCCGCGTGCCTCGAGGGCCGCGACGGCGAGTGCATCGCCCAACGCGAGGGCTGCGGTGGTGCTGGCCGTGGGGGCGAGGTTGTGCGGACAGGCCTCGACGTCGACATGCGCGTCGAGATGCACGTCGGCCAGTGCCGCGAGCGTCGATTGCGGATCGCCGGTGATCGCGATCAGCTTGGCGCCCTGTCGCTTGAGGATCGGAACGATGGTCAGCAGCTCGGCGGACTCGCCCGAGTACGAGATCGCGATCAGGCAGTCGGCGCCGGTGATCATGCCGAGGTCGCCGTGGCTGGCTTCTGCGGCGTGCACGAAGAAGGCCGGCGTGCCGGTCGACGCGAGGGTGGAGGCAATCTTGCGGGCGATGTGCCCCGACTTGCCGATGCCCGAGACGACGATGCGGCCCTTGCAGGCTAGCAGTACGTCGAGCGCGCGGACGAAGCTGTCGTCGAGGCGCCGAGCCATGCTGCTGATCGCGGTGGCTTCAATGTCGAGTACGCGTCGCGCGAGGACCAGCGCCGCGGCCTCCGCAGCCTGCGTCGCATCGGCATCGAGGTCCTGATGGATGCTGTCGGCGGCGATGACGTCGAGCCCGGTCGTGTCACCAGTCAGCGTACGCGTCACGCGGCGCGGCGCCCCTGGCTTGCGGGTCAGCGGTTGGCCTTTGTCGCGGGCGGTAGTGGTTAGCACGGAAGCACGGGTCGACATAGGTCGAGTATAACAAGGCACGTCGCTTGCTTGACGTTGTCGCGCCTCGAGACGTCGTGCCTTCCGGCCCATCCGACGCACGCCCACAACGATCGCCAACGTTCCCTTCGGCCCACGATCTGCGAACGCCTTGAGCACACTCGAACTGTCCCTCCTGTTCCTGCTCGCCGCCGTGATCGGCGTCGTGGTGTTCCGCATCATCCATCTGCCGCCGATGCTGGGTTACCTGGTCGTCGGCATCGTGATCGGGCCGCACGCGCTGGCGTTCGCAGCGGACCTCAAGGGTATGCGCCACCTCGCCGAATTCGGCGTCGTGTTCCTGATGTTCTCGATCGGCCTCGAGTTCAGCCTGCCGAAGCTCTACGCGATGAAGCGCATCGTGTTCGGCTTCGGGTTCGCGCAGGTCGCGTCGACCATCCTGATCGCGGTCGCCGGCACCTATCTGCTGACGCGCTGGATGCCCGGACAGTTCGGCTTGCCGAAAGGCGCGGCGCTGCTCGCACTCGGCGGCGCGCTGGCCATGTCGTCGACCGCCATCGTCGTCAAGATGCTGACCGAGCGCATCGAACTCGAGTCCGAGCACGGCCGGCGCATCGTCGGCGTGCTGCTGTTCCAGGACCTGGCCGTGATCCCGCTGCTGATCATCGTGCCCGCGCTCGCGTCGCCCGACGGCGAGCTGACGCAGACGCTGCTGATCGCGCTGGCGAAGGCGGCCGGCGTGCTGGCCCTGCTGCTGTACTTCGGCCAGAAGCTGATGCGCGGCTGGTTCACGATCGTCGCGCGTCGCCGGTCGCAGGAACTGTTCATGCTGAACCTGCTGCTGATCACGCTCGGTCTCGCGTGGATGACCCAGCTGGCCGGCCTGTCGCTCGCCCTCGGTGCGTTCGTGGCCGGCATGCTGATCTCGGAGACCGAGTATCGCCATCGCGTGGAGGAGGACATCGCGCCGTTCCGCGACGTGCTGCTCGGCCTCTTCTTCATCACCATCGGCATGTTGCTCAACGTACAGGTGGTGCTGTCGAACCTGGGCTGGGTGCTCGTCCTCTTGATCGCGCCGCTGTTCCTGAAGCTGCTGCTGATCACCGGCCTCGCGAAGCTGTTCGGCGCGAGTCCTGGCGTCGCGATCCGCACCGGGCTCGGCCTCGCACAGGCCGGGGAGTTCGGTTTCGTGTTGCTCAACCTGGCGGGCGACCTGAAGATCCTCGACCCGCTGCTGCTTCAGATCGTGCTGGCGGCGATGCTGCTGTCGATGCTGCTGGCGCCGTTTCTGATCTTGTACAGCGAGCGGATCGCCATGCGCATCGCGTCGAGCGAGTGGATGCTGCAGTCGCTGGCGCTGACCCAGATCGCCAGCCGCACGATGGCCACCCGGGGCCACGTCATCGTCTGCGGTTACGGGCGCAGCGGCCAGAACCTGACGCGGCTGCTCGACCAGGAGAGCATCGCGTACGTCGCGCTCGATCTCGATCCCGACCGCGTCAGCCTCGCGCAGGCCGCGGGCGACTCGGTCGTCTACGGCAATGCGACGCGGCGCGAGGCGCTGACCGCGGCCGGCATCCAGCGCGCGGCGGCGCTCGTCATCACCTACGCCGAAACCGGCGCGGCCGAAAAGACGCTGCACTTCGTGCACGAGCTCGCCCCGCATCTGCCGGTGATCGTGCGCACGCACGACGACAGCGACATCGACCGTCTCAAGCGCGCAGGGGCGACCGAAGTCGTCCCCGAGATCGTCGAAGGCAGCCTGATGCTCGCCTCGCACGCGCTGGTATTGCTCGGCGTGCCGGTCGACCGTGTGTCGGCGCGCCTGGCGCAGGCCCGCGACTCGCGCTACCAGATGCTGTCGGGCGCCTTCCACGGCGCCGACGACAAGCACGGCGAGGGCGACGACGCGAGCCGGGTGCGCCTGCGATCGGTCACCGTGCCGGCCGGCAGCCACGTCGTCGGTCGGACGCTGGCCGAGATCGGGATCGACAGCCTCGGCGCGGCGGTCACGGCGATCCGTCGACGCGGCATCCGCGGCGTCGATCCCGGCCCCGATGCGAGGCTGATGGCGGGCGACGGCGTCGTCCTGCGAGGCTCCAACGAAGCGCTGGCGCTGGCCGAGCAGCGCCTGTCGGAAAGTCGCGCACCGAAAGTTCGGTGACCGATTCCGTCTCGCGCCGACAGAGGCCGCACGGGCAGGAACGACGGCCCTCGCTATAATCGCGCGCTCCTTTTCTGCGATCCCCTCCCCCCTGATGAACGAACCTGCCGCCAGTCCGGTCACGGACGGCCCGCTGGTCGAGCTTGTTGACCTCCATTTCGGCTACGGCACTCGCCCCATCCTGTCGGGGGTGACGATGCAGTTCGGCCGTGGGAAGGTCATCGCGGTGATGGGTGGCTCGGGGTCCGGGAAGACGACCATCCTTCGCTTGATCGGCGGCCAGCTCAAGGCCGGTTCGGGTGCGGTGCGCGTGGCCGGCCAGGAGATCGCGACCATGAACGACCGGGCGCTGTACGCGATGCGCCGGCGGATGGGGATGCTGTTCCAGTTCGGCGCGCTGTTCACCGACATGAGCGTGTTCGAGAACGTGGCGTTCCCGCTGCGCGAACACACCGACCTGTCCGACGAACTGATCCGCGACCTGGTCCTGATGAAGCTCAACGCGGTGGGCCTGCGCGGCGCTCACGAACTGATGCCGCGCGAGATCTCCGGCGGCATGGCGCGTCGCGTCGCCCTGGCGCGCGCGATCGCGCTCGATCCCGAACTGATCCTCTATGACGAGCCGTTTGCCGGCCTCGACCCGATTTCTCTCGGCGTCACCGCCAACCTGATCCGCTCGTTGACCGACGCGCTCGGCGCGACCTCGGTGCTGGTGACGCACGATGTCGAGGAATCGCTCGCGATCGCGGACTACGTCTACTTCATCGCTTCGGGCAAGGTCGCGGCCGAGGGCACGCCCGACGCACTCGCGAAGTCGACCGATCCGTTTGTGCGCCAGTTCATCGACGGGGCACCCGACGGTCCGGTGCCTTTCCATTACCCGGCACCTTCGTACGCGTCCGATCTCGGTCTCGCGGAGCCCGTCCGATGAACGCGATCGCCTCGGTCGGCGCCGGGACTCTTGCGGCGATCCGCAACTTCGGCAATGGCGCGCGCTTCTTCATCGCCATCGTGGCGCGCTCGCTGCCGGCCCTGCTGCGCTTCCGGCTGATCCGCGACCAGATCCATTTCGTCGGCAACTATTCGGTCGTCATCATCTCCGTGTCGGGTCTGTTCGTCGGTTTCGTGCTCGGCCTTCAGGGTTACTACACGTTGCAGCGCTACGGCTCCGAGCAGGCGTTGGGACTGCTGGTCGCGCTATCGCTGGTGCGAGAACTCGGGCCGGTGGTGACCGCGCTGCTGTTCGCCGGCCGGGCCGGGACGTCGCTGACGGCAGAGATCGGGCTGATGAAGGCCGGGGAGCAACTTTCGGCGATGGAAATGATGGCGGTCGATCCGGTGTCGCGGGTGATCGTGCCTCGCTTCCTCGCCGGCGTGATCGCAATGCCGGTCCTCGCTGCGCTGTTCTCGGCGGTCGGCGTTATCGGCGGTTACATCGTCGGCGTACAGTTGATCGGCGTCGACGAGGGCGCGTTCTGGGCGCAGATGCAGGGCGGGGTGGACGTGTGGCGCGACGTGGGCAACGGCGTAATCAAGAGTTTCGTGTTCGGCATCGCGGTCACGTTCATCGCGCTGCGCACCGGCTTCGAGGCCAGTCCGACGCCCGAAGGCGTGTCGCGCGCCACCACCAAGACCGTCGTCGTCGCGTCGCTGACCGTGCTGGCGCTCGACTTCATCCTCACGGCATTGATGTTCAGCGGAAGCTGACCGAAAGAAGGAAATCGCATGCAATCCAAAACCATCGACGTCTGGGTCGGACTCTTCGTGATCGCGGGCGCGGCCGCGCTCCTGTTTCTGGCCCTCAAGGCCGGTAATCTCGCATCGTTCTCCACGCAGGCGACCTACCGGGTCAACGCGCGCTTCGACAATATCGGCGGGCTCAAGCCGCGCGCCCCGGTCAAGAGCGCCGGCGTCGTGGTCGGTCGCGTCGCCGCGATCCGCTTCGACGACAAGACCTACAACGCGGTGGCCGACATCGATCTCGAAACGCAGTACAAGTTTCCGAAAGATTCTTCTGCCAAAATACTCACTTCCGGATTGTTGGGGGAGCAGTACCTGGGCCTCGAAGCAGGTGGCGACCAGGCCATGCTCGCCAACAACGACCGAATCACGAATACCCAGTCAGCGGTGGTCCTAGAGAACCTGATCAGTCAGTTCCTCTTCAACAAGGCCGCCGAGGGCAACTCAAAGGACAAGCAATGAACGTCGGCACGCATTGGGCTCGAAGGGTCGTCCTGTCGTCGCTGGTCGTCGCGACTGGCCTGATGACGGGTTGTGCCACGACGCAATCCGCGGTGAATTCGGTCAAGAGCCTCGGGGCGCAGATGGACCCGTTCGAGCCGGTCAACCGGGTGGTCTACACCGTCAACGACAAGGTCGATCGCGCCGTGTTCAAGCCGCTCGCCCAGGGCTACGAGTACGTGGTGCCGGTGCAGGTTCGCTCCTGTGTCTCCAACGTCTTCGGCAACATCTCCGACGTGCCGGCCTCGCTCAACAATTTCCTGCAGGGCAAGATCCGCGACGGCGGCTCCGATATCTGCCGCGTCGGTGTCAACACCACGGTGGGCATCCTCGGCTGCTTCGACATTGCCACGAAATGGGGCTTCGAGAAGCACAACGAGGACTTCGGTCAGACGCTCGGCGTCTGGGGTGTGCCTTCCGGACCCTACGTCGTGCTGCCGCTGTTCGGCCCGAGCACCGTGCGTGATGCGGCCGCATTGCTGGTCGACTCGTACACCGACCCGACCCGCTACATCAACGACATCCCGGTACGCAACATCTCGTACGGCGTCCGGCTGATCGACAAGCGTGCGCAGGCACTCGACACGACCAACTTCATCGACAACGCGGCGCTCGATCCCTACGTGTTCGTGCGCGACGCGTATCTGTCGCGTCGCCGCAGCCTGGTGCTCGATGGCAAGTCGTCGCCGCCGAACGACAACGACGGGTCGCAGCCCACGACCGGCGGACCGGTTCCGAAGTAAGTCGCCACGAGGTCCGCTGCGCGGTCCCTGGCTCCGTGTCATCCGAACGGGGCGCGCAACGGTTAATGCAGCAGGCAGGCGGATTCCGCCATCGCGCGGCGGGAATGACAAGCGCCGGAAATAGACAACGGTACAAAAAACTCACGGAGAAACTTATGACAAGCCCGATCCTGGACTTGAAGCAATGGCGTAGCGCCGTCCTCGGCGTCGCCGCGACGATCGCGATGGCCATCGGCGGGCAGGCGCTGGCGCAGACGATGTCGCCGGATGCGCTGGTGAAGAAGGTGACCGAAGACGTCCTGTCGACCGTCAAGGGCGATGCGGACATCAAGTCGGGGAACATCTCCAAGATCCAGTCGCTGGTCGAGAGCAGAGTCCTGCCCTACGTCAACTTCCAGAAGATGACGTCCTCCGCGGTCGGTCGCAACTGGTCGCAGGCCTCGCCCGAGCAGCAGAACGAAATCACCGAGCAGTTCCGGCAACTGCTGGTCTACACGTATTCGGGCGCACTCCAGGATGTCAGTGACCAGAAGGTCGAGTACCGGCCTTTCCGTGCCGATCCGGCCGATTCCGTCGTGCAGGTCGACACGCGCATCGTCAATCCGCGCGGTGGCGAGCCGGTCCAGCTCAACTACAAGGTCGAGAAGTTCGGCGCCGAGTGGAAGATCGTCGACGTCAACGTGCTGGGCGTCTGGTTGGTCGAGAACTATCGCAACACGTTCCAGCAGGAGATCTCGCGGGGCGGTGTCGACGGCCTGATCAAGACGCTCACCAATAAGAACAAGGCGCTGGCGAGCGGCACCGGGCGCAAGCGCTGACCGCCGTGTATGCCATTCCGGCCGCCATCACCATGAGCAACGCGTCGAAGAGCCTCGCGGATCTGCAGCGGGCCATCGACGGCGGCGAAACCGCGATCGGACTGGGCGCGCTCGCCCGTTCGGACTCGTCGGCACTCGCCGTGCTCCTTGCCGCCGTGCGCCATGCGCAGCGCGGCGGCAAGGCGCTGCGCGTGACCGGAATGCCGGCGTCGATGGGCAGCCTGGCGAAGCTCTACGGCGTCGAAGGGCTGGTCCGGGCCGAGTCGACCTGACGCCGTTTCGATGCGTCGGCCGCCCCGAGCGGCCCGTTCGACGACCGGCCTATAATCGCGCCCTCCCGTTTGCGGCGACGGCACACGCAGTGCCATTTTCAGACGCCCTTTTCCCGACATGCCGGCCGCCATCCAACTCGACAACGTCCAGAAGCGCTACGGCGCACTGCACGCCCTCGCGGGCGTTAGCTTCGCGGTCGAGGAGGGCGACTTCTTCGGTCTGCTCGGACCCAACGGCGCCGGCAAGACGACGCTGATCTCGATCATCGGCGGCCTGACGCGCGCCGATGGCGGCTCGGCTCGAGTTCTGGGTCGCGACGTCGTCACCGACTATCGCGAGACCCGCCGCCTGCTGGGCGTGGTGCCCCAGGAGCTGGTCTTCGATCCCTTCTTCACCGTGCGCGAGACGCTCCGCATCCAGTCCGGCTATTTCGGCCTGTCCAAGAACGATGCGTGGATCGACGAGATCATGCACAACCTCGACCTGACGTCGAAGGCCGACGTCAACATGCGCAAGCTCTCGGGCGGCATGAAGCGCCGCGTGCTGGTCGCGCAGGCGCTGGTCCACAAGCCGCCGGTGATCGTGCTCGACGAGCCGACCGCGGGCGTCGACGTCGAGCTGCGCCAGACCCTCTGGCGCTTCGTGTCGCGACTCAATCGCGAAGGTCACACCATCGTGCTGACCACGCACTACCTTGAGGAGGCGCAGGCGCTGTGCAAGCGCATCGCGATGCTCAAGCAGGGGCAGGTGGTGGCGCTCGAGTCGACGGCGTCGCTGCTGGCGCGCTTCGACGCAGCGCAACTCGTGCTGCATTTCGCCCGCGGTCGCCTGCCGGAAGGCCTGGTCGACCGGGCCGTCGAGCCCGAGACCGCGCTCGTTTCGGACCGCGTCGCGCTGCGCCTCACGGCGGCAAGCGATGTCGAGCCGATCCTGCAGGCCTGCCGCGCGGCGGGGGCTGAGGTCGACCAGATCGCCATCGAACGCGTCGACCTCGAGGACGTCTTCGTGCAGATCATGGACGGCGCGCGCGGCTCGACCCAGCCGGTGGTCACGCACTGACCGCGATGAACGCACCCACCACCACGTTCGTCCGCGATCTGGAAGCCGGCTTGCCGCGACTTCCCACAGGCGCGACGCTGGGCCGCATGACCGGCTTCCGCACGCTGTTCTACAAGGAGTCGCTGCGCTTCTGGAAGGTCGGCTACCAGACCGTCGGCGCGCCGATCCTGACGGCGGTGCTGTACCTGCTGATCTTCTCGCACGTGCTCGAGGAGCACGTGAAGGTCTACGGCCACGTGTCGTACACGGCGTTCCTGATCCCCGGCCTCGTGATGATGTCGATGCTGCAGAACTCGTTCGCCAACAGCACGTCGTCGCTGATCCAGTCGAAGATCAGCGGCAACCTCGTTTTCGTGCTGCTGACGCCGCTGTCGCATCGCGAGCTGTTCTCGGCCTACGTGCTGGCTTCGATGGTCCGCGGGCTCGTCGTCGGGACGGGCGTGCTGCTCGTCACGCTGTGGTTCGCGGTACCCGATTTCTCGTACCCGTTGTGGATCGTGGTCTTCGCGCTGCTCGCGACCTGCGTGCTCGGCACGCTGGGCCTGATCGCGGGCGTGTGGGCCGAAAAGTTCGACCAGGTGGCTGCGTTCCAGAACTTCCTGATCATGCCGGCCACGTTCCTGTCCGGCGTGTTCTATTCGGTGCACTCGCTGCCGCCGTTCTGGCAGGCCGTGTCGCGCGTCAACCCGTTCTTCTACATGATCGACGGCTTCCGCTACGGCTTCTTCGGCGCGTCGGACGTGTCGCCGTGGACCAGCCTCGCGGTCGTGGGCACGACCTGCGTCGTGCTGGTGGCCGCCGCACTACGCCTGCTCTCGAGCGGCTACAAGACGCGACATTGACGCGTCGTCGGTTTCACGCAGCAGTCACCGCGTAGCGCCGCGGTTCGCTTCAACCTCTCCGCCAGGACCGTATCGCCATGATGACCAAGGAACAGATCCGCGACCTGATCGCCGCACAGATCGATTGCCTCGCGATCGACGTGCGCGGCGACGACGGCGCGCATTTCGAAGCGACCATCGTCGCGCCCGCGTTCGAGGGCAAGTCGCGCGTGGCGCGGCATCAGCTGATCTACGCCGCGCTCGGCGACCACATGAAGGAAGCGATCCACGCGCTGTCGTTCAAGACGCTCACGCCGGAAGAAGCGGCCCGTGGATAAGCTCGTCATCACCGGCGGACAGCGGCTCGACGGCGCGATCCAGATCTCGGGTGCGAAGAACGCCGCGCTGCCGATCCTCGCCGCCAGCCTGCTGACCGCCGGGACGCTGGAGATCTCGAACCTGCCGACGCTGCGCGACGTGGGCACCATGCTGCGTCTACTCGAACGGATGGGTACGCGCATCGAACGTGGCAACGAGCGGGTGACGCTGAAGGCCGACGCGATCGGTTCGCTCGAGGCAGCCTACGACCTCGTCAAGACGATGCGCGCGTCGATCCTCGTGCTCGGGCCGATGCTGGCCCGCTTCGGCGAGGCGCGCGTCTCGTTGCCGGGTGGCTGCGCGATCGGGCAGCGGCCGGTCGACCAGCACATTAAGGGCCTGCAGGCAATGGGCGCGACCATCACGGTCGAGCAGGGCTATCTGCTGGCGCGCACCGAGCGGGCGGGTGGCCGCCTGAAGGGCGCTCGCATCGTCACCGACATGGTCACAGTCACCGGCACCGAGAACCTGATGATGGCCGCGACCCTCGCCGAGGGCGCGACCACGATCGAGAACGCGGCACGCGAACCCGAGATCGTCGACTTGGCCGAGGTGCTGATCGCGATGGGCGCGCACATCAGGGGCGCGGGGACCGACCGCATCGTCGTCGAAGGCGTGGAGAACCTCCACGGCGCGAGCCATGCGGTGATGCCCGACCGTATCGAGACCGGCACCTTCCTGTGCGCGGCGGCGGCGACGGTGTCGCGCCACGGCGGCGAGGTGATCGTGCAGGGCGCGCGTCCGCGCACGCTCGACGCGGTCCTCGACAAGCTGCGCGAGGCTGGCGTGGCGCTCGAGTGCGACGTCGACTCCATCCGCGTCCGCGCGAACGGCCATGCGCTGGTCGGTGCCAACGTACGGACCTCCGAATACCCCGCATTCCCCACCGACATGCAGGCGCAGTTCATGGCGCTCGACTGCATCGCCGAGGGCACCAACCACGTCATCGAGACCATCTTCGAGAACCGTTTCATGCATGTGCAGGAGCTCAGCCGCCTCGGCGCGTCGATCGAGATCGAAGGCAACACGGCGATCGTCAAGGGCGTCGCGCGCCTGTCGGGTGCGACGGTGATGGCCACCGATCTGCGCGCCTCGGCGGGCCTCGTCATCGCGGCGCTGGTCGCCGAGGGCGAGACCACCATCGACCGCATCTACCACCTCGATCGCGGCTACCAGGCGATGGAGGCCAAGCTCACCGCGCTCGGCGCGACGATCCGTCGCGTGGCCGAATGAAGCCGATCACGCTCGCGGTTTCGAAGGGTCGCATCATCGCCGAGACCCTGCCGTTGCTGGCCGCTGCCGGCGTCGTCGTGTCGGAAGATCCCGAGACGTCGCGCAAGCTCATCCTGTCGACCTCGAACCCGGACGTGCGGATCATCATCGTCCGCGCCTCCGACGTGCCGACCTACGTCGAGTACGGCGCGGCCGACATCGGCGTGGCCGGCAAGGACGTGCTGCTCGAACATGGCGACGGGCAGGGCAGCGGCGGGCTGTATCAACCCCTCGACCTCGGCATCGCACGGTGTCGCATGTCGGTCGCCGCGCCTCGCGGCTTCGACTACGAGCACGCGGTGCGGCAGGGCGCGCGGCTGTCGATCGCGACCAAGTACGTGCGCACGGCGCGCGAACACTTCGACATGAAGGGCGTGCACGTCGACCTCATCAAGCTCTACGGCTCGATGGAACTGGGTCCGCTGGTCGGGCTGGCGGATGCCATCGTCGACCTCGTGTCGTCGGGCGCGACGCTGGCCGCCAACGACCTCGTCGAGGTCGAGACGATCATGCCGATCTCGTCGCGCCTGATCGTCAACCAGGCGGCCATGAAGATGAAGCGCGAGGCGCTCGCGCCGTTGCTGGCCGCGCTGGAAGCCGCGGTCGCGGCACGCGCGGTCAAGAATTCATGAGCGCGCCCGTCGTCCGCAGGCTCGACTCGTCCGCGAGCGACTTCGAGGCCGAGCTCGCGAAGCTGCTGCGCTTCGACACCGACGTCGATTCGGTGGTCGACCAGGCGGCGGCGGCCATCCTCGCCGAGGTTCGCAGCCGTGGCGATGAAGCCTTGATCGAATACACGAAGCTTTTCGACCGCGTCGTCGTCGCATCGGCGGCCAGGCTCGAGATCCCGCGTGCCGACTTGGAGGCGGCGCGCGACGCATTGCCGGTCGATCGACGGGAGGCGCTCGAGCAGGCCGCGGCGCGCGTCCGCGGCTTCCACGAACGGCAACGCAGCGAGTCCTGGTTCTTCGAAGAGGCCGACGGCACGCGGCTCGGCCAGCGCGTCACGCCGCTCGACCGGGTCGGCATCTACGTGCCCGGCGGCCTCGCGGCCTACCCGTCGTCGGTGCTGATGAGCGTCATCCCGGCCAAGGTCGCCGGCGTGCCGGAGGTCTTGATGGTCACGCCGACGCCGGGCGGCGTGCGCAATGCGATGGTGCTCGCCGCAGCCGCGATCGGTGGGGTCGACCGCGTGTTCACGATCGGCGGGGCGCAGGCTGTCGCGGCGCTGGCCTACGGCACGGCGACCGTGCCGGCCGTCGACAAGATCGTCGGTCCCGGCAACGCCTACGTCGCCGCCGCGAAGCGTCGCGTGTTCGGCACGGTCGGCATCGACATGATCGCCGGACCGTCCGAGATCCTGGTGGTCGCCGACGGGACGGCACCGGCCGACTGGGTCGCGATGGACCTGTTCTCGCAGGCCGAGCACGACGAGGTCGCGCAGGCGATCCTGCTGTGTCCGGACGCGGCCTACATTGACGCGGTCGCGGCCAGCATCGAAGCCCTGTTGCCCACTCTGCCGCGGGTCGCGATCGTCACCGCATCGATGCGCGATCGTTGCGCGCTGATCCGGGTGCGCGACCTCGACGAGGCGTGCGAAATCGTCAACCGCATCGCGCCCGAGCACCTCGAGCTGTCGGTGGCCGCCCCCGATGCGCTCGTGCCCAAGATCCGCCATGCGGGCGCGATCTTCATGGGCATCCACTCGTCCGAGGCGATCGGCGACTACTGCGCCGGTCCCAACCACGTGCTGCCGACCGCCCGCACCGCTCGTTTCTCGTCGCCGCTGGGCGTGTACGACTTCCAGAAACGTTCGTCGCTGATCGCGGTCACTCGCGCCGGTGCGCAGACGCTGGGTCGACTCGCGTCGACGCTGGCGCATGGCGAAGGACTGGATGCGCATGCGCGGTCGGCGGAGTTTCGCCTTCATCCCAAGTCATGAGTGCGCAGCCGAAAGCGCTGCCGTCGTTCGTCGATCGCGTGATCCGCGCCGACGTGCGCGCGATGCATGCGTACGTCGTCGCCGACGCGACAGGCCTCGTGAAGCTCGACGCGATGGAGAACCCGTTTCAGTTGCCCGACGCGCTGCGCGAAGAACTGGGTCATCGACTGGCCGCCGCACCCCTCAACCGCTATCCCGCGCCCCGTGCCGACGCCCTGCGCGCGACGTTGCGTCGCGTGATGCACGTGCCCGACGGCTGCGACGTGCTGTTCGGCAACGGCTCCGACGAGCTGATCGCGCTGCTGTGCATGGCCGTGGCACGCGACGGCGCATCCGTGCTGTCGCTCGCGCCCGGCTTCGCGATGTTCGCGCTGTCGACGCAGTTCGCGCGCCTCGACCAGGTCGTGGTCCCGTTGCGCGACGACTTCTCGCTCGACGCTGCGGCGGTCATCGACGCGCTGCTCGCGCAGCGCCCTGCACTGGCATTCATCGCCTATCCCAACAATCCGACCGGCAATCGCTTCGCCCGTGCCGACGTCGAGGCGGTGATCCAAGCGGCATGCGAGACCGACACGCTGGTCGTCGTCGACGAGGCTTACCACGCGTTCGCGTCGGACAGCTTCCTGGCCGCCCTGCCGAAGCACGACAACCTGCTGGTCCTGCGCACGGTCAGCAAGAGCGGACTGGCCGGCGTGCGCCTCGGCTACCTGTGCGGGTCGCCGTCGTGGCTGAATGAGATCGGCAAGGTCCGCCCGCCCTACAACATCAACGTGCTGACGCAGTGCGCGGTGCAGTTCGCGCTCGAACATGCCGACGTGCTCGTCGCGCAGGCCGCTGTGCTGCGCGACGAGCGCACGCGATTGATGGCTGCGCTGCAAGCCATCGCCGGCGTGACGCCGTTTCCGTCCGACGCGAACTTCATCCTGTTTCGCGTCGCGCACGACGATCGTACTGCGGCGACGCAGGTCTTCGAAGCGCTCAAGCGCAGGCGCGTGCTCGTCAAGGACCTGTCGCGCTCGCATCCGTTGTGTGCAAATGCCCTGCGTGTTACGGTTTCGACGCCCGAGGAAAACGACGTCTTCCTCGCGGCTCTCGCCTCATCCCTCCACGAAGTCACTGCCTCATGAACGCCGCCCTCGAGCCCGGAATCCTTGCCCGCCGCGCCAGCATCAAGCGCGACACCGCCGAGACCCAGATCGCGGTCAGCGTCGACCTCGACGGCACCGGTCACGCAAAGCTCGCGAGCGGTGTCGCCTTCCTCGACCACATGCTCGACCAGATCGCGCGTCACGGGCTGGTCGATCTCGAGATCGAAGCGCACGGCGACCTGCACATCGACGCGCATCACACGGTGGAAGACATCGGCATCACGCTCGGCCAGGCCGTGGCGAAGGCGATCGGCGACAAGAAGGGCATCCGTCGTTACGGCCATGCCTACGTGCCGCTCGACGAGGCGTTGTCGCGGGTCGTGATCGACTTCTCGGGCCGACCCGAACTGGTGTGGCACGTGCCGTTCACGCGCGCGATGATCGGCAGCTTCGACGTCGACCTCGCCCACGAATTCTTTCAGGGCTTCGTCAATCACGCGCAGGTCACGCTGCACGTCGACAACCTGCGCGGCGACAACGCACATCACCAGTGCGAGACCGTGTTCAAGGCCTTCGGACGTGCGTTCCGCATGGCGGCCGAGCGCGACGCGCGTATGGCCAATTTGATCCCGAGCACCAAGGGATCGCTCTAGGGCCGCATGGCCCTCCGATCATGTCATTCCGGTGAAGGCCGGGACCTAATCAACACTTCCAATTGGGTCCCGGCCTTCGCCGGGATGACAAGTCCCCTTCATGATCGTCATCGTCGATTACGGCATGGGCAACGTCCGCAGCGTCGCGAAGGCCCTGCGTCACGTCGCGCCCGATGCGGACGTCCGCATCTCCTCGAACGCCGCCGACCTGCGCGCGGCCGATCGCCTCGTGCTCCCGGGGCAGGGCGCGATGCCCGATTGCATGCGCCACCTGAACGAGACGGGACTGGTCGAGACCCTGCTGGAATGCGCTGCCAGCAAGCCGCTGCTCGGCATCTGCATCGGCGAACAGATGCTGGTCGATGCGAGCGACGAGAGCGGGGACGGCACGCCGACACCCGGACTTGGGCTGATCGCCGGACGCTGCATCCGCTTCGACCCGCTCGCCGGATATACCGAGCGACCGCTCAAGGTGCCGCACGTCGGTTGGAACCGAGTGAAGCAGACCGATACGGGCGAAGGACCGCACCCGATGTGGCACGGCATCCCCGACGAGAGCTGGTTCTATTTCGTTCACAGTTACCATGTGTGGTTGGTCGACGACGCCCGTCGCGCGGGGACCAGCGATTACGGCACACCCTTTACCGCGGCGATTGCCCGGGATAATATTTTCGCCACGCAATTCCACCCGGAAATGAGCGCCGCAGCGGGACTGGCGCTATATCGGAACTTCGTCGCATGGAATCCGTAAGTCCGTGATGTCTTCCGCCACCCACGCGGGAGCGTTGCACGCTCTCCGCGTCCGTTCCACTCCCATGCGACGCCTCCCATGCTGCTGATCCCTGCGATCGATCTGAAAGACGGCCACTGCGTTCGTCTCAAGCAAGGCGACATGAACAACGCCACCGTGTTCTCCGAAGACCCTGCGGCGATGGCCCGCCATTGGGTCGAGCAGGGCGCGAGACGTCTTCATCTCGTCGACCTCAACGGCGCCGTCAGCGGCCGGCCCAAGAACGAGTCGGCCGTGAAGGCCATCATCGATGCGGTTGGCGGCAGCATCCCGGTCCAGCTCGGTGGCGGCATCCGCGACCTCGACACCATCGAGCGCTATCTCGACGACGGCATCGCGTACGTGATTATCGGGACGGCCGCGGTCAAGAACCCCGGCTTCCTCCACGACGCCTGCGGTGTCTTCCCCGGCCAGATCATCGTCGGGCTCGACGCCCGCGAGGGCAAGGTCGCCACCGACGGCTGGTCCAAACTCACGGGTCACGAGGTCATCGATCTCGCGAAGAAGTTCGAAGGCTACGGCGTCGAGGCGATCATCTACACCGACATCGGCCGCGACGGCATGCTGTCGGGCATCAACATCGAGGCGACGCTAAAGCTCGCGCAGAGCGTGTCGGTGCCGGTGATCGCGAGCGGCGGCCTGTCCAGCATGGCCGACATCGAGGCGCTGTCCGCGATCGAGGACGAAGGCATCGAAGGCGTGATCTGCGGTCGCGCGATCTATTCGGGCGATCTGGACTTCAAGGTGGCGCAGGAGAAGGCGGACGGGCTGGATGGGGTCGTGCTCACCGACGAGCCGTGAGCGTTTTATTACTGTGTCACCCCGGCGAAGGCCGGGGCCCAATTCAGCAACACGACAAATTAGGTCCCGGCCTTCGCCGGGATGACATTCCCTTTTCCCCCACCGCGCCCTTGTTAGCCAAACGCGTCATCCCCTGTCTCGATGTCCATGCCGGTCGCGTGGTCAAGGGCGTCAACTTCGTCGAACTGCGAGACGCGGGCGATCCGGTCGAGATCGCGCGGCGCTACGACGAGGCCGGCGCCGACGAGATCACCTTCCTCGACATCACCGCGACCTCGGACGAGCGCGGCCTGATCCTCGAAGTCATCGAGGCGGTCGCGTCGCAGATCTTCATCCCGCTCACGGTCGGTGGTGGTGTGCGCACCGTGGCCGACGTACGCCGCTTGCTCAACGCGGGCGCCGACAAGATCAGCATGAACTCGAGCGCGGTCGCGCGGCCCGACTTGGTGGGCGAGGCGGCCAGCTACTACGGCTCGCAATGCATCGTGGTCGCGATCGACGCGAAGAGGGATGCGACCGACGGCTGGCAGGTCTACACGCATGGCGGTCGTACCGCGACCGGCATCGATGTCGTCACGTGGGCGAAGCAGGTCGCTGCGCTAGGCGCCGGAGAGATCCTGCTGACCAGCATGGATCGTGACGGCACGAAGGGCGGCTTCGATCTGGCGCTGACGCGCGCCGTGTCCGATGCGGTGGCGATTCCCGTGATCGCCTCGGGCGGCGTCGGGTCGCTTGACCATCTCGCCGACGGCGTCCTCGAAGGCCACGCCGACGCGGTGCTCGCGGCGAGCATCTTCCATTTCGGCACCTTCACCGTCGGTGAAGCGAAGCGCCACATGGCCGACCGGGGCATCCCGATGCGACTGACATGACGATCCCCGCAAGTCCCGACTGGCTCGACGACGTGAAATGGAACGCCGACGGACTGGTGGCCGCCATCGCGCAGGAGGTCGAAACCAACGACGTGCTGATGCTCGCTTGGATGGACCGCGAGGCGCTGGCGCAGACGTTCATGCGCGGCGAGGCGGTCTACTGGAGCCGTTCGCGGAAACAGTTGTGGCACAAGGGCGATACCTCGGGCCACTTCCAGAAGGTGCACGACATCCGGCTCGACTGCGACGGCGATGCCATCCTGCTCAAGGTCGAACAGGTGGGTGGCGTCGCCTGCCACACGGGACGCCACAGCTGTTTCTATCGCAAGCTCGACGACGCGCAGTGGGTCGAGACCGATCACCTGCACGCGGATCCCGCATGAGCCGTAACGACGATGTGCTCGCGCGACTGGCCGGGGTGATCGAGTCGCGACGTGGCGGTGATCCCGTCTCGTCCTACGTCGCGCGCCTGCTCTCTCGCAGTCCCGATGCGGTGCTCAAGAAGATCGGCGAGGAGGCGACCGAGACGGTGATGGCCGCCAAGGACGGCGATCGCCAGCGCATCGTGGCCGAGACGGCGGACCTGTGGTTCCACTGCCTAGTGATGCTGGCGCAATACGATCTCGGCCCGTCCGACGTGCTCGATGAACTGGCGCGACGCGAAGGCCTTTCGGGACTCGACGAACACGCGGCGCGGAAAGACGACCAGCGCCAGAAGGAATCCAACACATGAGTGACTCCTGCATCTTCTGCAAGATCGTCGCGGGACAGATCCCGTCGAAGAAGGCCTACGAGGACGACGAGATCCTGGCCTTCCACGACATCAGTCCGGCGGCACCGGTCCACGTGCTGATCATCCCCAAGCTGCACATCGAATCGCTGGCCGACTGCGAAGGGCAGCACGGCGAGTTGCTGGGTAGGATGGCTGGCCTCGCGCCGCGCATCGCGCGGGAACTCGGCGCCGGTTACGACGGTCCGGACGGCACCAACGGCTTCAAGGCGATGTTCAACACCGGGCGGGGCGGCGGCCAGGAGGTCTATCATCTGCACCTACACGTCCTCGGTGGCCCCCGGCCCTGGAAGCCGCGGTAAGCAGCGGCTTCGGGTAGCAGGCACGGATTCCAATTCTTAGCGTTCGCACCGGACCGCAGAGCGCTTCAGGAGATAGCAATGGGTGGTTTGAGCATCTGGCACTGGTTGATCGTCCTCGTCGTCGTGTTGCTGATCTTCGGCACGAAGAAGTTGCGCAACATGGGGGAGGATCTCGGCGGCGCGGTGAAGGGCTTCAAGGCCGGCATGAAGGACGGTTCGGAGACGCCCGGCGAAACGCCGAAGGTCGCCGACCGCACCACCATCGATGTCGAAGCCCGCGACAGGACCCGAACCTGATCGAGCGCTGCGTTCCGCGAATCGAGCTCCACATGGCGATCCCGTGACCGGTCCTTCCGAAGCGTCGGTCGCGCGCTTGTTCGTCTCCCTTCGCTAAGCCGTGTTCGATCTCGGTCTCACCAAGCTGGCCGTCATCGGCGTCGTCGCGTTGATCGTGATCGGGCCGGAGCGACTGCCCAAGGTCGCCCGCACGGTTGGCACGTTGCTGGGGCGCGCGCAGCGTTACCTCGCCGACGTCAAGGCCGAGGTCAATCGTGAGATGCAGATCGACGAATTGCGCGCCGTGCGCGATCACGTGCAGTCGGCCGCGAGTTCGTTCGAGTCGTCGATCCACAGCAACCTGCGCCAGACCGAGTCGGACCTCAACGCGGCCTTCGAGACTTCCTCTGTCGCGTCGCAACCCGATCACGAGATGATGCCGCTCAATGCATCGATGCCGATCGCACCGGCGAAGCGCAACAAGTGGCGGCGCAACGTGACGCAGCGGACCAGCGCGACGCCGATGTGGTTCAAGAGCGTCAACCGCAAGCGCACGCGCGTGCAGTCCGGCGCGGCGCGCGTCGCGCGTTACCGGGTCCGCTGATCGGCCATGGCGATTCCCAAACTCTCGGGGCCGGACTCGGGCGAAGGCGACTCCTTCATCTCGCATCTGGTCGAGTTGCGTTCGCGTCTCGTCAAGGCCGCGCTCGCGATCGTCGTGATCTTTCTGTGCCTGGCACCGTTCGCCTCGCACATCTACGACATCCTCGCGGCGCCGATGCTGCACGCTTTGCCCGAGGGTACGAAGATGATCGCGACCGGCGTCATCACGCCGTTCCTGGTGCCGGTGAAGGTCACGCTGCTGGTCGCGTTCATCCTGGCGTTGCCGGTCGTGCTGTACCAGATGTGGGCGTTCGTCGCGCCCGGCCTCTACTCGCACGAGAAGAAGCTCGCGCTGCCGATCATCGCGTCGAGCTTCATCCTGTTCCTGTTCGGCGTCGCGTTCTGCTATTTCTTCGTGTTCGGCACGGTGTTCCGGGTGATCAACGAGCTCGCGCCTAAGTCGGTCGTCGTGGCGCCTGACATCGACAGCTACTTCGGCTTCGTGATGACGATGTTCCTCGCGTTCGGCGTCACCTTCGAGGTGCCGATCGTGGTCGTCGTGCTGGTGCGCTTTGGGGTCGTGACGGTCGCGACGCTGAAGAGCATCCGACCGTACGTGATCGTCGCGGCCTTCGTGATCGCAGCGCTCATCACACCGCCCGATCCGGGCTCGATGCTGTTGCTCGCGGTACCCCTCGTGCTGCTCTACGAAGTCGGCTTGCTGGTCGCGCGCTTCGTCCGCGTCGGCGAGCAGCGCGCGGAAAGCGCTACTTCGACCTGATTCCTGCGCGCAACCACTGATTGAGCGGCGAAGCCGCAGCGAACGTGCTGACGAGGGTGGCCGCGAGGTCCTCGATGACCTCACCGTCGCTGATGACGTCCACGTCCCGGCCTACCACGAAGCTCTTGAGTCGCAGCGTCTCGCCGAAGCGTTCGATGCCCGGCATGTCGGCGTCGTAGCCCTTCGGCAGGCGCGCGAGCTTGTCTTCCTGGCTGAGCGCGCCGAAGGTCTTCACGAACCGCTTCGCCTTCGCGATCCGTGCGAGGCCGGTGTGGTCCTCGACCACATGCTGGCGCAACTTCGCCAGCACTTCCTTCGGCGGCAGATAGCAGCCAGCACCCATGTGGAGGCGTCCGTCGGCATTGATGCTCAGGTAGTACATGGGGCCCAAGTTCTTCACGCCCGCCTCGGCCAGGGATGCCGAGAAGTAGCTCTTGTAGGGCGTCTTGTCGTGCGAGAAGCGGATGTCGCGATAGATGCGGAACAGGGCTTTCTTCGCGTTCACGTCCACGATCAGCGGATCGTGCTTCGCCAGCCCCTGGATGATTTCGGCCACGAGCGCCATGAACTCCGCGCGCAGGATGTCGTAGGCCGGCTTGTTCATCACGAACCAGGCCTTGTTGTTGTTCTCGCGCAGTCCCTGCAGATAGGACACGAGTGCCGGCAGATGCATCGTCACTTCTCCCGAGTGGCGCCGGGCTTAGGGCGGGTGGCCACCTTGACCGACACCGTGAGCTCTTCCTTGCGGCGATAGAGCTTCAGGCGCGTGGTGCTACCGGGCTTCAGCCGCGCGATCGCGTCGAGCATCGTGATCGTGTCGACGATGGCGTGGTTGTCGACCGCGACCAGGATGTCGCCCGGCCTGACACCGGCCTGATCGGCCGGGCCACCGCGGTTGACGCCCGAGATGAAGGCGCCCTTGCTGCGCCCAAAGGTGAGTGCTTCGACCTCTTCGGGCGAGATGTCCTGCGGCTCGACCCCGATGTAGCCGCGGATCACTTCGCCGCTGGTGATGATGCTTTCGAGGACTTCCTTTGCCGTCGAGACCGGCACCGCGAAGCCGATCCCCAGCGAGCCGCCCGAGGCCTTGGTGAAGATGGCCGAGTTGATGCCGATCAGGTTGCCGCTCGCGTTGACCAGGGCGCCGCCCGAATTGCCGGGGTTGATCGCGGCATCGGTCTGGATGTAGTTCTCGAAGTTGGTGAGATTGAGGTGATTGCGACCCAGCGCGCTGATGATGCCCATCGTCACGGTCTGGCCCACGCCGAAGGGGTTGCCGATCGCGAGCACGACGTCGCCGACACGCGATTCCTCGACGCGGCCTAGCGTGATCACCGGCAGATCCTTGAGTTCGACGTGCAGCACCGCGAGATCGGTCTCCGCGTCGCTGCCGACCACCTTCGCCGGCGTGGTGCGGCCATCGGACAACGTGACGACGATCTCGTCGGCGCCTTCGATGACGTGGCGGTTGGTCAGCAGATAGCCGTCCTTGCTGACGATCACGCCCGACGCCAGCGTCCGTTCGGACGGGGTCTCGTTGAGACGACGGTTCAGCGGGCGTCTTGGTCGCGGGTCGTTCGAGAAGGCGTCGCGCGCGTTGCGGCCGTCGCCGTTGATGTCGATGCTGACGACAGCCGGCGCCGCCACGCGGACCGCGTCGCTGAAGGAATCGAAGCGTGCTCCCTTGAACACGGGGATCGACGTCCGCGTCATCGCAGCCGTCTCGTTGATGGTGACGGTGCCGGGCGGTCGGTCCACCTGCAGCCAGTCGGGTCGCAGGGTCTGCACGATGAACAGCAGGGCGAGGGCGATCGTGACCGTCTGCGCGAAGAGCAGCCAGAGCCTTCGGGTGACGGCGCGAACGGTGCGGGATGCGGCGACAGGCGGCATAAAAAAGGCGGGCACTGCCCGCCTTCGGGAGGTGAAACGTTAGACGAAGATCACGGTCGTTTCAGCGCATCGCGGATCTCGCGAAGCAGCAGGACATTCTCGGGCGTGGGCGCCGGTGCGGCCGGGGCAGGATCCAGCTTCGGCTTGGCGTTCGCAATCAGCTTGACCATCCAGAAGATGATGAATGCCAGGATGATGAAGTTGAGCGCGACGGTGAGGAAGCTCCCGTAACCCCAAACGGCCACGCCCGCATCGGTCAGTTCCTTGTAGGTGTAGGGCGCTACGTGGCCGATCTTGGTGGCTTGGTCGGGCTTGATGAAGCCCAACTGGAAGAAGTGGTTGGTAAAATCGAGTCCCCCGAAGATCCAGCCCACGACCGGCATGATCAGGTCCTTCACCGCCGAGTCGACGATCTTGCCGAATGCGCCGCCGATGATCACCGCAACGGCGAGATCGACGACGTTGCCTTTGATCGCGAAATCGCGAAAGTCCTTGAGCATGCTCATCGATGTGTCCCCCCTTGTTATGGACGTCGGATTTTAGGTGATTCGCGCTTCCTGGGCGGAAGCTTCAAGCTTCGACATGCTTGCGCGGACGCGTCACTTTGATTCGCCTCGCGAATCCGGTAAAGTCGCAGGTTGTCAAAACCTCGTCCGGATCCTTCGCAGTGTTCCGGGCGCGGCGCAAGTCCCGTTATGACCCCACGTCAATTAAGGCCGAAGCCTCTTCGGAGTCAGCGTTCTCATGTCCAGCGCAGATCATCTCGCCGCCCCTTCCGGCGCGGCCTTCACGGAATTGCCCCCCGACAGCACGCGCCGCAATCTGTTGATCGCGAGTTGCGCAGCGGGTGGTGTCGCCGGCATCGCCGCGATCACGCCGCTGGTGGGAAGCTTCGAGCCGTCCGAGAAGGCCAAGGCTGCTGGTGCGCCTGTCACGGCCGACATCTCCGGCATGGCCGTCGGCGAACTCCGAACCTTCGAGTGGCGCGGCAAGCCAGTGTGGGTCGTCCGCCGCAGCAAGGAGATGGTCGACGAACTCAAGAAGAACGATGCGGGACTGGCCGATCCCGAGTCTAAGCGCAATCCGTCGGAGTTCACGCCGATGCCGCAGACTCGCAACGAGTACCGCTCGTTGAAGCCCGAGTATTTCGTCGCGGTGGGCGTCTGCACGCACCTCGGTTGTTCGCCGTCTACACGCTTCACACCGGGCCCGCAGGCGAGCCTGCCCGATGACTGGCCGGGTGGCTTCCTTTGCCCTTGTCATGGCTCGACGTTTGACCTGGCGGGCCGGGTCTTCAAGAACAAGCCTGCCCCCGACAACCTGCCCATTCCGCCTTACACCTTCGTGTCCGATACCAAGATCATCATCGGTGAAGAGACCAAGGCCTGAGCTGGACTGAAGCGCGATTGGAAGCACGGCGCAGCGATCACCCCCAAGCAGCAACGGCAGGTCTGGAGAAATAGATGGCGAATCAAAGAGTGGTGCAAGTGGCGGCCGACGCATCGGCGGGCGAACGTCTGCTGGGATGGGTTGATGCACGGTTCCCGTTGACTTCGACCTTCAAGGCGCACCTGTCCGAGTACTACGCGCCGAAGAACTTCAACTTCTGGTACTTCTTCGGTTCGTTCGCGCTGCTGGTCCTCGTGATCCAGATTGTTACCGGCATCTTCCTGGTGATGCACTACAAGCCGGACGCGTCGCTCAACGCCGCTGGCGTGCCGGTCGCGTTCGCGAGCGTCGAATACATCATGCGCGAGGTGCCGTGGGGCTGGCTGATCCGCTACATGCACTCGACCGGCGCCTCGATGTTCTTCATCGTCGTGTACCTGCACATGGTGCGCGGCCTGATCTACGGCTCGTATCGCAAGCCGCGTGAGCTGGTCTGGATCTTCGGCACCGGCATCTTCCTGTGCCTGATGGCCGAAGCCTTCTTCGGTTATCTCCTGCCTTGGGGCCAGATGTCGTTCTGGGGTGCCCAGGTGATCGTCAACCTGTTCTCGGCCGTGCCCTTCATCGGACCCGAACTGTCGCTGTGGATCCGGGGCGACTACGTGGTGTCCGATGCCACGTTGAACCGCTTCTTCTCGTTCCACGTGATCGCGATCCCGCTGGTGCTGCTGGGTCTCGTGGCCGCGCACATCGTGGCGCTGCACGAGGTCGGTTCCAACAACCCCGACGGCGTCGACATCAAGAAGGACAAGGACCAGAACGGCATCCCGCTCGACGGCATTCCCTTCCATCCCTACTACTCGGTGCATGACGCGATGGGCGTCGCGGCCTTCCTGTTCATTTTCTCGGTGGTCGTGTTCTTCGCGCCGGAGATGGGTGGCTACTTCCTCGAGTTCAACAACTTCCTGCCGGCCAACCCGCTGCAGACGCCGCAGCACATCGCGCCGGTCTGGTACTTCACGGCCTTCTACTCGATGCTGCGCGCGACCACCGACGTCTTCACGTGGGTCATGATCGTCGGGATCGTCGTGGGCTTCATCCTCTGGTTCACGCGCGCCAAGCCGAAATTGAAGTGGGCCGTGCCGGTCGCCGTCTTCGCGGCGGTGGCGATGGTCCTGCTGCGCACCTTCGACGCGAAGTTCTGGGGCGTCGTCGTGATGGGCGGCGCGGTCGTGATGCTGTTCTTCCTGCCGTGGCTCGACCACAGCCCGGTGAAGTCGATCCGCTATCGCCCGAGCTGGCACAAGTGGCTGTACGGCATCTTCTTCGCCGTGTTCGTGGTGCTCTGCTGGCTCGGCACCGAAGCGCCTTCGGACGCGAAGAACCTGATGTCGCAGATCGGGACCGTCTACTACTTCGGCTTCTTCCTGTTGATGCCGGTGTGGACCACGCTGGGGACGTTCAAGACCCCGCCCGACCGTGTCATCTTCCATCCGCATTGAACGCAACGCGCTACGCCAAGACTGCGCCAAGACGTCTGCCCGAAAGCCTCGCATGAAGAAATTGTTTGCCCTGCTGCTGGTCGTCCCGCTCTTCGCTCCGCTGTCCGCGTGGAGTGCCGAGGACGGGTACAAGCTCGATCACGCGCCCAACCTGATGAACGATCAGGCCGCGCTGCAGAGCGGCGCCAAGCT
>JANXTA010000130.1 GCA_025356395.1 Betaproteobacteria bacterium
CTTGGAGTGGTTCCGCAATAGGGTCGAAGCCAAGGTCGTCATCGAGCAGTGGCGCGGCATTACAACGAGGTCCGGCCTCATGGCAGCCTGGCGTAACGTACTTCGAACGAGTTCGTGCAGCAAAGATGTTCATCCGTGAAATCGGGAGTCGTTCTCCAAGAATGATTGGTCCGAAGAAACGTGGCAGGTCAGTGGGTCGCATCGCGCCGAGGCTGGCAGTGGCTCGCGCGCAGGTGCTCGATGTGGTCGACACCGGTGATGCGGCAGCGTTTTTCGAGCCGCTGAACCTGTGACTTGAATGCACCCTGGCCGCGTCGCGCTTGAGTGAAGGCGGTGTGCGTAGTCGCGCCGACTGACGGATCGCTGCGCACCTCGTCCTCTTCGCGGTCCTCCCATTCTTGGAGGCCAATGGCCGGCGCTTGAAGCTGGTCCGAGACCGTGCGTCCATCGACGATCGCCTGCGCCGCGGGTCCGAGAAGGTCCAGTGCTGCGCGCGCGAACGGCTCGGGTAGCGCCGTCAAGTAAAGGTTCTGCAGACCGTGGCCATTCACGCGCAGCGGTGCATAGCGATCGGGCAACAGCGGTCCGAGCACGTCCATCACATCCGCCGGGCGCAACGGAACGGCAAGTCGGGAGCAGGTCAGACACGCCAACCGATCAAGTCCCAATACGCGCCGCGATTGCCGAACTCGTCGGGTTTCGGCGCGGTGTAGCCGTACGACCGCGCCAGCCCAATTGCGCGGGTCAGGCTGCGCGGGCACCGACGACGCGTGCGCGCAATCGCTCGGCCAGTGGCCGATCAGTGCAGTACACGTAGCAACCTTTCATGCCACGCGTCATCAGGGTTCGATACGTGTTCTTGACGATCAGGTCGCCGAGATCGCGGGCTCTTTCCGGATCGGTCTTGAGCATCGCCTTGTAACCGCGGATCGACTGGTCCTGTCTGGCGCGGGCGGTCGGTACCGTCCGCACGACTTCGTTCTCGACGATCAAGTCTGGTCCGACGATCACCCCGACATAATCCACTTCGAGTCCCTGGCAGGTATGGATGCATCCGACCTGTTTGATCGAGTCCGCCGCGATGATCCACAGGCTGCCGTCCGTATCCAGATTCCACTGGCGCCTGTACGTGGAGCCGATCTCGATGTCGATGGCCGATGCGTCGGTCTTGCTCTTCCAGGGCCAGCAGTAGCCCGCGACCACGCGCGCCTTGTTCTTCGTGTTCTTCTCTTCGATCGCGGCATGCAGCGCTTCGGGGCTGTCGAAGACGCGGAAGTCGAACTCGGCTGCGCTCAGCGTCGTGTTCATGGTGGTGCGGATGCCCAGTGCGTCGTCCAGCCACGCGAGGTAGCCGTCGGAACCGGCGCAGCGAAACTGCGAGAACAGTTCGTATTCCTCGACGACCGCGCCGCGCTGCTCCGCATGTGCGCGGATCACAGCCTTGGTCCCGATGTCCTTGAAGGTGACACGCTGATCTTCGTCGACGAAGAAGATCGCGCAGTTCGACGACGCGATGATCTCCTTGACCTGATGATCGCCTTGGTTGCCGTACAGGCCGGACTTTTCGTTCAGTCGATGGGCCTCGTCGATGACGAGGAAGTCGTTCGAGACCTGTGGCGGCTCGACGAAGCCCCCGGACCCGACGAACAGCGAGCGGTACTTCGTCGCCGTCATCTGGCCTGCGAGCTTGGCCTCGTAGACCTTGCGCGGCGCAGCGTTCTTCGATACGTACTTGCCGGTCCTACCAGCGACCAGCATGTCGGACAGCAGGTTCATCGCGACGACCGACTTGCCGGTGCCCGGACCGCCTTCGATGATCACGACGTGCGGGCGCTCCGGTGTCGCACGCATCGCCGCGGCCTTCGCCGCTTCGAAGACCGTTTTCTGATCGTCGATCAAGACGAACTCGCGGTTGCCCTTGAGCAGTCGTGCAACGCTGTCAGCCAGTTCCTTCGACGGTCGGATCGGTCCGGCTTCGATGTCGGCGATGACCTTGAGACCGTCCCCGTGCCGAACGTGCTGATGGATGAAGCGGCGAAGCGCGGTCCTTTCGGCTTCGCCTCGCAGGAACAGCGGCGCGCTCGACGTGTAGCGCTCGTAGTGCGCCGAATCGATCGCGCCGTCGCGGGTGTAGTTGTGCAGGTAGGCGCACGGCCAGATGCCGATGTGCCCGTCGTAGACGGCCGCATTGAACGATTTCATCAGCTCGGCGTACGACCACGCCTGGTACGACGGGTGCACCGTATCTCGGACGCCGCCCCCGAGATAGGTGCGGACGATGGCGTCCTTCGCCGTGACCTGTGCCTGGGCCCACTGCTTGAGCTCGATCAGCACCGCGCTCTTCGTGCCTTCGGCGCTGTGGCCACCAACGAGCACGTCGAGGCGCTTGGCGCTCTGGGGGATGTGGTACTCGACGGCGATGCCGATATCTGCGGCGAAGGTCTCGTCCGAAAGAACCTTCGCCATCTCAGTCAACGATTCTTTCCACGAGCGCACCTCGCTCGCCCCGACGCGGCTGCCAGTCGCGACGAAGAACGAGGCGCCGATGACGTCCTCGATGTTGCGGTCGTTGTTGTCGCGCAGGAAGTCTCGTTTGGTCGCGCTATAGACGATCAATGGTGGTTCCCATTTTGTCCCGGCAATTCAAGCTGCAGCAGGGCCGCGTTCGCTCTTTCGAAAGATCTTCGTCCGGCATCGCGGAAAGTGACGACATGCCCATGCGGAGCGGCTACCGATCGTCCGCTCGACGAGCTTAATTCCGCATGAAGGACAGGTCGGCGTCGTGTAGTCGCCCGTCGTGGACACCGCGAGAAGCTGTCCTCGCGCTTCGGCAGGCATCTGTGCGATCGCATCGAGCAGGTCACGACCCGAGATGAGCTTGATGGGATTCGCGGCTGCGAAAGCGATGGCCTCTTTCGAGAAGTCGCCGGTCGCGCAGAAATAACCGCGACTCACCTTCTCGTGCGCCATCACACCTAACAGTTCACGCACCGGTGCGACACCCACCTGCTTGCTGCCCCATGCCTTGCACTGGACGATGCCGACCGCGTCGGGCAAGTCTCCGAAGTACAGGCGGCCGTCGACACCGCCGTCAGGCCCGTACTCGATGGTCTCGCAGCGAAAGTTCTTGGCCCGAAAGTAAGCCGCGACCACTTCCTCGAAGCGCTTCCATTCGATCGACTGCAGCAGGGCGAGCGACCACTCAGAGGGTGTTGAACGAACAAACGGCTCCGTGCGAACAGGGGCGACCTGATCGGATGCGGCACCCAGGTACGAGGCTTGCCGTTGATTGGAGGCCGGCCTGGTCGTCGAGGGATGTTCGCGTGGCTTCATCGCCGCACGGTCGGTGTTCGCCTCGCGTAAGAACTTGAAGACGGCTACGCCTGCGAAGCCAACGAACGCGACGAGGGAGACCGTGCGAATCAGCGGCGCAAGGCCTCGCAAGAAGACGTTCGACGCAAGGACGTGCGGTATGACGAGGAACCCCGCGACAAAACAGATGACGCACAAAGTCGCGGCAACCGGCCATCGACTGATCATCACGATTTCGACTATCGATGGTTCATTGCGTTTTTTCGGCATGCCCCGAGTCTATGGAGCGCCATAGGGTGCGGCAAACGCTACGCGCGCCAGTGTCGTTTTGCGTTCAATGATTTGCCGCTCCGGGAGCAGCCCCACACCACGCGTCTCCTGTGCTCATCTCTTCTACAGAGGCTCGAACGTGATCACCTCGCGCACCCGCAGCTTCAGCGCATCGGCCACCGCCTGCAGGCGCTCGACCGAGACACCCTTGTACTGCGTGGCTTCGTAGCGCTGGATCTGCTGCTCGGCTACCGCCAACTTGCAGGCCAACTCTTTTTGCGTCCAGTTGCGCATGATGCGGGCCTTGATCAGCGCGGGTGCCAGGTCGGCGATGGATTCCGCGGTGATGGCCGTCAGTTGCCCGTCCCGCAGTCGCTCGTATTCGGCCACCTCCGCTGCGAGATCGTCGAGCTGACTTCGGGCCGCATCACGCAGCGCCTTATGCGCACGTGGGTGGAGTGTGCGCGTGCTGCTGTCCGGCGCGTCGACGGCCGCACGGAACTTGGCGACCGCTGCCTTGCTGATCTGGTACTGCCGTTCGTTGGTGATCATTGAAAATCCTCCAGGTCGATGACGATGATTCCTTTGGGGTTGCCGTCGTGGTCGCGCTGGAAGAAGTCGCGAAACAGCGTGCCCAGCGGCTCCGCGGCCGCGTCGGCGGGAAACAACTCGCCTCGGTACCTCGCCTTCTGTGCGCGACGTCCCGCGTCGAATGTCAGCAGCACTTCATCGATGACATCGAAGTCGACTCCATCCATATCCCAACAGACACCGAAGTCGGCCGGATGCTCCTTGGTGGTGATGAAGCTGCCGTCGATGTAGGCGCGTTTGCAGCCGGCGCCGCGCAAATCGCGCAACGCCCGTTCCAGCCCCTTGAGCAACTGCCTTCGCCACCGCGTTGAGCCGAACCATTCGACGACTTCGATCCACTCGGCCAGATGCTCGCCGGGCGGCATGTTTCCGGTCGACGGCTCATGGGCAGGAACCGCGACACAACTCTATCGTTGTGTTGATCTCCGGTCAAGCGGCCATTCGCAGCGCCGAGCGCCTCGCCCGCGCGGGCGGTAGCATGCAACCTCGATGACAGCAGGAGATGACGATGAGCGAAGAACGCGCAGTACTCGCAGGTGGATGTTTCTGGGGCATGCAGGACTTGATTCGCAAGAAGCCGGGCGTGCGGTCGACGCGCGTCGGCTACACGGGCGGGAACGTCGCGAACGCGACCTACCGCAATCACGACGGTCATGCCGAGTCGATCGAGATCGTGTTCGATCCGGCCGTGATCTCGTTCCGCACGCTGCTGGAGTTTTTCTTCCAGATCCACGATCCGACGACGATCGACCGTCAGGGCAACGACCGCGGCTCGAGTTATCGGTCGGCGATCTTCACGACGTCGGACGAACAGGTCCGCGTGGCGGAGGACACGATTGCCGATGTCGAAGCGTCGGGGCTTTGGCCGGGGCGGGTGGTTACGGAGGTTGAGCCGGTTGCGGAGTTCTGGGAGGCGGAGCCTGAGCATCAGAATTATCTGCAGCGGATCCCGAATGGGTATACGTGCCACTTCGTAAGGCCGGGGTGGAAGTTGCCGCATCGGGCTACGGCTGCTTGAGGGGGTTTTGGTTTCTCCTTTTTGAGAAGCAGGGGTAGAGCGCCAGGGTGAGCTGTGCTGGCTGTGCGTTGATCGGATGCGCTTTGCGCATCCCCCCTTCCCAGCCTTCCCGCAGAGGGGGAAGGAGTTGCGTCCCCTCCCTTTCAAGGGGAGGGGTAGGGTGGGGATGGGTTCTGATTCAGCACCGCACCTCTACCCCCTCCCCCTTCCAACCTCCCCTTGAAGGGGGAGGGTTTTCTTTGGTGAGTCGCGGTTGGGGGCGATGGGTCGGGGCTTTCGGCGAGCCCTACCGATCCGGCGCGCCGCGCCAGGTCGTCAGGCGCGCCAAGCAATCAGCCCGCGCCGGTCTCCACCGGATACCCCAACGCGCGCTACATCTTCATCCCGCCATCCAGCGCCACCGCATGCTGGAAGCCCATCTCCCGCAACGTCGCCGCAGCCAGCGTCGAGATGTGCCCGAGCTCGCAGGTCGCGACGATCCTTCGTGTCGGATCCGGCAGCTCCTTGTCGACCCGCAGTTCGAGCTGACCTCGCGGCAGCAGCTTCGCACCGGGATGTGACCGGCCTCGTACTCGCTGCGCTCGCGCCCGTCGAGCACGAGCAGGTCGTCCCCCGCCTCGACTCGTGCACGCACCTCCGCTAGCGACATGAACGGCAACTTCGCCTCCGCGTCGGCCAGCAGCAGCGCCACGGTCTTCCCGTCACGCATGTTCGTCCGCAACGCCTCGGTGATGTGCGTCGGCATCGTCAGGTTCAGGCTGTTCATCATCGCGACGAACGCGGCGCGGTCGCGCTGCTGAAGCCGCGGGTTGGTCGCGATCTCCTCGCCGATCGTCGATTCCTCTCGGCCCCGGTAGTCGTGCGCGGGGCTGACCTTGAGCGCGGGGTCCAGCTTCAGTACGCGCTCGAAGAGACTGTGATGCAGCTGCTCGGGGTCGCCCGTCGGCAGGTCGGTGCGACCGGTGCCGCCGATCAGCAATGTGTCGCCCGTGAAGACGCGGTCCTCGACCGCGAGGCACATCGAGTCGCTCGTGCAGCCGGGCGTGTGCAGGGCCTGGATCCGCAGCTTCCCGAGCAGCAGCAGCTCGCCGCCGTCGATGCGCAGCGTCACGAGCGGCGCGGGGCTCGCGCGATGCATCACGACCGGCACGTCGAGCTGGCGCGCCCGCTCCTTGGTTACCGAGAAGTGATCGGCTCGCGTGTGCGTGTCGATCAGGTAGCGGATGCGCACGCCGTGCCGCGCGGCGAGCGCGAGGTACTGGTCGCACCGGCCCAGCTCGGGGTCGATCAGCGCGGCGGCGCTCGTGTCGCTGCACCCGATCAGATAGGCCTGGCATCCGCCGGTGGTGCTGCGCTGGAAGATCGTGCGGCGCTCCCCTGACCACCTGATCTAGCGACGTGCTATCAGAAAACCGATCTCAATCCCAGATGCTCTACGAACGGCTGAAAGTCCTTGTCATCGTGAAGCAGCGTGTACCGATCCTGGATGCAGCGTGTTGCGATCACGGCATCGATCGTCTTGCGGACCGTAGCTCCTGCCTTGCGCAACTTTCGGTAGTTTGCGGCCGCTCGGTAGGCGATGTCCGCGCCGCCGAGCTCGATCAACGTCAGGGGCGCGAACAGGGACTTAGCCTTCTGGAAATCGCGGTCGGCCACGAAGCCTTGCAGTACTTCGACGAGGATGAGGTCGCCAATCACGACCGGCTCGCGGTCGAGCACGCTGTCCAGTCGATCTGTCTGCTTTGTGGGCGCGCCGCGGAAGTAGTCGATCCAGACGCTCGAATCGACCAGGATCATCGATCGGTCCGCGACGCCGACAGATCACCCTGCCAGTCGAGCTTGCCGCGATAGCGCTTGATGCCGGCCTGCTGATGCAGGCGTACGACGGTCCGCAGTCCGAACTCAACCACATCACGCTTGGTCTTCAGACCGGTGGCTTCGAGCGCCGCCTTCATCAGTGCGTCGTCGATGACGATATTGGTCCTCATGTGTATCCTCCAGAGAAAGAATACACATCGTAAGAACGGTGGAAGAAAGTTGCAACCGTCGTTTGGACGAGGACGACGACATTCAATGACCTGTCAACTGTGCTGGTGATCGATCTCGCGATACTCGCAACGGACGCCGACCTCGATTCAGCGTCGCTCGCCTGTCCGAATGAACCGCGATTAATGAAATGTCGCCAGCGTCACGTCGCTCGATTCGAGGGTCTGGGGCTCGTGGTCAAGGAACGCTGGCAGCGCTTTGGGTTCAAGAATCCACAGGTTCGAAAGGCGTTGGGCAGACGGATCGATGAACCAGCCGGTAAAGACGATGACAGGTCGAGCTGCGAAAGACATGCCCGTGCGCTCCTTGGGTTTTGAATGGAGCCAACCTATTGGCTGTCGCATCTGCCGCCATTCGACGAGCCATGCGAATGAGCACTGGCGAAGGTTCTCAACCTGCCTTGCAGCTCTCAGCCACACGCTTCGCCGTGATGTGCGACTCGATCGTCATCGGGTCGTCGTCGCCGTTGCCCTTCACCACGACCTTGCCGTTGATCACGTAGCCGGTCGGCGTGTACGAACCGGTCATGGTCATCGTCGTGTCGGGACAGGTCGTCGCGAAGTCCAGCTTGCCGCCGGCGACGACGCTACGGTCGCGCTTGCAGTTCTTGTCGACCTCGGGGCTCAGGCTTTTGACGATGTCCTTCGCGTCCAGGCAGATGCGGGCCGTGTTCGCGGGCTCCTTGCCCGACTTCGTCACCACTTCGTAGAGGCCGGGCTCGAGGGTCTTCTCCTGGGCGACCGCCGATGCCGATACCAGCGACAGCAGGACGATCCATGACGCGTTGCGCATGCGTTGCTCCCCGTGGTTGTGAGGATCGAAGCGTACAGGCGGCGTCGGGGTCGGGGCTATCGGAATCGACGCCAGTGGCGCGATGGTGTCGTCGGGAAGGAACGCGCCGGTCGGCGCGGATGAAATCGCGTCCGAGCGCGGTACGACTCGCGTCGCTTCGAACTTCGCCTGTCATCGTTCCTCGCCGAGACCGACCGCGGTTCTCGCCATCGGCACGAAGCCGTTCAACGCCTCGACCCGCGCGAGCCAGTCGCGCACCGCCGGGTAGGCGTCCAGCGCGACGCCACCTTCGGGTGCGTACGCCGTGTAGGTGTACGACGCGACATCGGCGATGGTCGGTTGCTCGCCGCCCGCGAGCCATCGGCCGGGGCTGTCCTGCAGCGCCTGCTCGACGCGGGCCAGCAGCCAGTGCGCTTCCTGCGCGGCGGCGCTCGTGTCGCGCCCGAGATGGAAGACGTTGATGGCGCGTGCCGTCGCGGCACCTCGCGCCAGTGCGCCGGCCGCCTGCGACAACCACTGCTGCACGCGTGCCGCGGCCAGCGGCTCCCGCGGAACCCAGTGGTCGGCACCATACTTCGATGCCAGGTACGTGAGGATCGCGTTGGAGTCGGCGACTACCGCTCCGCCATCGTCGATCACCGGCACCTGCGCGAAGCGGTTCAGCGCCACGAAGGCCGGCGTCTTCTGCTCACCGTGGCCGAGGTCGACATCGACGAGGGCGACCGGCAGGTCGAGCAGGCGGATGAACAGCTCGACCCGATGCGAGTGGCCCGACAACGGGTGGCGGTAGAGCTTGATCGGGTCGGTCGGTGGGGCGTTCACGGCGACTTTCGGGAGTGGATGAAACCGAGTATCGGGTGACCTTCGCGCAGGTCGGGATCCGTGCGTCGCGACACGGCGCGACCTCAGCCGGCCAAGCGCTCGAACGCCGTCACGATACCCATCCACGTCGCCGTCGCCGCGAATGGCACCGTCAGTACTTGCTGCGCGACCACGACCGGCAAGCCGATCGCATAGACCGTGTGCGGGCGACCGCGCGTGCGCCAGTCGTACCCCATCGCGACGACGATGAAGAGGTCGGCGACCAGCCCCGGCGGGATCGACACGAACGGTGGCGGTGGACCGGACGCGCCGCCGGCCGGTGCGAGCACCGTCAGGAAGACCCGTGCGATGGCCGGCGCCATCATTGCGGCCATCAGAAGCATCAGCAGGCGCTTGTGCACGTCCGGTCGGCGGACGTTTACGATGGCCAGCGTGAAGAGGCCGACCATCAGCGGCCATGCGCACAGCGTGACGGCCGCAAAACGACGCGAGGCGTCGCCCATGCCTGCGGCCGCGTCACGCTTGAGCACCGCCATCTCGCCGACCAGCATGGCACACGCGATGACGCTGAACAGCGCGATGCCCGCCATGCCCCAGGCGCGATGGTCGATGGTCCGGCCGGCCGCGACGAGCATCGTCTGGACCAGGAAGAACACCGTCCACGCGAACATCAGCGCGCCGTGAATGTGGATCACCGGCGGCGCCCTGAAGGTACCGGCCACGACGGGCGCCCAGTAGGTCGGCAGGAAGCCGCTGAAGGCGACGAGCACGAAGGCCACGCCCATCCCCACGTAGAAGTTTCGGCTTTCGGAGCGGGTGTTCGACAGGCTTGCAGCGATCGCACTCAAGGGGCTCTCCGTGGCGGTCCGACGAAAAAAGGATGTCGACGGGTGGAGGCGCTGCGCTCCAGGCATCCGCAGCCGCGGATTCCATGCCGCTGTTCGCCAGGGCCGGTCCTGCGCGTCGGCCTGACCGGCCGCCGGGCGGGGTCGACGCTACGTGCCGAAGCCTATACACATTCGTTGAAAGTGCATAGAAAATCGGCTTTTTCTTGCGGATCCGCACATCGTGGCCGATCGACAGTCCGTCTCACCCATTACCCGCACCACGACTCCCGACCTCTTCGGCCACCCCCGCGGCCTGATGGTCCTCGCGACCACGGAGATGTGGGAGCGCTTCTCGTTCTTCGGCATGCAGGCGCTGCTCCTGCTGTACTTGACGAAGTACCTGCTGCTGCCGGAGCACGCCCGCACGGTCTTCGGGCTCATCGCGTTCCGCTCGGGCCTCGCAACCGTCGTCGGTCCGATGACCGACCTGGCGTTCGCCACGCAAACCTACGGCCTCTACTCGGGGCTGATCTATGGCACGCCGCTGATCGGCGCGTGGCTCGGCGATCGGGTGCTGGGCAAGACCCGCACGGTCACGGCGGGCTGCCTGCTGATGGCCGCGGGCCATCTGGCGATGGCTTCGGAACGGCTGTTCCTAGTCGCGCTCCTGCTGATCATCGTCGGTGCCGGTGGCGTGATCGGCAACATGGCCGCGCAGGTCGGCCAGCTCTACGGACCGGGTGACCAGCGGCGCACGCGCGCGTTCGGCATCTATCTCATCACCCTCAATATCGGTGCGCTGATCGCGCCGCTGGTGATCGGCACGCTTGGCGAGAGGGTCGACTGGCATGTCGGCTTCGGCGCGGCGGGCGTGGGGATGCTGATCGGGCTCGCGACCTATCTCGCTGGTCGCCGCCATCTGCCGCCGGACGCGATCCGCAAGCGCGGCGTCGTGGCCGGCAAGCTCACCGGCCAGCAGCGCCGACAGGTCGCCTCGATCGGCCTGCTGCTCGTGCCCTACCTGCTCTACGGCGCGGCAAACCTGCAGGCCTATGCCGTCATGTACGTCTGGGCCGATACCGCGGTGGACCGCGTGATCTTCGGCTGGGAGGTGCCGGTCACGTGGATCGGCATCGCCGATGGCCTGCTCACCATCCTCGGCGTGGTGGTCGCCAACCGGATGTCGATCGCGCTCGGCAAACGGGGTCGCGAACCCGGCGACTTCACGAAGATGGTGATCGGCTACGCGGGCGTCGGCCTCGCGTTCCTTTTCGCGGCCGGCATCGCCACGCTGGCGGTCGTGCCGGTGATCCTGTGGATCGTCTTCTACGGCATCATGGATCTCGCTGTCGGCTGGTCCGAGCCCGCCGTGCAGTCGCTGATCTCGCGCGACGCGCCGCAGTCCGTCAATGCCTTGATGATGGCCGTGATGAAGGCGACCACCATGCTGTCGTTCTTCATCGTCGGCTGGATGGGCCGCTTCTACGAGCCGCTGGGCCCGTCGCTGTTCTGGATGGTGACCGGGGCGCAGTCGCTGGTCGGGCTGGTGCTGATCCTGGCGGGCGGGTCCTGGCTGCGGCGCATGCCGGCGCAGGACGAGGTCGTCGCGCAAGACCCGATCGTCACCGCTGGCAGACCGCCGCGACCCGCTTCGCCCTGACACGCGTATCGACTGCGTTCACGCACATCAAGGATTGACCGCCATGCCCACGATCACCACCGACACCCTCTCCATCGACTACGCCGACGGAGGTCCGCGCGATGCGCCGGTCGCGTTGCTCCTGCACGGCTGGCCCGACGACCGCTCGAGCTGGGACTCAGTCGCGGCGTTGCTGAACGACGCGGGCCTGCGAACGATCGTCCCGTCGCTGCGCGGCTTCGGCGCCACGCGCTTCCTGTCTGCAACGTCCCTTCGGACCGGCAACAGCGGCATCCTCGCGCTCGATGCGATCGGGTTGATGGATGCACTCGGGATCGCTCGGTTCTGCGTCGCGGGACACGACTGGGGCTCGAACAGCGCCGAGGCGCTGGCGGTCGGCTGGCCGGATCGGGTCGCAAGCCTTGCGATGCTCGCGACGCCGCCGCGGCTCGGCGGGATGGCAACGCCGCCGTTCGAACAGACTCAGCGGCAGTGGTACCACTGGTTCATGGCGACGAAGCGCGGTGCGCAGGCAGTGCGTGATGATCCGATCGGTTTCGCGCATCTGCACTGGGTCAACTGGTCGCCATCGGGCTGGTTCGACGAGCCCCTCTTCGCGCGTGTGGCCCGATCGTTCGAGAATCCCGACTTCGTGGATGTGACCCTGCACAGCTATCGTGCGCGCTGGGACGAGGCGGAGCCGGACCCCTCGGCGCGATGGCTCGACGAGCGGGTCAGGGCGACGAAGACGTTGTCGCTGCCAACGATGTATTTCCAGGGTGCCGTCGACGGGATCAACCCGCCGTCCACCACCGAAGGCGTCGCGAAGAAGTTCACAGGCCCGTTCGAGCGGGTCGTGCTGCCTGGTGTGGGCCATTTCCCGCAGCGCGAGGCGCCCGGCCAGGTCGCGGTAAAGCTGGTTGCGCTGTTCGGAGCGCGCTGACCGCGGCCGTCCGGCTGCCGTCGCAGCCACCGCGCGACCTCGTCAGCGCATCAGGAACGGGCGCACGAGCGCGATCGTTACTTGCGGGTTCTCGTCCATGATCCAGTGACCCGATCCCGGCACGACGCCAGCGCTCACGTCGTCGGCCGGGGCTGACATCACCGTGGCCATGGTCAGGCCGAACGATTTCTCGCCGCCGAGCGCGAGCACCGGCATCTTCAGGCGGCCGCGTGCGCGTGAAGCCTTTGTCGCGCGCGTCCTGGTCGAACGCTGCGAACTGCGCGAAGCCCGAATGCATCGCGCCCGGAAGCGCATAAAGCGCCGCGTAGTGCTGCCGCAAGGCCTGCTCGAAGCGCGCGGGCGACGCCGAGAACTCGTTCCAGAAGCGATCGAGATAGATCCGCTCGCGCCCGGCCACGAGGCGCTCCATGTCGGGTCCTCCGAAACGGAAGTGCCACAGCAGCGGGTTCTTGAGGATCTCGTCCCAGGGATCGATGCCGGGCATCAGCGCATCGATCAGCACGAGCCGCCGCACGCGTTCGGGCGACTGCGCCGCGAACAGATACGCGACCATGTTGCCGATGTCGTGCGCGACGACGTCGGCCCGCTGCACGCCGAGCGCATCCAGCACGCCCCGCACATCGCCGGCCTGGTTCTTCTTGTCGAAGCCGCCCGCGGGCTTCGATGACGGGCCGAGGCCGCGCAGGTCGGACACGATCACCGTGTGGTCGCGGGCCAGGTCCGCAGCCATCGGCACCCACATGTCGCCGGTCTCGCCGTAGCCTTGCAGCAGCACGACGGCGGGACCCTGGCCACCGACCCGCACGTGGATCGTGGCGCCGTTGGTTTCGACGTCGCGCACGGTGAATCCATCGGGGAATTCGAATGCATCCGCCCAAGCGGACAGCGGCGCAGCGAGCAGCGCGAGACCGATGCAGATGCTGCGAACGAGATGGTGCATGGAACCTCCCTGGCGTGGTGACGTCGCGTGAACGCGCGTCCGAGCCGACCTTGCGGTCGTCGAGCTGGCGACGGGTGTGGGACGGCCGCGCTGCGGAATCCATACCGTTCGATAGGCAATCAGCTTCAACCGATGGTTTTGGATCGATCGATGAACGACTTGTGGCAGTTGAGAGCCTTCGTGCAGACCGCGAAGTACGGCAGCTTCTCGGCGGCCGCTCGTTCGATGGGCCTGACGCCGGCCGCCATCAGCAAGAACGTCGCCCTTCTCGAAGGCACGCTCGGAGTCCGTCTCTTCCATCGCAGCACGCGTCGCCTGTCGCTCACCGAAGGCGGTAAACGCTTTCTGTTGCAAGCGGAAGCGCCGCTCGCGAGCTGCAAGGGGCGCTCGCCGGCGTGTGCACGACGTTTCGTGCGGCCCTTGCTCGGGGAGTTCCTCGATCGCTATCCGGACGTCGTGCCCGACTGGCATTTCGACAACCGGCCGGTGGAACTGGTCGGCGAAGGCATCGACGCCGCCATCGGCGGTGGCTTCACGCTCGCACCGGGCCTAGTCGCCCGCAAGCTCGCGCCGGTCCACATCGTCGCGACGCGCGCACACTGCGCGCCGCACCCCGTTCGATCCTTCAGGACCCCTGCATGAGCCCACTGCTTCACGACATCCGCGTCCTCGACTTCGGTCGCTACATCGCCGGCCCCTATTGCGCGGCGATGCTGGCTGAGTACGGCGCCGACGTGATCCGCATCGAGAAGCGCGACGGCAGCGAGGACCGCTTCCCGGGGCAGGTCGGTGGCGGCGTCGGTGCGCTGTTCCTGCAGATGAACCGCAACAAGCGCTCGATGACGCTCGACCCCGCATCGCCCGACGGCCGCGAGATTGTCGCGCAGCTCGTGAAGAGCGCCGACGTCGTGATCGCCAACCTGCCTGAGGCCGCGCTGAAGGCCATGGGGCTCGACTACGAGACGCTGCGCGGCTATCGGGCCGACATCATCGTCGTGACCAACACCGCGTTCGGCACGACCGGCCCGATGAGCCATCAGGTCGGCTTCGACGGCGTGGGGCAGGTGATGTCGGGCGCGGTCTACATGACCGGACAGCCCGACGAGCCGTATCGCGCGATCGTCAACTGGGTCGACTTCGCGACCGCGACGCATTGCGCGTTCGGCACGCTCGCGGCGCTGATGCAGCGCGCGAAGACCGGCGAAGGTCAGCTGGTCAGTGGCGCGTTGCTGGCGACGGCGCTGGCCATCAACAACGGCGCGCTGATCGAGCAGGCGGTCGCCAAGCCCAACCGCGTGCCGACCGGCAATCGCGGACAGATCTCCGCGCCGGCCGACATCTTTCGCACGCGCGACGGCTTCGTGCTGGTGTCGGTCGTGGGCCAGCCTTTGTACAAGCGCTGGGCCCGGCTGATGGAGCCTGAAGCAGGCGACCCGGACTGGCTTCTCGATCCGCGCTTCGCCACCGACGACCAGCGTGGCGCACACGGTGAACTGATCGGCGCCCGCATGCGGCGCTGGTGCGCCACGCGCGATCGCGACGACGTCGTGCGCATCCTCGGCGACGCGATGATCCCGTGCGGACCGGTGCTGTCGCCGCAGCAGGCTCTCGATCATCCGCAGGTCGCGGCGCTCGGCCTGCTGCAGGACACGGACTATCCAGGCTTGCCGTCACCGGCTCCGATCGCGGCGGTACCGTTGTGGATGAGCGCGACCAAGCCGGTCGAGCGTCGTCGGCCGCCGACGCTCGGGGAGCACACGGATGCGATCCTGGCCGATCTTGGCTACGACGAAGGACAGATCGCAGATCTGAGGGCGCGATCGGTCGTCTGAATCGGGCTGATGAATGCGCGGCTCGACAGGTTGTTCATCGATAGCCTTCGCGTCGGAGTTCCGCTGCGGAGATCCGCACCAGCACGCCGTCACGCGTGACGACGATCACGGTATCGGTTCGCACGGCGAGTTCGCGCGCCATGCGCGCTGCGCGCTGCGCGACGCAAGGCCGTGAGCGAGTTGACGAGGTCGGGGTTGGTCGCTGCCGAGAGATCATCGGCATTCATGGCCGTTCCTTCCAGGCAAGGAGTTGCGGTTCGGTGCCTGCGTTGTCGTACACCATCCAGTCGTCGACCCCTGTCGATAGTGCCGGTCGACATTGGCACGACCGGCGACAAAGCGACGGCGGATCACGTCCGCGGGAACATGGTGGCCTCTCTGGCGGACGCGCCCGGTGACGCGCGCGATAGCAGCCGCGGCCGGCCGAGTCGTCTCGAACGCGAAGCTCTCGCAGCTTGCGATGCAGGCATCGATCTTCTCGAGCATCAGCCGTCCCGCCCGCACGTAGAGATCGTTAATCTGCGGGCTCGATTGGTCGTTTGGTGCGGCTCGACATGACGGGTGTTCAGGGATTCGCCAGCACCCACTTGACCAACGAACGCGCCTCCTCAAGGCTCACATTGGTATTCGGCGGCATCGGCACGAAGCCCCACACGCCCGTGCTCCCCTTCAAGACCTTCTGCACCAGCTTGTCCTCGGCGTCCGCCTGGTCGGCGTACTTCGCGGCGACGTCCTTGTAGGCCGGACCGACGACCTTCGCCTGCACGCTGTGGCAGGCGAAGCAGCCTTTCGCGCGGGCCAGCTCTTCGCTGGCGAGTGCTCCGTGCGACGCCAGCAGTGCGACGACCGCGGCGGTGCACAGGCGATGGGGGAAGCGCGCTGAATCTCGATGCATGAATGACGGACCTTCAAAGACGCGAGGGTTCGGAGCAGCGCGGTCAGAAGGCCAGCGGGTCGGGCCGCATCTGGACCTTGTAGACCTTCGGATAGTTGTTGACACCGCCTTCGTTGTGGAAGGTCGTGCGGTTACCGCTCGTCGTCCACAGGCCGCGACCTTTCCATCCGGCTTTCGGGTCGTCGATGCGGCCGTCGACGTTCTTCGTGAAGAAGCCGAGCGGATACGGCATGCGCAGGTTGACGACCTTCCCGTCGACGATCGCGACCAGCGCCTCGCCACCGTTCGTCGACGCGATCGGCACGTTCGCGCCGAGCCCGAACGTGTTGAAGCGGTCGACCCACACGTAGTACGCGTGGTTGGCGCTGCCCGGCTCCTTGAGGTTCTTGAACTGCGGCCCCGGCAACGGATAGAGCTTCCAGCCTTCGGGACACTGCTTGCCCTCGGCCGTCGTCGGTCCGTTCAGCGGCCCCTTGCACAGGCTGCGGTCGAAGCTCGCGACCTCGCCGCTCGACAGCGCGGTCCACACCTTGCCGTCGAGGCCGATGTCGAGCCCGCGCGGGCCGAAGGTGCCTTCGGGCGGCTGGTAGATCTCGACCAGCGCGGTGTTCGACGGGTCGCTGCCGGGATCGACGCGGACCAGGTAGCCGGGCTGGTCGACGCGCGAGAAGCCGCGGTCCATCGCCTGCCCCCACACGGTGTCGTCCACCGGGTTCGGCATGATCCCGTAGAAGGCCGCCATCACGCGCTTGTCCTTCGCCGGATCGAGCGGCTGATCCGCCTCGACGTACTCGTCGCGCTTGCCGTTGCCGTTGGTATCGATGATCAGCGGCGTCCAGCCCTGCGACTTCTCCTCGTCGTGCGTCTCCAGGTACATCTTCGTGTTGAGCCAGCCGACGACGCCGCTCTGCGGGCCGCCGCTGCTGCTCCACAGCGTGTTGTTGGCGTCGTGGCCGAAGTAGACGTGGTGGGTCGTGAAGCAGGTGTTGATCAGGCTCCACTGGCGGGTCGCGGGGTCGTAGACCGACAGCTGGCGCACCGAGGTCGCGAGCGGCGCGACCTTCGCCGAAGGATGCGAAGAGCCCTTCTTGCAGAAGTCGGGATTGGCTTCGGGCCGGATGCGCGCCGAGAACCAGACCTTCTTCGTCTCGTCCATGATCAGGTTGTGGATGCTGGTGTGTCCGTCCCAGATCTGCTCCATGCCCCAGTACGCAGACTCGCCGTGCGCGAGGTCGAGCGACGACGGCGTCTTCGGATCGCGGTACGGATGCGTGATCGTCGACGCGACGTTGCGGATCGGGTCAAGCGTCGGGACCAGGTCGGTGCTCTCTTCCGGCGATCCGTAGATCAGTCCGTCGGCGTTGAGAGTCGGCGTCCGCTTGTCGGTGGAGATCGCGTCGTGCTGGTAGTGCTTCGGCGACGCCCAGTCCCACATCGTGAAGACGACGTTGCGCTCGACGCCGACCGGACGGCTCGGCTTGTCGAACGGCAGCTCGCCGGCGGCGATGCGATCGGTCCAGTCGGCGAAGAGGGTCAGCGCCTTCTCGGGTCCCATGCTGCCGAGCACGACAGCCATGTACGGCTGTGCCTGGCCGGCCTGCGTGCGCATCGCCCAGCCGACCCGCGAGTCGGGGTTCTTGCGGAACAGCGCCGGCATCTCGCGGATGCCTTGCGAGCCGAGCGCGTGGCACGACTGGCACATGTTCTTGACCGTATCGATCCAGGCCGACTGCAGCTTCATCGTCGGCGCCATGCCCTGGTTACCCGGACTGCCGGCGACGAAGTCTTCCTTCTTCGGGATGTCGAGCATCGCGTACCAGTACATGCCTGGGTAGTAGTGGGCAGCTGCCTTCTCGTCGGGTGCGGTGATCGCCTTCAACACGATCCGGCGACCGGGACGTGTCGCCGTCCGCGCCGAATCGACCAGGCCATAGCCGCGTGCCCATACGTCGTAGCGAGCCTTCGGCATCTGCGGCAGCACGAAGCGTCCCTGGTCGTCCGTCACGACGACCTTCGCGTACCGCGTCGGCAGGTCGCGCGTCTCCGCGATGACCCACACGCCCGCTTCGGGTCCGTGATCGCCGACCACCTGCCCCGCGATCTCGTGGGTCGTGATGCGCGGCGTCGCGGCCTCGCAGGTCACGCTGCAGAAGGCCAGTGCGATCGCCGCCGCGGCCCATCCAAGTCGTCGCCTGTCCATGCGTCCCCTCCGTTGTGCGTGCTGCGTACGTGGCCTCGTAGTCTTCGCCACTGCCCCGGCCGACCGGTCGATGCCGGTGGTGCCTTCGGACCTGCGCGGTCGCGCGTGCCGTGCGAGAGGATAGGGGTGTCTTGGCGCGCTGACTACCGGGCCGGGCGGAAAGAGGTTCGACGTGTCGTGCGCGCTGCACAACGGAACGGGAAACAGGGCGCCCGACCGGGCGCGCCCGTCATGACGCCTGTGCGCCCGGCCGGATTTCGCCGATCACCGCACGCGACACCGCGCTCGCCTCGCGCTCCGCGGCTTTCGACGCGTCGGCCGCGACGACGCGGCGTCGACGGAACAACAAGCCCGGCATGGCCAGCCCGGCGAACAGCAGGGCCATCGTCCCCGGCTCCGGAACCGCTGCAGTCACGGCACATCCCTCGATGCAGGTGAGCGCGGTCAAGTGTCCGTAGGCGCCGAACGGCGGCACCGGGATCTGTCCGGGCAACGGGGCGATGTCCGGCAGCCCGTGATAGCTGAACAGGGCCTCGTCGAAGTCGTTCAGGTCGAAGCCGTTGACGCCGGTCGGAAGCGCATCCATCACGAAGTCCTTTATGAAGTTGAGGGTCAGGAAGTGATTGGTCTCGCCGAGAACGCTGCCGCTGATGTCGAAATGCCCCTGGTCGGGGGTCTGGCCGACGGGCGAGGGCAGCGGTACGTGCACGCTGAACGAGTAGCCCGCCAGGGGATTCGTCTGCAAGGAAGTCCCGCCCAGGAACTGCACGCTCAGCCCGTAGAGGCTGCTCGTCATCGGGTAGTAGCCGTTGTTGGCATCGGCCGGCGCCAGGTCCGGCCGCGATGGATCGAACGAGAAGATGCCGGTGAAGGACGTCAGGTTGGCGTGGTCCGAGTGGTTGGTGTCGATCAGGCCCGAGAACGAATAGACGGCCGCAGACGCGACCGGCGAGTGGCACGACAAAGCCGCGATCGCAACCGCGGTGGCTAGCTGGCGCTTGAGTTTCATGGAAGTCCCTGACGGTGATGAACGATGAAGCTGCCGTGGCATTCGCTGCGGCAGTGCGGGTCGATCCACTGTAGGGACCGCATCGCGGGGAGTCGTCACGGACCGGTCACGGTTCGGTCCTGTCTTGCTCGATGGGGCTGGCCGCGGCGATCGAGCCGGGTGTCTGGCCGCGCTTGAGGCCACACGGCGACGGACACATGCGTAGTCGGCTGATTTTTTGCGGTCGAACGCTCCCTGACACTCGCCGAATTCGGCATCGATCAGAAAGGCCCATCCCCATGTCCATCACCATCAACGGCTCGCCGGCGCAGCTGCCCGACGATCCTCGCGTCTCCCTGCTCGATCTCCTGCGCGAGCAACTCCACCTCGCCGGTGCCAAGAAAGGCTGCAACCAGGGCGCCTGCGGCGCGTGCACGGTGCTGGTCGACGGCCACGAACGCATCCTGTCCTGTCTCGCGCTCGCGGTGCAGTTCGAAGGGCGGTCGATCACGTCGGTCGAAGGTCTGGCCACGAATGGCGCGTTGCATCCGCTGCAGCAGAAGTTCGTCGACCACGACGGTTTCCAGTGCGGCTACTGCACGCCGGGGCAGATCTGCTCGGCGGTCGGGATGGCCGAGGAATGGCGACGCGGGGTGCCCAGCAGCGTCACGGAAGATCTCTCTTCCGGCAGCATCGCACTGACCTCGGACGAGCTGCGCGAACGCATGAGCGGCAACCTGTGTCGCTGCGGTGCGTACAACGGCATCGTCGCCGCGATCACGGAAGAGTACGCGGAGGCCACGTCATGACGCCCTTCACCTTCGCACGCGCCGGCGATGTTTCCGAGGCGGTCCGGCTCGGCGCTCATGCGCGATCCAAGTACCTCGGCGGCGGCACCAACCTTGTCGACCTGATGCGCGAGACGATCGAGCGGCCCGATGCGCTGGTCGACGTCACGGGCCTGTCGAGCACCATCGAGGAACACGATGACGGCAGCCTGCTGATCGGCGCGGCCGCCCGCAACACGGCAGTCGCGGAACATCGTGCGGTGCGCGTGCGCTTCCCCGTGCTGTCGCGCGCGATCGTCGCGGGCGCATCCGCGCAGATCCGCAACATGGCCACGGTGGGCGGCAATCTCCTGCAGCGCACCCGTTGCACCTATTTCTACGACGACGAGGGCTCCCGCTGCAACAAGCGCACGCCCGGCCAGGGCTGCGATGCGGTCGACGGCTTCAATCGCATCCACGCGATCCTCGGTGCGTCGTCGAGCTGCGTCGCGACCCATCCATCCGACCTGTGCGTGGCCCTCGCCGCGCTCGGCGCGGTCGTGCATCTGCAGGGCGCGGGCGGCGCGCGCACGCTGCTGCTGACCGACCTGTATCGCCTGCCCGAGGACCATCCGGGGCACGAGACGATGTTGCAACCGGGCGAGCTGATCACGGCGGTCGAACTGCCCGCGCTGTCGTTCGGCGCGGACTCGGTGTATCGCAAGGTGCGTGATCGTTCAAGCTACGCGTTCGCGCTGATCTCGGTGGCCGCGGCGATCGAGCTGGACGGCGACACGGTCAAAGACGTGCGGCTCGCCCTGGGCGGCGTCGCGCACAAGCCCTGGCGCGCGTGGAAGGCCGAGTCGGCCCTCAAGGGACAGCCCGCGTCGGCTAAGAATTTCCACGCGGCGGCCGCGGCCGAGCTGGCCGATGCGAAGCCGCTGCGCGACAACGGCTTCAAGATCGATCTCGCACAACGAACCATCGTCGCGGTGCTCAACGGCCTCGCGGAACAAGCCTCGAAGGGAGCCTCGGCATGAGCGCCATCAAGAAAGCAGTGCAGGGAGCTGTCACGACGGTGATGAAGACGGCCATCGAGCATGCCCCCGATGCGCTGATCCCCGGCGGCAAGCCCGATCCGATGATCGCGCGGAAGCACGGCCTGATCGGTCAGCCGGTGTCGCGTATCGACGGGCCGCTGAAGGTGCTGGGCAAGGCGCGCTTCGCGGCCGAGTTCCCGATGGAAGGCATGACCTATGCATCACTGGCGTTCAGCACGATCGCCAAGGGGCGCATCGCGACGCTCGACACGGGCGCGGCCGAAGCGGCGCCCGGCGTGGTGCTCGTGATGACGCACCGGAACGCGCCGAAGATGAAGCCAGCGCCGCTGTTCGGCGCGGAGCCCAAGGCAGCTGGCGGCAGCAACCTGCCGGTGATGCAGGATGACTCGATCCACTGGAACGGCGAACCGATCGCAATCGTGCTGGCCGAGACGCAGGAGCAGGCCGACCACGCGACGTCGTTGATCCGCGCCACCTACGAAGCCGAGCCGGCGGTCACGTCGGTGGCCGCGGCGAAGGCTGCGGGTACCGAGACCGGCGCGTTCCAGGGCGAGCCGCAGCACGTCGAGATCGGCGACGCGGAGGCGGCGCTGGCGGCTGCGCCGCACCGGGTCGACGTCACGTATCACACGCCGCGCCAGAACCACAATGCGATCGAACTGCATGCGACGACGGTGGCGTGGAAGGGCGACGAACTGACGCTGCACGACGCGTCGCAAGGCGTCGTGCACACGGCGTGGTCGCTGTCCCAGATCTTCGACATGAAAGAGGAGCAAGTGCACGTCACGTCGCTCTACGTGGGCGGCGGCTTCGGCGGCAAGACCATGTGGCAGCACCAGGTGCTGAGTGCCGCCGCGGCCAAGCTCGCGGGACGGCCGGTGCGCATCGTGCTGACGCGCGAAGGGGTCTATCGCATCGTCGGTGGGCGGACCAGCACCGAGCAACGCGTGGCCATCGGCGCACAGGCGGACGGCAGGTTCGATGCGCTGATCCACACCGGCACGGTGACGATGACCGCGCACAATGCGATGCCCGAACCGTTCATCGTCGGCACGCGCTGCGTCTACGACGCCGGCGCCTTCATGCTCGACGTGCAGGTGGGCAAGATGGACATGATCGCCAACACCTTCATGCGCGCGCCGGGCGAGTCGGTGGGGACCTTCGGCCTCGAGAGCGCGATCGACGAGCTGGCGGCCGAGATGGGCATGGACCCGATCGCGCTGCGCTTGAAGAACGAGCCGGAGAAGGACCCGACGACCGGCATGCCGTTCTCGTCGCGCCATCTGGTCGAGGCCTATCGCGCGGGTGCCGAGCGCTTCGGCTGGAGCAAGCGCCACGCGGAGCCGGGCACGCAGCGTGACGGCGAGTGGCTGGTCGGCATGGGCTGCGCCACCGCGACCTATCCTTACTACCGCATGCCGGGCGGCGCGGCACGCATGACGCTGACCAGGTCCGATCGTGGCGACGTGTCGGCGAAGGTCGAGATCGCGGCGCACGAGATGGGCATGGGCACAGCCACCGTGCATACGCAGGTCGCGGCAGAGCGGCTCGGATTGCCGATGGAGCAGGTCCAGCTGTGCTACGGCGACTCGCGCTTTCCGGGCGTCGTGCTGGCGGGTGGTTCGCAGCAGACGGCGTCGATCGGGAGCGCAGTGATGGTCGCGCAGGCCGAGCTGTTCGAGCAGCTCCTCAAGCATGCGGGCAAGGGCTCGCCGCTGCACGGGCTCAAGCCCGATGCGGTGGAGGGCCGCGACGGCGCGCTCTGCAGCATCGAGGATCCGTCGAAGAGCGAGACCTACGCGTCGCTGCTGGCGCGCGCGCAGCTCGACGAGCTGACCGTTGAAGGCGAGGCACCCGCGCCGCTCGAGATGCAGCACTGGTCGATGCATTCGTACGGTGCGCAGTTCTGCGAGGTGCGCGTCAACGCGGTCACGGGCGAGACCCGGGTGAGCCGCTTCCTCGGCTCGTTCGACTGCGGTCGCATCCTCAACGCGAAGACCGCAGCCAGCCAGTTCCGTGGCGGCATCGTGATGGGCCTCGGCCTAGCGCTGATGGAGGAGACGCAGCTCGACGAACGCAACGGTCGCGTGATGAACCCGAGCCTCGCCGAGTACCACGTGCCGGTGCACCTGGATGTGCCGGAGATCGACGTGATCTGGACCGACATCCCCGACCCGCATGCGCCGATGGGCGCGCACGGCATCGGCGAGATCGGCATCACGGGCGTCGGCGCGGCGGTCGCAAACGCGATCTTCAACGCGACCGGCAAACGCGTGCGCGACCTGCCGATCACGCTCGACAAGCTGCTGTAGCGCGTCGCGATGCCTAGTTCGTCAACGGCAGTCTCAGGTACGTGCCCTTCACCGCGACCTGATTGACGCCCGGCTGCGTCCAGTCGCACACGCCGCTGGGGAGGATCTGGTTGAGCCATGCCGGTTCGGCGGTCGTGAAGGTGACGCGATAGTCAGTCGGACTGTCCGATGCCGTCTCCGCGATGCGGACGCCGGCCTTGTCCCAGCAGGCGTCGGTCGCGTCCAGCCAGCGGTTGATCACGTCGATCGAGGTGGCGGCGTAGTCGAAACCGGCGGCGAAGGATTCGGTACTGGACGAGAAGATCACCTGGGTGTCCGTTCGGCCGTTCGCCTTCTGCAGACGGGCGCGAACGATCAGGTCTTGCGCCGTGTCGTGGATGTCGCCGACGCCGCTCGCGATCGAAGCCCCCACCTGCTGGTTGAAGTCCAGGAATTCGGTGGTCGTGATGGCCCCTCGATTGAGCGCCGTGAGCCCGTACTGCACGCCCGCGTTGTCGGCCGGTCGGCGCGTCCTTGCCGAACAGGTTGGCATTGGTATCGAAGAAGGTGCAGAACACGTTGCCGTTCGGATTGCTGATCGCGTTGTAGACGCGCGCCAGGTTCGCCGGGTCGGTGAGCCTTCAGCATCATCGCCGTCTCGCCCTGCAGATGCGGATTGGAATGCTGGAGGTTGACCAACTCGGTCGAGTTCACGAAGGCGAAGCCGCGAGACAGTTCGGTGTGACTGAGCGCGGTCGGGAATGGCTGGACGCCCTGGTTGTAGGCGGCGCCGGCACCGCCGCCGAAGCCGATGACGACTTTCCTGTTCCACCCGGGTCCGGGCGTGAAGGTCGTCGGCACGGGAGCGGCGACCGTCGGGTTGTCGAGCATCGCGATGTTGTAGACGCTGCGGTTCACGGTGCCTGATTCGATCCGCACGATGTAGGGAACCGTGACGGCGTCGTTGGTGGTCGTGTTGGCCAGGTCCGTGGGTCGCGGCGCCGTCGGGTCGACCAGCAACTTGAACGTGGCGTCGGACGCCCGGTAGGGATAGAAGATCGTCTTCGTGGCCGAGCAGTCCGCGTCGAGTGGATCGCCGAGCCCGTTGTCGACGGTCCGGCATTCGTCGGGAGAGATGTGCGGGCCCGACAGGATCGGTCCGGAGATCGGATAGTTGGACACGTTCAGCGTGGCGGTCGTCGACGCGCCCGTGGTGTCGCTCGCGACGATCACGTTGGGACTGCCGGTGGTCTTGGTCGCATCCGGCGTCAGCCCGACGACGAGACCGCGCAACGTCCGTACGTTGGCATCGACCGGCTGGAAGCTCGACGTCACGTCCGCCCCGTTGAGGGTGACCTTGACCGACGCCGGGTCCATCGTCGCCGGTACCGTGACCTGGACCAGCGTCGAGCCGCCGGAGACGTATTCCGACTCCGACGAAAGTGTCGCGACTTGCAACGCGCCTGCCGCCGGTGGCGGCGGACCGCCATCGTCCCCGCGGCATCCGGCCATCGACACCAGGCATGTCACCGGCGCGACCAGGGCAAGCCGCCGTCCTTGGACCATCCTGCTCGTCTCCTGAGTATTCCGGTCAGGCTTGTCTGAAGCGCCCGATCTCTCTTCTCGTCAGCGATCGCCCTGACGCCGTCCAGGTCGAGCACCGCGAGCTCGGCCTGCGAGATGCGCACGAACGCACTGCGCGGGCCGTCGCGCGGACCGAAGAGATTGGCGATCGCCGTGGCGACACGGGATTCGGTGGAGGCATGCCGCGTGCTCAGGACCAGCCGTGTGAAGGGCGCGATGCGGGCGTTCATCAACGACTGGAAGAAGTGATTGAACGGCAGGCTGGTTTCGCGCAGCCATTCGAAGGTGTCGAGCGGCAGCAGGGCCACGCGGGTTTCCGGCAGCGCGATCGCGTCGTAGCGCCAGTCGCCACGATCGATCAGCGTGCCTTCGTCGAACCACGTGCCGTCGCTGATCGCGGACAGGAAAGACGCATGGCCGTCGGCATGCGTCACCGACTGGACGACCAGCCCCGACAGCACGCCGACCCAGTGCCGCGCCGTCGAGGACGGACCACCATGCCGCTGCGGTCGACGGCCTTCTCCCGGGTCACGGAGGGGACCCGGTCCAGGTCGGGCCCCGACAGTTTTCGCCCCCAGCTGGATTCGACGATCAGGCTGCTCGGGGACGGTCGGTGTTCAGGCATGGCGAATGCGGCGAGGCGGACAGGTCCGGATGCGCGCAAGGCACAGTCCGCACGCAGGTTGCGGGCGCTCGTCAGGGTGTGGACCGGTGCGGACTGTGCCGTGTTCCGCACCATCGGGCAGGTCGCCGCGGGGCCGGCGCCCGGTCAGCTCACGACTTCAAGCGCCGATTGACGCGAGGTGTTGACGTAGAAGCGGATGGCCGCCCGCATCGGTCCTACCTTCTTGACGACTTCCAGCAACCGCTCCACCGGGATCGACAGGTCGTCGGCCCACAGCATCACGTCGGCCAGGTTGCTGACGTCAAGGCGGTTCGGATTGCCCAGCCCGAACGGCACTTCCGTGACGGTAGTCCCCAGCACCATCGGGTTGCGCGACTCCCACGCCATGAACGATGCATGTTCGTCCGGCACGTCGGACAGCAGGTTGCCCAGCGGCTCCGGGACGTGGATCAGGTAGCCCTGCGCCATGTCGACGCCGATCCGGCGCAACTCGTCGCGCACGGCGTCCTTCTCGACGAACTCGGCTATGGTCTTGATACCCATGATCTTCGCGACCTCGCAGAAGCAGCGGACGGCGGCGTTGTCGATCTCGTCGTCAAGCAGGTTGGTGATGAAGTGGCCGTCGATCTTGAGAAAGTCGACCGGCAACGACTTGAGATAGCCAAACGACGAGGCCCCGGCGCCGAAGTCGTCGAGCGCCACCTTGACGCCGAGGGTACGCACGTGCTCGATGAACGTGCGCGACACGGACAGATTGGTGATGGCCGCGGTCTCGGTGATCTCCAGGCACAAGCGGCCGACGTCGAAGGTCGCGGCGTGGACCATCTGCACGAGGTCGCGATGGAAGGTGCTGTCGCCCAGCGTCTGGCCGGACAGGTTGATCGACATCAGCTCGATGTCGACCCCGCTGCGCGCCGCCCGCGTCATCCAGTCGAACGCTTTGTGCACGACCCAGCGGTCGATGCGCGTCGCGAGATGGAAGCGCTCGGCGATGGGCAGGAACACGCTCGGAAAGGTCAGCGTGCCGTCGACCTCGCGCATCCGCAACAGGACCTCGAAGTGGAATCCCCCGCGGCCGGGCCCGATCGGTGCGATGCACTGTCCGTGCAGCTCGAAGCGGTCTTCGTCGAGCGCGAGTTCGAGCCGGCTGATCCACTGCATCTCGCCTTGCCGGATGGCGAGCGCGGTGTCCGAGTCCTGCCACGTATGGACGCGATTGCGTCCTTCCTCCTTGGCCGCGTAGCACGACGCGTCCGCTGCCTGCAGCAGCGCCGTGACGCTCGGCCACAGTCCCTGCAGCGGCACCAGGCCGATGCTCGCGCCCACGCGAAAGCGTCGGCCCTCGTAGACGAAGCGGAAGTTCTCCAGGTGGTCGCAGATCTTCTGCGCCACCCCCTGGGCCTGCTGCACGTCGCAGTGATCGAGCAGCACGCCGAATTCGTCACCGCCCAGTCGCGCCACCGTGTCGTCCGCGCGCACGCAGGTTTGCAGGATGTTGCCGATCTGGCGCAGCAGTTGATCACCTGCCGCGTGGCCGCATGCATCGTTGACGAGCTTGAACTGGTCGAGGTCGATGTACATCAGCGCATGCAGGGAGCCGGTCGAAAGCCGGGCTGCGAGGCGATCGGACACGGCCGACTCGAACGCGCTGCGGTTCGGCAGTCCGGTGAGGATGTCGTGCAGTGCCCGGTGGCTCAGCTCGCTGTGGAGCCGTCGCTGCTCGGAGACGTCGCGGAACGTGAGGACCGCGCCGATCAGGTTGCTCGCCGAATCGCGCAGTGGCGAGGCGGCGCAGTCGATGCCGAATTCGCGACCGTCGCGCGCGACCAGCATGAGGTGCTCGGTCGCCAGCACCGGCGCGGCGCGCCCCAGGCACTGTTCCACCGGACTGGGCGCGAAGTTGCGCGTCGCTTCGTCGAGGACGACGAACACCAGCGACAGCTTGCAGCCGATGCCTTCGGCGGCAGACCAGCCCGTTGCGCTCTCGGCTGCCGGGTTCATCCACTGCACGACGCCGGCCGGATCGGTCGTGATGACGGCATCGACGATCGAGTCCAGCGTGGCCTGCAGCAACTGTCGGCCGCGGGCGAGTTCCTGGGTCGCCTGGCGCGCGATCGCGCGCGACTCGAGGCCGCGCGCGGCGACGCCGGCGAGATGCCGCAACGCTAGCAACTGGTGATCGGCCAGCTTGCGCGGGACTTGATCGATCACGCACAGCGAGCCGACGGTCAGGCCATCGCCCACGCGAATCGGGGCGCCCGCGTAGAACCGGATGTGGGGCGGACCGGTCACGAGCGGGTTGCCGGCGAAGCGCGTGTCCTGCAACGCGTTCGGCACTTCGAGCAGATCGCCGGTGGCTACGACGTGGGCGCAGAACGCGATGTCGCGCGGCATCTCGCCGACGCCCGGCAGGCCGAAAGTGGACTTGAACCATTCCCGATCCTGGTCGACCAGACCGACGAGCGCGATGGGCACATCGCACAGCGCGGCGGCGCTGCTCACCAATGAATCGAAGATGCTTTCGGGCGCGCTGTCGAGGACATCGAGCGCACGCAATGCGGTCAGGCGACGGGTCTCGCTGGCCTTCGAGGGTACCGATTTGTACATGCGGAGCTGAACCTATCCGCTCGCACCGCAGGAGCGTTGACTAGATGACATGAATTAAAAATAAATACCGCCGTATCGTGCAGATCATGAATCGCCAAGGTCCGTGCGGTACCGCACATAACCCCATTGTGTGCGGTAGAGATCAGTCATGGACTGACCGCGATTCTTGCGAAGTTGATCGGCCTCTATGCCGACGACATCCTCCTCGACGTGGGCAACGACCTGATGCGCGATTGATCTGCGCGGCATGGCGACGGCGCGCTCCTCGCCGTGGCCGCGCATCGGGGTGCTCTACCTCTCCGGTCTGGTCGGTGCCGCACAACTCGGCCGGCTGGCGGCCCTTGCGCCGCTGATCCAGGTCGCGCTCGCGCTGAGCCTGACGACGGTCGCGGTCGCCATCTCCCTGATCGAGATCGGCGGCGCCACGCTTGGCTTCGGGGCCGGCCGACTGGCGCAGCACTTCGGGTTGCCGCGCACGCTGGCGTGGGCGCTCGCCTGCCTGACGGTCGGCGCTTTCGGCGGCTCGCTCGCGGACGGATCCACCGGCATGCTCGGCTGGCGCTTCCTCGAAGCCTTGGGTTATCTCGGCATCATCGTCACCGCGCCGGTCCTGATCGGGAAGCGTGCGCTCGCACCTAGGCGCTCGCTCTGACGCTCTGGAGCACCTTCTTCCCGGTCGGCTTCGCGCTCGGCTCGCTCGGTGCGGCGGCGATCGGGGCGGCATTCGGATGGCGCATCGCGTCGGCGATCGGCGGTGCGGCCGGCCTCGTGTCGTGGATCGCGATCGTCACGACGCATCGCTCGTGGCCGGCGGGATCGGCGAACGCGGGTGGGGCCGGAGGTGACCGCAGCGTGCTCACGCCGCGGGCCGTCGCGCTCGCTTGCGGCTTCGGCGCGTTCACGTTCTTCGAGGTCGGCGGCATCGCGCTGCCGCCCACGCTGCTGACCACCGAGACCGGGATGCCGGCGCACGCGGCCGGTCGCTGGACCGCGCTGGCGTCGGTCGCCGCGGTCGCTGGCAGCGCCTTCGCGGCCTGGATCCTGAAGCGTCGCGACCACCTGCTCGGGTCGCTCGGATTGCCGGCGGTGCTGCTCTTCGGCCTGTTCCGCAGCGCGCCTTCACCCACGGTCGCGATCGTTCTCGCGGTCGCCGTCAACATCCTCGGCGGCCTCTTCATCGGGCTGGCGTTCGTGCTGCTGCGGCGGGTCGCGAGGACATCGTCGCAACTGGTCGGCGCGAACGGCCTGCTCGCGCAATGCGGCGCGTCGGGGTCGCTGCTCGGACCGCCGGTGATGGCGGCCTGCGTACAGCACGCGGGCTGGTCCGCGGCCGCTCCGGCCGGCCGGCCTGCTCGCGAGCGTGCTGTCGCTGGCCTTCATGGCGAAGGCCGCGCGCCCCGGCTAGGTGTTCCTCGATGCCGCGATCAGTTCCTTCACGCGCGCCGCCAGCGTCTCCATCTCAAACGGCTTGGTCAGCACGTGCATCGCGGGATCGAGATGTCCGTGGCTCAACACCGCCGTCTCCGCGTAGCCGGTGATGAACAGCACCTTGAGATCGGGTCGCGACACGCGGGCCGCGTCCGCGACCTCTCGCCCGTTCAGCCCACCGGGCAGGCCGATGTCGGTGATCAGCAGGTCGATGCGGACCTTCGAGTGCAGCACCTTCAGGCCCGAAGCAACGTCGTGCGCCTCGATCGCCGAGTAGCCGAGGCTGTCGAGCACATCCGCCACCAGCATGCGGATGGTGGGCTCGTCGTCCGCCACCAGCACCGTCTCGCCGGCCGTGGCGCGGGCGAAGGACGGTGGTTCGACCGATACGTCGATCGCTTCCACCGTGCCCACGTGACGCGGCAGATAGAGGCTCACCGCGGCACCCTGCGCGGGCTGCGCCACGATGCTCGCCATGCCGTGCGACTGCTTGGCGAAGCCGTAGACCATCGACCGCTCGAGGCCCGTGCCCATGCCGATCGGCTGGGTCGTGAAGAACGGGTCGAAGGCCTTCGTCACGATGTCGGGCGTCATCCCGCTGCCGCTGTCGGTCACCGTCAACGCGAGATATTCGCCGGGCTCGAGGCCGCGCGATCGCGCCGCGTCACCGTCCATCCGGCAGTTGGCGGTCTGCACGGTCAGCGTGCCGCCGTCGGGCATCGCATCGCGCGCGTCGATGCACAAGTTGAGCAGCGCGTTCTCGAGCTGGCTCGGGTCGACCATGCTCGGCCAGAGGTCGATGTCGTGGCGGATCGCGAACGCGATCGAAGGACCCACGGTCCGCACGATCAGGTCTTCCATGCCGCCCACCAGCGCCTTCACGTCGGTGACTTTCGGGGCCAGGGTCTGGCGTCGCGAGAAGGCGAGCAGCCGATGGGTCAGCGTGGCCGCGCGGTAAACGCGCAGGTGCCGGCCCAGCGCCCGCACGGCGGCAGTCTGGATCCTCGACGGATCGTCGAAGATCCAGAACTCGGTCTCCAGTGCCGGCCAGAAGGCATGCCTGATCTCCGACAACACCTTGGGCGTCGCATCGGTATACACGTTGAGCATGCCGACGACCGTGCCGTCATCGTCGCGTTGCGGGCTGTACGAGAAGCACCACCACGTGTCCTCGGGATAGCCGTTGCGATGCATCACCAGGTGGAAGTCTTCCGACCAGGTCGCTTCACCGGCCAGGGCGCTGTCGATCAGCGGGCTGACGGACTCCCAGACGTCGGATCAGACCTCGCGAAGGGGTCGGCCCAGCGCCGCATCGCCGCGGGCGCCAAGCACTGGCGCGTAGGCGACGTGGTAGAGGAGGACAAGGTCTGGGCCCCATGCCATGCACATCGGCTGGCGGGTGTCGAGCATGAGCGTCGCTGCGGTGCGCAGCGACAGCGACCACGTGGCCGGATCACCGAGCGGCATGGCTATCCACGCGAGGCGGCGAACGCGATCGTGCAGCGCGCTTTGACCTCGCGGGAATGGCGATGGACGTTGCAACGAAGACCTCGTGCGCGTATCGCTGGGCCGATGCTTGAGCGGTGGCGAAGACTAGATCGAATGTGCGCCGCCGTTAAGGGTCCCAAGCTTCGCCGCGGTCGATCGATGCGCCACGCCGGGTCAAGGCAGCCCTGCACCACCCGACGAACCGTAGACCTGCCCCGTCGCATAGCTCACATCGGCCGCGGCGAGTTGCACGTAGATCGACGCGAGCTCCGCAGGTTGTCCGGGTCGGCCCATCGGGGTCTGGCCGCCGAACTTCTTCAACTTGTCCTGGCTCGCACCACCGCTCACCTGGAGCGGCGTCCAGATCGGTCCGGGAGCGACGCCGTTGACGCGGATGCCCTTCGACGCGCGTTGCTTGTCGCGTGAACGCACGTAGTTGGTGGTCGCCGCCTTCGTCATCGCATAGCCGTAGAGGTCGGGCGTGGGATCGGTCGCCTTCAGGATCCAGAACGGCGCGTAGATGTTGGTCTTGATCGTCGCGTCGAAGGCTTCGACGTGATGTCCAGGAACGAGTCGTGCGCCTGCTGCCGACACGCGTTGCTGACGACGATGTCGAGCCCGCCGAGCTGGCTTACCGCGTCGGCGACCAGCGCCGTGCAGAACGCCTCGTTGCGCAGATCGCCGGGCAATGCGATGTCCCATCAGCGCGATCTCACGAGCGTCGGCCTCTTCGGTCGGGTAGTAATTGATGGCCACGTCCGCGCCTTCCCGCGCATAGGCGATCGCCGCGGCGCGACCCATGCCGCTGTCGCCGCCCGTGATCAGCGCCTTGGGGCCGAGCAGCCGACCCGACCCGCGATAGCTCTGTTCGCCGTGGTCGGGTCGCGAGACCATCTGGCTCGCGAGCCCCGGCCATTCCTGCGACTGTCTCTTGAAGGGCGGTTTCGGATATTGGTTGCGCGGGTCGCTCAACGGCACGGCCGTGGCGCCCGCTGCGGGCGTGGCTGCCTTGTGGCGTTGCCGGCAGTGACCGTGGCTGCGCCGATACCCGCCACGAGTGTCTTTACCGCGTCACGGCGTGTGAAATGTTTTCCGTCGTCCATCGTTGTCCTCCCGGTTGGTGAGGCGCATCCCGACCGCCGTGGGTCGAGGAAGACCGCCTGATCGATCGACAAACCGGGCTCATGCCAGGGCCTGGGGGACCGTGGATTCGAGGATGCGGACGCCGGGGCGCCGGGCATGTCGGACGCAACGGCAAAAAAACGGAAGGATCGACGACGACCTCGTCTTGGGCCGCTCGGAGCCATGCGCATACGGAAAGCGCTGGCCGCTGCAAGCTGCCTACAGTTCCTTGTCGAGCGGCAGCAACGTCAATGCATTGACCTGCAACTTCTGCAACATCGACTTGGACGGCTCGACGGCGGAATGCGCGGCCATGCCGTTCTCCATCGTGACCCAGCTCAGCTTCGCGGGATCGGTACCGTCGAGTGCGAGGCGGTACGCGTTCTCGGGAGCCACCATCGCGGAGAAGCGCGTGGCGAGCTGCTGCGCCAACACGTCGCTCTCGATGATCAGCCCGATCTCGGTGTTCAGGTGCATCGAGCGCTGATCGAAGTTCATCGATCCGACGAAGATCTTGCTGCGGTCGAAGACGAACATCTTGCCGTGGAGCGAGTAGTTGCCGTAGCTCGAGATTTCGGCCGTCTGGCCGCTGCCGCGAATGTTGCCGAGCGCCGCGCGAATCTCGTAGAGGTCGATGCCCTTCTCGAGCAGCGGCACGCGGTAGTGCATGTAGCCGGCCTGTGCCGCGGGGACGGTATTGGACTCGAGCGAGTTGGTCAGCAACCGGATCGTGACACCGCGATCGCGCAACCCCTGGAACAGCTGCAGGCCTTCCTGTCCGGGCACCAGGTAGGGCGTGATCATCAGCAGCTCGCTCTGCACTGCGGCCGTGGTCGCCGCGACCGGGCGTTCCATCAGCGCTCCCACGCGCCAGCCCTTCTCGATCTTCCGCTTGTCGGGGCTGTCGCAGACCACGGTCCATCGCGCCCATACGAGCGGCAGCTGGCCCGACAGCAGGCCGACCAGCGGTTGAGCGGCGGCGATCTCCGGGCCGTAGTCCTTGCCGTCGGGCAGCGGGCGGTCGCGACTTGCGGCAAGCTCCTGTCGATAGCTCGCGAGCCGGGCAGCGGTCGGCTTGCCGCTGCCCAGTGCCGCAACGGGAATCGCCGAATCGCTGCTCCAGAAATCGTCGAACTTGGTCGAGAGCTCGCGTACGACGGGCCCGGCGGCGAAGACATCGTCGTCGGCGAACTGGCGGTCGGGATCGACCTGGAAATATTCGTCGGCGATGTTGCGGCCGCCGACCAGCGCCATCGCGTTGTCGGCGACGAACAGCTTGTTGTGCATGCGGTAGTCGAGCTGATCCGAGCGGATCATGAACTCGATCGCACGCCGCGCCTTGTTGTGGCCCCGGTAGATGAAGGGATTGAAGACGCGTACCTCGATGTTCGGATGCGCGTCGAGCAACGCGATGTGCTCGTCGCCCGCCACCGTCTCGCCGTCGTCCACCAGGATGCGGACGTGGACGCCGCGATCCGCCGCGCGCAACACGGCGTCGGCGATGCGCCGACCGGTGTCGTCGCTGCGCAGGATGAAGTACTGGAGGTCGAGCGAGCGCTCCGCGGCGTCGGCCATCTCCACCCGCGTCAGGAAGCCGTCGACCCCGACCGGCAGCAAACGGAACGCGGAGGCGCCGGCGTGGGTCGCGGTCGTGGCTGCGAGCGTCTTGCCGCTACGGGTCGTTTCCGGACGATCGAACGCGTTCGATGTCGCCTTGGGGAAGTCGGACCCGGGCGGTAGCGAAGCGCAACCGGCCTGCAGCGCGACGACGGCGACGACAACCAGGAAACGCAGACGCATGGTGTTGACGGTCCGCCGCAGTTCGGCACCGGAGTCCGCAAAAAGGAGTGAAAGGACGGGTGCGGAGCAGCCACGTCCGCGGCTGGCAATGCGGCGCAGCCTGGCGGTGCCGCAAGCACCACCTCGGCTACGCGCCGTGCGGGAACCCTTGCAAATTACGAGCCAACGCCGCGACCGAGACGGTCGGTCAAATCGTGTCGCAGTGCGGCGTGACGATTGGCGGCGAGCACGGGAGTCGAAAGGGATTCGCGATCGACCGCGGCGTGTCGCGAAGTGTCAAGAAGCGCGACAACCTGCCGCGGGTGGGTAGTCGACGCCGTCGAGTCGGTCGCCAGGGGCGGCGGTCGCTGTTCGAGACGCGCGTCAGCGAGGGGCCGGTGGCGGATTCGCGGCAGGCGCCGCTTGCACGGGTTGCGCTGCTGCCGCTGCCGCGTCTTTGTCCTTGACCTTGTTGCGGTGATGATTGATGGCGCAGCCGGCGACTGCACCGACGACAGCATGATGCCGCGCCATATGGCCGGCGACTCCGCCGACGGCGGCGCCCGTCACACAACCCTTGGCGTGCACGGGCGCGGCAGCGAATGCCAGCGCCAGCGCCATGCACGTACCCATTAATGAGTTCTTCATGAGCCCTCGCAATGGCGAAAAGATCCGGCGTATCGGTGGAACCGAATGCGTCGCATCCCGATGCACGCAAGCCATCGAGCGGAACGCTGTCGCCTCGACGGCGCAGCGTTCCCTAGAAACTTACTTGCCGATATTCTTGGCGGCGTCTTCGGCTGCTTCGGCGTGCGCGTGGGCCTTGGCCTTGTGAACCTTGGCCTTGACCTTGTGGACGGTCGACTTCGGCTCGCCGGTCACGGCACCGGCGACGGTCTGGCCGGCTTGCTCGGTCTTCTCGACGGTGGCCTTGGCACCTTCCTTGATGGTGGTGCCGACTTGCGCGAATGCGACGCCTGAAACGAGCAGGGCTGCAACGGTGGCGATGATCTTCTTCATGGCAATTTTCCTTCAGTGATTTGGTGGAGTGGGTCGACAGTGCGGACGATCCGTCGCTGCCGGGAATGCATGGACACGAGCCGTCGTGGCTCGCGCCCGGATCGGTCTTACTTGACGGCTTCCTTGGCGGCTACCTTGGCTTCGGTCGCGTCCTTGTGCGCCTTGGCCTTGTGTACCTTGGCCTTGACCTTGTGGACGGTCTTTTCCGGCTGGTCGCTCATGGCGGCCTGCGTGCTTTCCTTGGCTTGTTTGGCTTTCTCTGCCGTGGCGCTGGCACCTTCCTTGATGGCCGTGCCGGCTTGAGCGAAACACGCGCTGGAGACCAGCAGGGCTGCCGCAGCGGCGATGAACTTGTTCATGCATTTCTCCGTAGGTCGAGTCGCTAGACAGTGCGGACAATCCGCGACTGCGTGATTCGAAGATCAATTCAACGCCGCAATCCGAAGATGGTTGACGGACGTCGAAACCGATCGCGTGGGCTACGCGATCGGCGGGACGGAGGTTCGGTTGGGGCGCAGCTTCCGGATATAGGAATGCGACTGATCGAACCCTGTCACTTTTGTCTTTTGAGCAAGTTGTGGGCGGCGATGGCGTCGCTGCGGCCCCGTCGTGGAGGCCGCACCTCGACCACCTCGGCGAGCTGTCGGCCGCGGAGCGACGCCGGATGGTGGCGATGCGCGGTGGGTCGAGCCGAGGTTTCGCCGGTCGATGATCCTGGGCGGCCCCGGAAGGTCGACGCGCCGCATCGATCCCCCTGTTCGGAATCCTCATGTATCCCAAGCCGGTCGGCAGTCGACGACCCGTCGTCGACCCGTCGATTCTTCAGGCTGTGCGGATGCCTATCGGCGTCGGCCATGTGCTCGTCGTGGAGTCGCCTGCGCCGGTCGTACGACACAGCGAAATCAGTGACGGCTCATGACGTCGCGACGATGGTGCGCTTCGCCATCCGCGACCGTATCAACGCCGGCAGCAACGGCATCGCGATGTGGATCAGCATCAGCCACCAGAGGCTGAGTGTCGCCGCATAGGTGATCGTGAGGAGAAAGGCCGCGACCACGCTGGCGATCCGCTGCGGGCCACTGTCGTAGTTGTGCGCCAGTCCGTGGGCGAGTGCGGCGACCACGATCGCGCCGATCGTGCCGATCAGCGGCGTAAGGATGCCGAACAGGAATGCGCGATAGAGCAATTCCCAGCCGCCACCGAGCAAGGCTACGCATACAGGGAACGCGGGCCAGTCGCGCGCCTCGCGCGAAAGGAGCCCGACCGCATCGAACTTCGCCTTCATCGCCGCTTGCTTCTCGATCGTCGGCCGCCAGCACGGACAGCAGGGCGGCCATGCGCGAAATGTCGTTTGCATAGCGAGGCCTTGTCGCGACTCGTGGCGGTGCGGAGGATCGACCGCCTTTCCAGGCGCGCCGCGCTGGCAGATAAATGACGATCCACGCGAGTAGGGCGACGCCAGGCAGGGACAGCGTGGCGATGGAAGTGGGCAGCACGATGGTCCTCGAACGATGGAGCCTGACGAAGGCGTTGGATCTTGGTCGTGACCCCGAAAGCGATCGAAGCAGCTGCGTCTGCTTGCTGCGGGTTCATCCATCCGGACGATTGCCTTGTCGGGATCGGTGCCCCGATCCTTCGACTTGCATTGCCTACTCCAGCCGATCGATGCGAAGGCAGCGTTTGCGTTCTATCTTGAGGTCGCTGCATCGGAGACGGTGCGCGATACGGCTCTCATCACATTTCGAAAGGCGGCACATGCATACGTTGAATCTGCGGGACATTGAGGGTATGGCCGGTCGCGGCCCGCTGGGCAACCTCATCGGCGGGGTGATCGGCGGCGTGATTACCGGCGTCGCCGTCATGGCGGCCATGGCGGCCACTGGAGGCGCGGCCGCGGCGGGCATCGGCGCGGTGGGTGCCGGCATGCGCATCGGGGCCTATATCGGTAGCGGTATCGAAGACTGTCTGTGACCGGAGCCAAGCATGAAGACATTGACGATCGTAGAAGTGGATGAAGTAGCAGGTAGCGGCGCACTCGGTGCGCTTGCCGGAGCTTGGGTCGGAGGTGTGATCGGGGCGGCTGCCGCGATGATCGCAGCTGGTGCGACCGGGGGACTCGCACTGCCGGCAGGCTATGCGGCAGTTTCAGCGGGCGCCTTGCTCGGAGCAGGTTTCGGTAGCGCGCTGCAGGACATTCTGTAAGCGGCGCCCGATGAACGGCACGACGCTTGCGATGCGACGGATCCAATGGACGGTCCTGACGTTCCTCAACGTCGCGAGCGGATTGCTCTATTCCTCGACACCCCAGTGGCAGGGCTATTGGTTCATCACGCTCAGCACCTCGATCGCGCTGGTCCCGATACTCTACCGGGACCAGGCGGCCCGGGGCCTCAAGGCGTCCGTGGCCATGCTTCTTGCGACGCTGGTCGCACTCCTGGGTCTGGCGCAGATCTTCTTCGGATGAGCAACGCTCGCATGCGGTACCTCACTTCATGCTCGACGAAGTAAAGTCAGGAGCGACTTCCGAATCGTGTGTGAAACATCGACGGCATTCTCCGGCCAGGCATCAAAAGCAGCATCAGATGATGCTGGGGCCGATGTCCATCACGACCCGGGATGCCACATGCGCACGACGCTGCCCATTGACGACGATCTTTTGTATCGAGCCGCGAAGCTGGTCGGTCCGATCCAATGTTCCGCCCTCATTCGCGAAGCCCTGGTCGCTCTGATCGAGCGCGAAAGTGCGCGTCGACTCGTACGACTGGGCGGCGCCGAGCCGGGGGTTGAAATTGCCGCCGAGACGGCGCCCGAGTCGTTGAGATGGTTCTCGTCGACACGTCGGTCGGGGTCGAACACTTCCGCCACGGCGATGCGACGCTGGCGGATCTGCTCGCGCGCGGGCGCTCGGCGGTCCATCCTTTCGTGATGGGCGAGATCGCGTGCGGAAGCCTGTCGCATCGCACCGAGATCCTGGAGCCGCTGAAGCAGCCCCCTTCCGTCATCATCGCGAAAGACGATGAGGTGCTGGTCTTCATCGACCACCACGCGCTTTTCGGGAAGGGCATCGGGTATGTCGATGCGCATCTTCTGGCGTCGGCGGCGTTGTCGCACCAGGAATCGATCTGGACCCTGGACAAGCGCTGGCGGGCCAGTGCGGACAGCTTGAAGTTGACCGCCGGGCGGGCGCATTGAGCGGCGACGGCCGGTTGGTTCATCGTTCCGTCTCCATCCCCTACGGCGAAGCGCATGCCGCGATCGCTGCGGACTACTTCCTGGCAGTCCTCGCCGCCGGGGTGACGTAGCCATCGGTCAGGGTCCCGAGGAACGCGACGATGTCGTCGATATCGCGCGCGGTCAGGCGCGGACGACCGTCGGCTTTCGGCTTGAACGGGACGTCGCTGTTGACGTTCTTCCAGTAGCGCTCCGGCAGGTCGTCGTACTTGCGCGACGCACCTCGGCCATACCATTTTTGCGGCGTGAGATCGCGGGTCGCATAGAAGTCCACCACGTCGCGCAGCGCGTGCAGCGAACCGTTGTGGAAGAAGCTCTGGCGCAACGCCACATTGCGCAACGAGGGCGTGCGAAACAGCCCGCAGTACTCAAGGCGGTCGCTCAGGTCCGTCCGCAGCGGCCCGCACACTCCGAGGTCGTGGAAGTCCGGGTCCCGATTGGCGGGCAGGTCGCGGTTGCGCGGCACGGCCAGCGCCACGTGCCCGAAGTCGGTGAAGATCGGGTAGTGGTTTTGCGGGCTCTTGTGCGAACCCGGATGACAGCTCGCGCAGTTGCCCTTCTTCATGTCGTTGAAGGCCGTGAGTCCGCGCTGCTCGGCGGTGCTCAGCTCGATCTCGTCGCGCAGATAGGCGTCGTACTTGCTCGTGAACGGATGGAACTCGGCATTCGACTGTTCGAAGGTCTCGAGGGCGACCGTCATCCACGTCACGGCATCGTCCGGATCGGCCATGACGTCCTCGCCCGGCGCACTGACGGCCTTGCGGAACGCGTCGACATAGTCGGTGCGCGCGAGGCGCGACACCACTTCCTCCCGGCTCGTGTTGGCCATCTCGTTCGGATCGAGCAGCGGCATCAACGCCTGGTCGTGACCGTTGTTCACGCGTCCGTCCCAGGTGCGGCCGCCGGTCGGGCCCTCGTCGTCCTTGCCGCCCGAGACCTCGGCTTCGTAGAAGTGCTCGGTGAACGCGATCGGCGAGTGCAGGTAGGTGAGCGACGGCGCGTTGCGGAAACCGTAGCGGTCCATCGCGGCACCGCCGGGCTGGACGACGCGCCGGTCCGGAGGGCCGTAGGCGTGCGCGGGATCGTGGCAGCTCGAACACGACTGTCGACCCGAAGCCGACAGTCGCGGGTCGAAGAACATCTGGCGGCCGAGCGCCGACAGTTCGGCCACGGTGGGACGATCGCCGTACACCATCGGGAAGTGCGTGTCGGTCCCCACGGCTTCGGGAGCCTCGTTCGAGCAGGCGAGCACGACGGCATCGAGCAGGATCGCGGCGACGATCGCCGTGGCGCCGGTCCGGGCCGTCGCCTTGACGATCCGTCGAATTCCACGACCCGCCGTCATGCCGAGCCTGCGGCGTTCAGCGGGGACGTCGACGCCGCCGTGCCGCCGCCGACACCAGCGCGAGACCGGTGAACACGAGCGCCACGGTCGACGGTTCCGGAACTGCACGCGCATCGAGTTGCAGGCCGAACGACAGCGGCGAGGACGTCGCGACGTAAGCGCCGCCGGCGTCGAAGGCGGTGCGCGTCAGCGGGTTCGGCGCGCCCACGTCGAGCAACGCGCCGGCGATGCTCGACGAGCCGAGCGTGTCGCCGAAGCCGACTTCGAACGCCACCCAGTAGGTGCCCGCGCCGACCAGCCATCCGGCCAGGCCGCCGGCGCCGTTCCAGCCGTTGGCGCCGAAGATCGCCGTCGTCGAGTACAGCGCGGAGCCGGGGACGCGACCGTTGGCGTTGTCGTAGAGCGCGACCGTGAAGGTCTCGCCCGCGGCGCCGCCGAGGACGTGCGCGTAGGCAGCCTGGATCAGCGTACCGGTCGTGAACGACACCTGGCCGGCGTAGTAGTCGTTCGCGTCCAGGGCCAGCGCCCCGATCTGCTGACCGTTAGGGGTGCCGGTATCGATCGTGTGCGCGCCGGCCGAAGTCAACGGGCACGAGAGCGATACGACCGTGAGAAGCGTGGCGAACAGGGTCTTCATGCGTAGCTCCGCTTCAGGGAAGGTTGATCTGCTGCAGCAGCGATGTCGGCCCGAACCCCGAGTCGAAGCCGTAGCCGAGGATGTCGACGCCGCCGTCGGCATGCAGTCGCACCGTGGCCCAGGCGTAGTCACGGTCGGTGCCCGGGTTGATCGTCACGTCGGTGGCCTTCGCATCGAACGGCGAACCGCCCGAGCCGACGATGACCTGGTAGGCGCCCCCGCGTGGTCGCGAGACGTTGAAGATGTGCTCGTGGCCGCAGAAGTAGGTCGCGCCGTAGGTCTCGATCACGTTCCAGAACGCATCGCGGTCCGCGATGGTTCCGGGTGCGGCATCGAGTCCGCCAGCGGGCGTCGCCGTGTTCGCGAGATAGGCGTAGGTGTAGGCCGCCTTGTGGCCGAAGACGAAGTGACGGCGGATGCCGCGCGCCTGGGCGCTCGCGAGGTCGGCGGCGAGCCAGCGCGTCGGGGCATGCGCGTCCTTGCCGACCGGGTCGGTGTTGATGACGACGAAGTGCGCGCCCTTGTGGTCGAAGCTGTAGGACAGCTTGCCCTGGTCGGTCGTCAGGCCGTCGGGACTCGTGCCCGCAGCCGGTCCGTAGGCGATGTTCTGCGGGGCGGTCCCGAACAGGCCGCTGAAGCGCGAGGTGTCGACGACGAGGTCGCCCATGTTCGCGACGAACGCGTTCTCGTTTTCGACCTTCGCGGTCTTGCCGCAGGCCTTGCACTCGGTCTCGTGGTTGCCGGCGACCGGGAACACGTAGGTGCCGGTCTCCATCACCGTCGAGACGATGCCGCGCCAGTAGGCGTACTGCTGATAGAAGCGCAGCAGGTCGCTGCCGACGATGTCCGCGACCGAGGTCGGTGCGATCGGTCCGGTGATCGCGGTCTGCGTGGGGTTCGTCGTGTAGCCGAAGCCGGCCCATCCGTAGCCGTGGACCATGTCGCCGTTGAAGAACAGCAGGCTCGACTTCTGGGTCTGGACGGTGCGCAGGATGCGCGTGAAGGCCTTGGTGTTCTGCAGCCAGATCGCGTCCTGGCCGGACAGCGTGGGGCCGACGCTGGCCTTGTCGAAGTTGATCGGATCCTGGCGTGAATCACCGACTGTCGAGAAGGTCAGGACAACCGGTGCGGTGCTCTGCGCGGCCGCCGGCAGTGCTGCGGCGAGGCCGATCGATGCCGCTAGCAAGGTCGCATTGCACAGAGCAGCGCGACCGGATGGTCGGACGAAATGGAACATGGAGACTCCCTGGGGCGACAGACGAACGGTCGCGCCGCCAGGCTCTACAGACCCTTGCGACGACGCGAACGCCGCAAGGTACGAGTCCAATGTGACGAAGGCGCGTCTGTTTGGGGACGAACGCCTCGTCGCCGATCAGTTGACCGCGGTCGGCAACGGCTGCTTCGCGAACCAGGCCGCGACGTTGTCGAGGACGAGCTGCCCCATCGCGGTCCGCGTCGCGTGCGATGCGCTGCCCACGTGCGGCTGCAAGACCACCTGGTCGAGCATCAGCAACGCCTCGGGCACGCGCGGCTCGTCGACGAAGACGTCGAGTCCCGCACCGCCGAGTCGCCCGTGGACCAGCGCATCGACCAGCGCCGGCTCGTCGACCACGGACCCGCGGGCGATGTTGACGAACACGCCTTCGGGACCCAGCGTCTCGATCACCGCCTTGCTCACGATGCCGCGTGTCGCATCGCCACCCGGGCATGCGGCGACGAGGATGTCGCAGGCTTTCGCCAGATCGACCGGGTCGGCGTGGTAAGCGTACCCGAGGTGCTTGTCGCGCGGCCCCTGGTAGGCGATGCGCAGGCCGAAGGCTTCCGCGCGCTGCGCGATCGCCTGTCCGATGCGGCCCATGCCGATGATGCCGAGCGTCTTGCCGCGCATGCTCTGCGTCAGCGGCAGCGCGCCTTTCAACCAGTCGCCCGACCGCACGAAGCGGTCACCGGCCGCGACCCTGCGTACGGTCGCGAGGATCAGCGCCAGCGCGAGATCGGCGACGTCTTCGGTCAGCACGTCGGGCGTGTTGGTGACCTTGATACCGAGCTCGGTCGCGGCGGCGACGTCGACCGCATCGACGCCGACCGCGAAACACGCGATCACCTTGAGCTTCGGCAACGCGCGCATCTCGGCCGCCTTCATGCCGCGGCCGCCGGGCGTGACGACGGTATCGATACGGTCGGCGAGTTCGGCGAGCTTCGCGGCCTGGTCGGACGCCTGCCACAGGCAATGCACCAGGTAGTGCGCTTCGAGATGCTGCTGCGTGGCCGCGTAGATCGGCGCCATCAGGATCAGTTCGGACTTCATGCTGACACCGTCCACGCGACGACGCGTTGCCGTTGCGTGCCTAGACGATCGATACCCAGCGTCATCACGTCACCCGGCTTGAGGAAGCGCGGCGGCTTCATGGCCATGCCGACGCCGGGCGGCGTGCCGGTGGTGATGATGTCGCCGGGCATCAGCGTCACGAAGCGGCTGAGGTAGCTGACCAAGTGCGCGCAGCCGAAGATCATCGTCGCGGTGTTGCCGGTCTGGCAGCGCTCGCCATCGAGGTCGAGCCACAGCCTGAGTACCTGCGGGTCGCCGACCTCGTCGGCGGTGACCAGCCACGGGCCGACCGGCCCGAAGGTGTCGCAGCCCTTGCCGCGGTCCCACTGGCTGCCGCGCTCGAGCTGGAAGTGGCGCTCGGACACGTCGTTGACGAGCACATAGCCGGCGACGTGATCGAGGGCCTTCGCGTCGTCGACGTACTGGGCCTTCGTGCCGATCACGATGCCGAGCTCGACCTCCCAGTCGAGCTTGGTCGAGTCGCGCGGCTGGATCACGTCGTCGTCCGGACCGCAGAGGCAGCTGATCGCCTTCGTGAAGAGGATGGGCTCGGCGGGGATCGCCATGTTCGCCTCGGCCGCATGGTCGGAATAGTTGAGGCCGACGGCGAGGAACTTGCCGACGCGGGCGATCGGCGTGCCGAGGCGCGTCTTCGCATCGACGATCGGCAGCGACGCGACGTCGAGCTTGGCGAGCTTCGCGAGTGCTGCGGGTGCGAGCGCGTCGCCGTCGAGGTCGGCGATGACGCCGGACAGGTCGCGGATGTGGCCGTCGGCATCCAGCAGGCCGGGCTTTTCGTGGCCCATCGGGCCATGGCGCAGGAGTTTCATGCGGATCTTTGCGTGAGAGGGGGAGTGGGTCTAGAGCGACATGCCACCGTCGGCGAAGAGTGCCTGGCCGGTGGTGAACGACGACTCGTCGGACGCGAGGAAGACGAAGGTCTCCGCAAGTTCCTCAGCGGTGGCGAGGCGACCCAGCGGCTGGCGCGCGACGAAGTCCTTGCGCGCCTGCACGGGGTCGGCGAAGGCGTGGATGCGCTCGTCGAGCGACGGCGTGTCGACCGTGCCCGGACACACGCAGTTGCAGCGGATACCTTGCCTGACGTGATCGAGCGCGATGGCCCGCGTGAAGCCCACCACCGCGGCCTTGCTGGCGGCATACGCCAGGCGGTTCGGTGCCGCCTTGTGCGCGCCCAGCACCGAAGCCATGTTGACGATGGTGCCGCCGCCACGCTCGATCATCTTCGGCAGCATCGCCTTCGTGACGACGAACATCGCGCGGACGTTGAGGTCGAAGCTGCGGTCCCAGTCGGCGATGCTGCAGTCGAGCAGGCTGCCCTGATGCACCCAGCCCGCGCAGTTGAACAGGACGTCGACCGCGCCGATCGCATCGATGGCCGACGCCACAGCTGCATCGTCGAGCACGTCGAGGACGCGTGTCGTCACGCCGGCCACCCCATCGAACGTGGTGAGCAGGTCGGCGCGCAGGTCGGTCGCGATCACCGTCGCGCCTTCGCGCACGAACGCGAGCACGCCGGCGCGGCCCATGCCTTGCCCGGCCGCGGTGATCAGTGCCGTCTTGTTTTGCAGTCGATGGGCCATGTCAGTGATTGTCGCGGGGCACGAACGCGCCGCGATGTCCGACCAGGAAGTCCAGGTCGGCGCCCTCGTCGGCCTGCGTCACGTGATCGACGTAGAGCTTCCAGTAGCCGCTCGCGAGCGGCGGTGCCGGAGCGCGCCATTCCTTCAGCCGCGCCGCCAGTTCGGTGTCGGAGATGTCGAGATGCAACCTGCGGTTCGGAACGTCGAGCTCGATGAAGTCGCCGGTACGCACCGCGGCCAGCGGCCCACCGGCGGCCGCTTCGGGCGCCGTGTGCAGCACCACGGTGCCGTAAGCCGTGCCGCTCATCCGCGCATCGCTGATGCGGACCATGTCGGTGATGCCCTTGCGCAGAACCTTCGGCGGCAGCGGCATGTTGCCGACCTCCGCCATGCCGGGGTAGCCCTTCGGCCCGCAGTTGCGCAGCACCATCACGCAGGTCTCGTCGATGTCGAGGTCCTCGTCGTCGATGCGGCGATGGAACTCCTCGATGGTGTCGAACACCACCGCGCGACCGCGATGGACCATCAGCGCCGGCGTCGCGGCACTCGGCTTGATGATCGCGCCGCGCGGCGCGAGGTTGCCGCGCAGCACCGCGATGCCGGCGTTGCTCTTGAACGGTTCGGCGAAAGGCCTGATGACCTCGGCGTTGAAGTTCTCCGCGTCGGCGAGGTTGTCGCGCAGCGTCAAGCCGTTGGCGGTGACGACGTCGAGATGCAGCAGCGACGCCATCTCCTTCATCACCACCGGCAGGCCACCCGCGTAGCAGAAGTCTTCCATCAGGTGCGTGCCCGAGGGCTGCAGGTTGACCAGGCACGGCAGTTTGCTGCCCAGGCGGTCGAAGTCGTCGATGCGGAGCTTGACGCCGAGCCGACCGGCGATCGCGATCAGGTGGATCACCGCGTTGGTAGAGCCGCCGATCGCGGCGAGCGTGACGATTGCGTTCTCGAAGGCTTCGCGGGTCAGCAGCGTCGACAGCACCTGGTCCTCGTGGACCATGTCGACGATGCGCCGGCCGGCCATGCGCGCCAGCACGTTGCGGCGACCGTCGACTGCGGGATACGCGGCGTTGCCGGGCAGCCCGAGACCAAGCGCCTCGACCATGCAGGCCATCGTGCTCGCGGTGCCCATCGTCATGCAGTGTCCATGGCTGCGATGCATGCAGCTTTCGGCGTCGAAGAACTGTTCGAGCTTGAGCGTGCCGGCGCGCACCTGCTCGCTCATGCTCCACACGCCGGTGCCCGAGCCGAGCTCGGTGCCGCGCCACTTGCCGTTGAGCATCGGCCCACCCGACACGCCGATGGTCGGCAGGTCGGCGCTGGCCGCGCCCATCACCAGCGACGGCGTGGTCTTGTCGCAGCCCATCAGCAGCACGACACCGTCGAGCGGGTTGCCGCGGATCGACTCCTCGACGTCCATGCTCGCGAGGTTTCGATACAGCATCGCTGTGGGTCGCAGCAGCGTCTCGCCGAGCGACATGACAGGGAACTCGAGCGGGAAGCCACCCGCCTCGTAGACGCCGATCTTGACCTGCTCGGCGAGCGTCCTGAAGTGCGAGTTGCACGGCGTCAGTTCGCTGAACGTGTTGCAGATGCCGACCACCGGCCGGCCGTCGAACTGGTCGTGCGGGACGCCCTTACCCTTGACCCAGCTGCGATAGTTGAAGCCGTCGCGATCCTGGCGGCCGAACCACTGCTGGCTGCGGAGATCTTCGGGCCTGCGCTTCGGTTTCTTGTTCTCGTCCACGACCTGCCTTCCGTTTCCTGAAGCGATCTACGAAGAGACGCGTTCCAGCAACGCTTCCTGGGCCAGCGTATTGATGCTCTTGCCCTGCGCCTGGGCGGTGATCGCGAGCTTCTCGTGAAGCTCGGGCGTGATGCGCAGATTGAACATGCCCGAGAAGCGACGTCGCGGCTCGATCCCCTGCTCGCGGCACACGTCGAGGAAGACCTTCAATGACTTCCGGAACTCGATGCGGAGTTCCCTGGGATTCTTGCCATAGAAATCGGCACCGCCGCTGAGTCCGGGGATCTCTCCGCGAAACATGTCCAGCTCGGGGTCGTAGTCGATCCTGGCGTGATGGTCGTGCACCGTCTGAGGTTCATGTTCCGACTCCGTGTTGCTCCAGTCACTTGCTGATCGCAGCCACGGCACCCTTGTCGGTAGCGGGAGAAGAATGCGGACGATGGAACACCCGAACTTCGTCGAACAGGACGACCGCCACGCGACTGCCTTCGCGTTCGCTGGCTATGCCGCCCAACTCGATGAAGAGCCCTTCGATGTGGCGCCGCTGAACGTTCGCGCTCGTGGGGTGCGTGAAGATCAGCGTCAGCGTGCGTTGATGCTTTGTCATCATTCCTTGACGGTACCATTTCTCGGTACTGCTTTTCGACGCTCACTCCTTGACCGATCCCGTCATTCCCGAGACGTAGTACTCGACGAAGAACGAGTACACGAACGCGACCGGCAGCGAGCCGAACAGCGCACCGGCCATCAATGGCCCCCATTGGTAGACGTCGCCCTGCACGAGTTCGGTGATGACACCGACCGGCATCGTCTTGGACTCGGATGACGAGATGAAGGTGAGCGCGTAGATGAACTCGTTCCACGACAGCGTGAACGCGAAGATGCCGGCCGAGATCAGGCCGGGGACCGCGAGCGGCAGCACGATCTTGGTCAGGATCTGCCAGCGACTCGCCCCGTCGATCAGCGCGCACTCCTCGAGCTCGAATGGGATCGAGCGGAAGTAGCCCATCAGCAGCCACGTGCAGAACGGGATCAGGAAGGTTGGGTAAGTGAGGATCAGCGCCATCCGCGAGTCGAACAGCCCGAGCTTGAAGACGACGTTGGCCAGCGGGATGAAGAGGATCGTCGGCGGCACCAAGTACGCGAGGAAGATGCCGAGGCCGACGTGCTTGGCGCCCTTAAAGCGCAGCCGCTCGATGGAGTAGGCCGCAAGCACCGACGCCGCCAGCGAGAACGCGGTGGCGATCACCGACACCAGCACGGTGTTCCACATCCACGCGGGGAACTCGGTCTTGAACAGCAGCGTGTGGAAGTGTGCGAGGGTGGGATTGATGACCCAGAACGGATTGCCGGCGCGCGACAGCAACTCGGCATCGGGCTTCACCGCGGTGATCGCCATCCAGTAGAACGGGAACAGCAGCACGATCAGGAAGATGCCGATCGGCAGGTACGCGGTGGCGAACCGCCGCAGCCGCGTGTCGAGGAAACCCATGCCGACGGTGTCCGTGTTGTCGACGGCCTTCTTCACTTGTCGCCTCCGCCCTGTTGCCACTTGCGTCGTTGCAGGCCAAAGAAGCTGATCATGATCGCCGCGAGCAGGAACGGCACCATCGCGATCGAGATTGCCGCGCCTTCACCGAGCGCGCCGCCGTTGATCGCGCGCTGGAACGCGAGCGTCGCCATCAGGTGGGTCGCGTTCAACGGGCCGCCGCGCGTGATGACGTAGATCAGCTGGAAGTCGGTGAACGTGAACAGCACGGAGAAGGTCATCACGACCGCGATGATCGGCGTCAGCAGCGGCAGCGTGACGTGGCGGAACTGCTGCCAGCGTGACGCGCCGTCGATCGCCGAGGCCTCGTAGTAACTGGGCGAGATGGTCTGCAGTCCGGCGAGCAGCGTGATTGCGACGAACGGCACGCCGCGCCACACGTTGGCGGCGATCACCGCGAAGCGCGCGTTCCACGGTGTGCCGAGGAAGTCGATGTACTGGTCGATGATTCCAATCTTCACCAGCGCCCAACTGATGATCGAGAACTGCGAGTCGTAGATCCACCAGAACGCGATGGCCGATAGCGCAGTCGGGACGATGTAGGGCAGCAGGATGACGGCGCGAAAGAAGGTCTTGAAGCGCACGTTGCGGTTCAGCAGCAGCGCGAGCCAGAGGCCGAGCACGAACTTCAGGACCGACGCGATGCCGGTATAGAACAGCGTGTTGAACAGTGCGAGACGCACGACGCTGTCGGACCACAGGTACTCGTAGTTCTCGAAGCCGACCCACTCGCCGGGACGTCCGACCTTGGTGTCGGTGAACCCCAGCCAGACCCCGAGGCCGAGCGGATAGGTGAGAAAGACGATGAGCAGCAACGCGGTCGGCAGCATGAATAGCAGGCCGAGGGCGTTGCGATTGTTGGAGAGACGATCAAGCATGCGAGAGCAACATCGAGTTGAGCGTCATGCGACAGCATGACGCTCGAACGAGACGAGATATCCAGGCACCGCAGGTGTCCTGGATATCAGACTTTGTAATACCGCTCCGCCCGCTTCTGCGCGCGCTCCATCGCTTCCTTCGGCGTCTTCGAGCCGCTCACCGCCTCGGCCACCATGTTGACCATGATGAAGTCCGCCGCTGCACCCGCGGACGCGTAGCCGAGCTTGCCGGCGTAGCCCGCGGGCCGGTAGTTCTTCACCGAGTCGCGGTAAGGCGTGTTCTTCGGATCCGACGACCACACGGCACCCTTCGTGTAGGCCGCCAGAGCCGGCGCGATATAGCCGCTCGCACCGGTCTGCCACGGGTCGTACTGCTCCTGTTCCATCATGAAGGTCAGGAACGCTTTCGCGGCGTTCGGGTACTTCGTGTACTTCATGATCATCTGGTTGAAGAACAGGTGCGACTCGGTCGGGACGCCCACCGGACCCACCGGGAACACCGAGTGGTTGATGTCGGCCTGCAGCTCCTTGACCTTCGGATCGGTCGCGTTCTTCGCGGCGTAGTAGATCGAGATGCCGTTGTTGGTGACCGAGATCTGCCCGTCGAGGAAGGCCTTGTTGTTGTTCGGGTCCAGCCACGACAGCGTGCCGGGCACGAAGGTCGCGTAGAGCTCCTTGCCGTACTCCAGCGCCTTCGCCGTCTCGGGGCTGTCGATCACGACCTTGTTGTTGGTGTCGACCATCTTGCCGCCGAAGGCCCACACCAGCCAGTTGCACCACAGGCCGTCGCCGGTCGCGTTGCCGAGTGCCATGCCACCGGGCGTGCCCTTCTCCTTCAGCGCCTTCATCATCTTCAGGAAGTCGTCGGTGGTCTTCGGGAACGTGTCGAAACCTACGGCCTTGATCAGGCTCTCGCGATAGACCATCAGCGTCCCGGATGCACCGAGCGGCAGCGCGATCCAGTGCTTGCCGTCGGGCCGGCACATTTGCTCGCCGCCCGCGAACCAGCCGCCGTACTTCTTGCCGAGATACTCGGCCACGTCGGTCACGTCGAGCAGCTTGTCCGGATACAGGTTCGCGTCGTCGTTGGTGCCGAGGATGATGTCGGGCCCCGCGCCGGTGTTCGCGGCGACGGCCGCCTTCGGCCGCACGTCTTCCCAGCCCTCGTTGTCGACCCGCACCTCGATGCCGGTCTTCTCGGTGAACTTCTTGACGTTGACCATGTAGGCGTCGATGTCGCCCTGCACGAAGCGGCTCCAGCGCAGCACGCGCAGCTTCGCGTCCTTCTCGGTCTTGAGGTTCAGCGTCGCCGTCTGCGCACTCGCGACGCGCGACCACAACGCGCCTCCGGTGCCGAGCGTTGCGGCGACGGCGACGCCGGCCGAGCCTTCCAGGAACTTGCGGCGATCGAACGAGCTCATCGGGTTGTCTCCTCGGTGTCTCTCATGGGAAAAAAAAGGTCAGCGTTTCAGGCAGCGAGTCGCTGTCCCGTCGCTGCGTCGAACAGATGCGCCCGCTCGACGTCGGGCTGCAGATGGATCGTGCTGTCGGGCGCGAAATCGTGACGCTCGCGGAACACGGCCGACAGGTAGGTGATGCCGTGGCGACAGGCGACGAAGGTGTCGGCGCCGGTCGGCTCGACGACAATCACGGTCGACGGGATGCCATCGGCCGCGAGTGTCAGGTGTTCGGGACGCGTGCCGAGGATCACCGGCTGGCCGTCGCTGCCGCCGGCGTGTGCGGGCGCGTTCACGCGCGTGCCGTCTGCAAGCTCGACCTGCGCGCCGTCGGCCGTGCGCCGCAGCTTGCCGGGCAGGAAGTTCATTGACGGCGAGCCGATGAAGCCGGCCACGAACTGGTTGGCCGGCGTGTCGTAGAGCTCGAGCGGGCTGCCGGTCTGTTCGATGTGCCCTTCGCGCATCACGACGATCTTGTCGCCCATCGTCATCGCTTCGATCTGGTCGTGCGTGACGTACACCGAGGTCGTCTTCAGGCGCTGGTGCAGTTCCTTGATCTCGCTGCGCATGGCGACGCGCAGCTTGGCGTCGAGGTTGGACAGCGGCTCGTCGAACAGGAACACCTGCGGATCGCGGACGATCGCGCGGCCCATCGCGACGCGCTGGCGCTGCCCGCCCGAGAGCTGGCGCGGATAGCGATCGAGCAGTGGCGTGAGCGCGAGGATCTCGGCGGCGCGTCCCACCTTGGTCGCGATGGTCGCCTGGTCCTCCTTCGCGAGCATCAGCGAGAAGGCCATGTTCTTGCCCACCGTCATGTGCGGGTACAACGCGTAGTTCTGGAACACCATCGCGATGTCGCGTTCCTTCGGCGGCAGATCGTTGACGCGCTTGGTGCCGATGCGGATCTCGCCGTCGGTGATCTCCTCGAGGCCGGCGATCATCCGCAGCAGCGTCGACTTGCCGCAGCCGGACGGTCCGACCAGCACGGTGAACGAACCGTCTGCGATGTCGATGTCGATGCCGTGAAGGATCGCGGTATCGCCGAAGTTCTTCTTGACCGACTGGATCGTGACGCTTGCCATGGAACGCTTCGAGGGAGAGGCGGTGGCCGGCGAAGACGCCGGGCGAAGCCGCGAAGTATCGACATTGCGATGCGGCGGCGCTACCGGGCAAACCCTTCGACGCGATGCAACAAGCACCTTCGACGCGCGTCGATGTCCAAGCCTGCGGACCGCGTTGGCTTGCGGATTCACGGTCGACGCAATAAATTGCGTTCCCCACGTCGTCACCGATCACTCCACACAAGGCCCTCCGATGAAACTGTTGATTACCGGTGCGAGCGGCTTCATCGGCCGCCGTCTTTCGCAGGCGCTGCTCGCGAAGGGAACGATCGGTAGCAAACGAATCGATCGTCTCGTGCTGGTCGACCAGGTCGAACCCGACCTGACGCTCGCGGCCGATCCCCGCGTCGAGTCGCGCGTCGGTGCGCTGCTGTCGCAGTGCGCGTCCTTCACCGGCGATCGCTTCGACGGCGTCTTCCATCTCGCCTCGGCCGTTTCGGGCGAATGCGAGGACGACTTCGAGCTCGGCCTGCGCTCGAACCTGGACACGACGCGTGCGCTGCTCGACGCGTTGCGCATCGCGACCGCAGCGGGTGCGCAGCCCGCGCGACTGGTGTTCGCGAGCTCGGTCGCGGTGTTCGGGCCGGACCCGTCGGCACCGCTGCCGGCACTGGTCGGCGACACCACGCTGCCTGCGCCGCAGACCTCGTACGGCACGCACAAGCTGATCTGCGAGTCGCTGATCGCCGACTACACGCGGAAGGGCTACATCGACGGTCGCGCCGCGCGGCTGATGACCGTGACCGTGCGCCCCGGCAAGCCCAACGGCGCCGCGTCATCGTTCTTCTCGGGGATCATCCGCGAGCCGCTCGCGGGGGTCGAGGCGATCTGTCCGGTGGACCCGTCGACCTCGCATCCGCTGACCTCTCCGGCACGGACCATCGAAGGGCTGATCGCGGTCTACGAAGCGAGCCGCGAGCAGTTCGTCGGTCGCCTCGCGCTCAACCTGCCGGCGGTCAATGCGCGCGTGTCCGACATGCTCGACGCGCTCGAGCGCGTGGCCGGCAAGGCCGTGCGCGATCGCGTGCGCTTCGTCCCCGATGCGCGGGTCGCCGGAATCGTGGCGAACTGGCCGGCCGGCACCACGGCCGAGCGCGCGGCGCATCTCGGTCTGCATGCAGACGCGGACTTCGACTGCATCATCCGGCAATACATCGCCGACTGTTCGGCGTCGCCCGAAGCGCTCAAGGGGATGACGCGTTGAACAGCATCGATCTCGCCGGTCGCAGCGCGATCGTCACTGGCGGCGCGCAGGGCATCGGCTACGCGATCGCCGAGCGGCTTCTGGCCTCGGGCGCGGCCGTCGTGCTGTGGGACATCGACGCGACGTTGCTGGCCAAGGCTGCGGCGACTCTCTCGTCCGAAGGCATCGTCGACACCGGGGTCGTCGAACTCACCGACGAGGTCTCGGTCGCCGCAGCGACCGAAGCGGCGATCGCGTCGCGCGGGCGGATCGACATCCTGGTCAACAACGCCGGCATCACGGGCGGCAACGCGCCGACCTGGGAGCTCGCGCCCGAGGTCTGGCGGCGCGTGATCGAGGTCAATCTCGTGGCGCCTTACCTGGTGTGCCGCGCGCTGGTGCCGCACATGATCGGCAACGGTTACGGCCGCATCATCAACATCGCATCGGTGGCCGGCAAGGAAGGCAACCCCAACGCATCGCACTACAGCGCGTCGAAGGCCGCGTTGATCGCGCTCACCAAGTCGCTCGGCAAGGAGTTGGCGACGAAGGGCGTGCTGGTCAACGCGGTCTCGCCCGCGGCCGCGAAGACCGCGCTGTTCGCGACGATGACGCAGGCGCACATCGACTTCATGCTGGCGAAAATCCCGATGGGCCGCTTCGTCGAGGTCGACGAAGCGGCTGCGATGGTCGCGTGGCTCGCGTCGGAGGACTGCTCGTTCTCGACCGGCGCCGTGTTCGACCTGTCCGGTGGCCGCGCCACCTATTGATGAGAGAAAAGGACGGTTCATGAGCACGCCCATCGGCGTCATCGGCCTCGGGGCCATGGGACTCGGCATCGCCCAGTCGCTGCGCCGCGCAGGCTACGTGGTCCATGCCTGCGACGTCCGCCTCGAAGCCGCCACGGCCTTCGCGGCCGAAGGCGGCGTGGCGTGCGCGAGTCCCGCCGAACTGGCGACGCACTGTGACGTGCTGGTCGGCGTGGTCGTCAATGCCGCGCAGACCGAGGCCGTGCTGTTCGGTGCCGACGGAGCCGCCGCTTCGATGAAGCCCGGTAATCTGTTCGTGATGTGCTCGACCGTCGATCCGGCCTGGTCGGTCGCGCTCGAGGCACGGCTCGCCGCGATGGACATCCTGTATCTCGATGCGCCGATCTCGGGCGGGGCTGCCAAGGCCGCGTCTGGCCAGATGACGATGATGACCGCCGGAAGACCCGCGGCCTACGCGAAGGCCGACGGTGTGCTCGACGCGATGGCGGCCAAGGTCTATCGGCTCGGCGATTCGGCCGGCAACGGCAGCAAGGTGAAGATCATCAACCAGCTGCTCGCCGGGGTGCACATCGCGGCCGCGGCCGAAGCGATGGCGCTGGGCCTGCGCGAAGGCGTCGATGCGAAGGATCTCTACGAGGTCATCACGCACAGCGCGGGCAACAGCTGGATGTTCGAGAACCGCATGGCGCACGTGCTGGCCGGCGACTACACGCCGCTGTCGGCCGTCGACATCTTCGTCAAGGATCTGGGTCTGGTGCTCGATACCGCGCGCGCCACGAAGTTTCCGTTGCCGCTGTCGGCGACCGCGCACCAGATGTTCATGCAGGCCTCGTCGTCGGGTCATGGCCGCGAGGACGATTCGGCCGTCATTAAGATCTTTCCGGGCATCACGTTGCCGGTGAAGCCGTGACGGCGACGCGACCGTTGCTGGGCTGCGTCGCCGACGACTTCACCGGCGCGACCGATCTCGCGAACAACCTCGTCCGTGCCGGGATGCGCACGATCCAGACCATCGGCGTACCCGATGGTCCGCTCGACGTGAATGTCGATGCCGTCGTCGTCGCGTTGAAGTCGCGCACCATCGCGCCGGCTGAAGCCGTCGCGCAGTCGCTCGCGGCCCTGCACTGGCTGCTCGACGCCGGTGTGCAGCAGGTCTACTTCAAGTACTGCTCGACCTTCGACTCGACGGCCGAGGGCAACATCGGCCCGGTGATCGATGCGCTGCTCGATGCCATGAACGAAGACTTCACGATCGCCTGCCCCGCATTCCCCGAGAACCAGCGGACCGTGTTCAAGGGGCATCTCTTCGTCGGCGAGCAGTTGCTTGGTGACAGCCCGATGCGGCATCACCCGCTGACGCCGATGACCGACGCCAACCTGGTCCGCGTGCTGCAGCCGCAGACCCGGCGCAAGGTCGGCCTCGTGCCCTACGACGTGGTCGCGCGCGGGTCCGCGGCCATCGTCGAACGCTGCGCGGCGTTGCGCGCCGACGGCGTCGGCATCGCGGTGCTCGACGCGATCTCGAACGACGACCTGATGAAGATCGGCCCGGCTCTGGCCGGCATGCGACTGGTGACGGCCGGCTCCGGCATCGCGATCGGGCTGCCCCAGAACTGGCAGGCGACCGGCGAACTCGGCACGGATGTGCCGACGGATGCGCTGCCGCTCGCGAGCGGCTGGCGTGCCGTGATCTCCGGAAGCTGTTCGTCGGCGACCAACGCGCAGGTGACGCAGTTCGTCGCGGCCGGCGGTCCTGCCTTCGCGATCGACCCGCTGGCGCTCGCGAGCGACGGCGACGTGGTCGGCGACGTGCTGCGCTGGGCTCGGCCCCTGCTGCCGAAAGGGCCCCTGTTGGTCTATGCGACGGCGGCGCCCGAGGCCGTCGCCACCGTGCAGGCGAAGCTCGGCGCGCAGCGCGCCGGCGCCCTGGTGGAGGAAGCACTCGCTCGCATCGCGAGCGGCTTGGTGGAACGCGGCGTGCGCGTTCTCGTGGTGGCGGGTGGCGAGACCTCGGGGGCCGTCGTGCAGGCTCTCGGCATCCGGCAACTGGCGATCGGGCCGCAGATCGCGCCGGGCGTGCCTTGGACCTCTGCGCGGTCTCCGGTCGGCGGCGGTGCGACGCTGCACGTCGCCTTGAAGTCCGGCAACTTCGGCGGGCCCGACTTCTTCATGCAGGCCTTCGACATGCTCGAAGGGCCGCGATGAGCGCGGCCTTGCGCGACGCGATCTGTCGCGTCGGCGCGTCGCTGTTCGCGCGCGGCTACGCGCATGCGACGGCCGGCAACATCAGCGTGCGGACCGAGACTGGCTACCTCATCACGCCGACCGACGCCTGCCTCGGTAGCCTCGAGCCGGCGCGACTCGCGGAGGTCGACCACGATGGAAAGCAGATCTCGGGCGACCGCGCCTCGAAGACGCTGGCGCTCCATCGCCGCATCTACGAAGCCGACCCCGAGGCGCGCTGCGTCGTCCACACCCATGCCACCCACTGCGTCGCGTTGACGCTGGCCGGCGTGTGGCAGGTCGACGACGTGCTGCCGCCGATCACGCCCTACTTCGTGATGAAGGTCGGCCACGTGCCCTTGATCGCGTATCGCCTGCCTGGCGATCCGGCCGCGGCCGACGCCGTCGCGTCGAAGATCACGATGCAACGCGACCGCGGCATACCGATCCGCGCGGTGCTGCTGGACCGGCTGGGCCCGGTCGTGTGGCACGCGTCTCCGGCCGAAGCGAGCGCGGTGCTCGAGGAACTCGAAGAGACTGCGCGGCTCTGGTCGATCGCCAAGCCCACACCGCTCGACCCCGACCACATCGAAGACCTGCGCACGCATTTCGGCGCGCGCTGGTGACCGTCACAGGACGACCATGCCCCGCTTCGCCGTCAATCTCTCGATGCTGTATCCCGAGCACGACTTCCTCGATCGCTTCACTGCGGCCGCGGTGGACGGCTTCGAGGCCGTCGAGTACCTCTTCCCCTACGCCTACGAGCCGGCCGTGATCGCTGCGCGGCTGGCCGACCACGGGCTGCGCCAGGTGCTGTTCAACGCACCGCCCGGCGACTGGGACGCCGGCGAGCGCGGCGTGGCCTGCCTGCCCGGACGCGAGGACGACTTCCGCCGCGGCATCGACGACGCGCTGCGCTTTGCCGACGCGCTCGCCTGCCCGCGTATCCACGTCATGGCCGGGTTGGCGCCGGACGGTGCGGACCGCGCGCTGCTGCAGGCGACCTATGCGTCCAATCTCGCGTGGGCCGCACAAGCCGCAGGCGGTCGCGACGTGCTGATCGAACCCATCAACACGCGCGACATCCCGCGCTTCTTCCTCAACCGCCAGGACGAGGCGCATCGCATCGTGCAGGCCGTCGGCGCAGCCAACCTCAAGGTGCAGATGGACCTCTATCACTGCCAGATCGTCGAAGGCGACGTCGCGATGAAGCTACGCGAGTACCTGCCGACGGGTCGTGTCGGTCACCTGCAGATCGCGGGTGTTCCCCAACGGCACGAGCCCGATCTCGGCGAGCTGAACTACGGGTATCTCCTCGACGTGATCGACGAGGTTTCGGCCGCTTGCGGATGGGACGGCTGGGTCGGCTGCGAGTATCGGCCTCGGCTCGGTACTCAGGTCGGCGGCACGACGACAGGTCTCGGCTGGATGCGCGCCGCCAAGGCGCCTCGCGCCTGACGTTTTGCACAGTTATTCGCCCAACTGTCGATAGGGGATCAGGGCTCGTCTTCACGGTGAGCCTGCCCGCTGCAATCGTGCACATCACCCTCGGTTGATGACCTGAAATGAGCTTTGGCGGAATCGGCAGGCGTGTCCTCGACACGGCGAAGCGTTGGGGGCGGGGCTCTCCGCCTCCGCGTGCGCCGACGCAGGCCATCGCGATCGATCCATCGGCGCTCGTCCACGACGCACTGCCGGCGATGATGCGCGCTGCCGAAGAGCGCCGCCGACATACCGCTCGCGAGATCCGGACCACCCGCACCGAGCGGTCGGCTGACGCCATCGAGGTGTTCGTCGCATCCGTCCGCCACCTGCCGCTGTTCAGTGGCACCGCGACGCAACTGATCCGCAGTGCCGGCCAGGAGAACATCAGCACGACCTGGGACCACGCCGACGCGGCCATCTACACGCAGGCTTACGTCGATCTCGCGACGCTCCAGCAGGCCCAACTCAAAGAGATCGGCATCAACATCAAGGACCAGCAGGCCCCGTACGCTCAGTACATCAGCACGACCTACCAGGGGCAGTACGAGGGCATGGGCCACAGCCCGCGCGCCGTCGGCTACTGGCTCGACTTCATCACCGAACGCTTCACGATGAAGCCGAAGCGCGGCCGCATCAACCTCAGCGACGTGAACGACCCGAAGCTCGAGGACCTGATGGACAAGCAGCGCTCCCAGTTCGTTTTGACCGAACGCCTCCAGACGGTGAAGCTGATCGAGGACGTGCTTGCCGAGG
>JANXTA010000133.1 GCA_025356395.1 Betaproteobacteria bacterium
GTGTCGTCGCGCGATGTGGCGCGGCTGTAGACCTGCATCAGGGCCCGTAGCACGTCATCGTGATAGAGGTGGGTCTGGCGGCTGCGGTGATAGAGCTCGCGCAGCTTCTTGCGCGCGGCGACCTCGCGCTCCGGCACGCGACTGGCCCAGTCGCACAACGCGGCAGCCGTGGCGAGGAGGATCTCGACTCGCGCGTTGCGAACCGTCGCGCTGCGCACGACTGCCGCGTCGATCAGCATTTCGGCGGTCTCATTGTCGTCGCGCGCCAGCAAGTAGATCGCGCGGTTGTATTCGAATGCGGCGCGAGAGACGGCGTCGATCAGCGGATTCTCGGCTGCACCGGCAGCGATGGTCATGTAGCGCAACGCTGCTTCTTCGTTGCGAAGGCGATACGCACAGAACAAGCCGTTCGTTGCACTCGCGAAACGGACATGCTCGCCTTCGCGCGTCGGGATATCGGGGCAGAGCGAACGATCGATCATCGCCAGCGCGTCGATGTAGCACCCCATCTCTTTCAAGAGTGCGCCGGTCGTCGAGTAGGCAACCGACTCGAAAAACGGATCGCCGAGCTCACGCGCAAGAACCAGCGTGCGTTCGAGGCACTTGCAGGCTTCTTCAAAGTTGGCGCTGTCGAGGTAGACGCCGCTCAGGACATTGCAGGCACGACGCTCCAGATTCTTGAGGCCGTGATCGCGAGCGAGATCGCGTGCCACCTTGCCGCGAGGAATGCCGTCGAAGCTGCAGCCGATGCGCTGGTAATAGAAGCAGGAGCGCGAGAGCAGCGCACAGCGCTCTTCGGCATGGTCGTCGTCTGTCCAATGGATCACGACAGCGGACAGGTGATCGACGTCGAGGCGACGCTCAGGATCGAACTCGGATGTCGCTTCGGACAAGGCCTCGGCGATGCCCGCGAAGGTCTCCGGTGTGGAGCGGCCCAGCGTGATCGAAGGGAGCGCCAGGCGCTCACCGTTATTTAAAAACAAATCACCGCAAGAAGTGTTGTTCATGAATCGACTAATCGAAGCTTGCTACCTTATTCTTTGACCAGTTGCATCGCCATAACGTCGTCAACACAAACCGGAGCACCTGATGAACATCGAACTGCAAAACGCCGAAACCATCCAAACCGAAGATGAGATCCAATACGCTTTCGTCGGCAATGCAGAACTGGCGTCTGTCGGTGGCGGTTCCGCACTGGTCGACTACTGAAACGCAAAGACCTATCGGCCGGCCAATCGATGCAGGGCGGATGGCCAAACGCAAGTCTCGCCTTGCAGCTTATAACAGCATCGCTGGACGTGATTTAGGGTAGCGCGCACCGCAACTCCCATTTCCGTCGACGGATTGACTTTGCACGGCGATTCTGTTGCGAATAGACAACGGCGGCCGCGAACAAGCCTGGAGTCGTTCGCGACTGTAGGTCATCGATCTTCTACAACACGAAGTACAAGTCCGATCCATTAGACTGATGACTTGAAGCCGGCTTTGAGGGCCGGGCTTTGACTCCCTCTTGCTCCCGTCGGTTAATCCGGTCGTCATGTCACCCGTCGTTCTCGGGATCGATACTTCAGGTTTCTGGTGCTCGGCCGCGCTGCTGCACGGAACCGATTGCCGCGTTCGCCGCGCCGAGGTCGGAAGCGCGCATTCGAACCATCTGCTGGCGATGATCGAGGCCGTGCTGGGTGATGCTGCGGTCACGCTCGTTGACTGCGACGCGATCGCCTTCTCGGTGGGCCCCGGTTCGTTCACGGGCTTGCGCGTGGGATGCGCTGTTGCGCAGGGCCTCGCGTTCGGCTCATCGCTTCGGATCGCGCCGGTCGGAACGCTGAGCGCCATCGCGCATTCGGTGGCCGCCATCGACCCCACCGAGCCGTCGCGTATCCTCGTCGCGCAGGACGCGCGGATGGGGGAGATCTACTGGACCCTGATCGAGCGCGCCGGTAGCTGGTCGCGGACGATCGTCGAAACCACCCTGGCCAGCCCGCAGGCGATGTGCGACGCGCTCGAAGTCCACCGGCCCATCGGCATCGGTTGCGGCAATGCATGGACGTTGCACGGAGCCTTGCTCGATGGGCTGGTCGGCCGAGTCGTGACGCGGCAAGCGGCCGACGCGGTGGAAGTTGCCCAACTAGGCGTCATCGCGGTGCGCGAGGATCGCCTTGTGAAAGCGGAGCTGGCGAGCCCGGTCTACGTGCGCAACGACGTTGCACGCACCACGGTCCAACGCGAGGCACTGGCACGCGATCGCCTGCAAGCCGCGGCGCCTGGCGCGGCCCGGCTTTCATGAGTGCTCAGCCCATATCCCAGGCCTCGTACGCCGATGCATCGCGCGCGTTCGCCCCCATGCAACTCTCCGATGTCGTTGCCGTCGCCTCGATCGAGAAGTCCATCTACACGGCGCCGTGGACCGAAGGCAACTTCGTCGATTCGTTGATGGCCGGCTATTGCGCGTGGACCCTGCGAGCGGCCGCTGAGCGACCCAGCCCGCTGCTCGGCTACTTCGTCCTGATGGCGGCCGTCGACGAGGCCCACCTGCTCAACCTCAGCGTCGCATCGAATGCGCAAGGGTTGGGTCACGGCCTCTATCTGCTGCGCAAGGCCGCCACGTTGGCGATCGAACACAAGGCCTCCTCCGTGATCCTCGAAGTCCGTCCGTCCAACCTGCGCGCGTTGGCCATCTATCGCCGCTATGGCTTTCGCGAACATGGCCTGCGTCGTCGCTACTACCCAGCCAGCGACCGGGATCATCAATCGAGGGAAGACGCCATCGTGATGCGTCTCGCGGTTTGACGTTGTCGTCCGATCCGCGACGGCTGCGGCTGATCGACGAGATGGGATTGGGGCCGGTCTGGGTCCATCGGGTCGCGCCGCAGGACGAACCCCACGTGTCCGACACGTCGGTTCCTCGCACCATCCGCATCGCGACGCTCGATTGGCAGCCGATGCGCGACGAGGTGACGAGCTGCGTGGCCTGCGAGCTGTCACGGACGCGCACCCAGACCGTCTTCGGCGTCGGCGTGCAGCGTCCCGACTGGCTGATCATCGGCGAAGCACCGGGCGCGGAAGAGGATGCGTGCGGCGAGCCCTTCGTTGGGCAGGCGGGCAAGCTGCTCGACGCGATGCTGGTGGCGGTCGGACTCGCTCGGACGCGCAACGTCTTCATCGCGAACGTCCTGAAGTGCCGGCCTCCCGGCAATCGCGATCCGGCACCGGGCGAGATCGCCAGTTGCCGGCCCTATCTGGAAAGACAGATCGAACTGCTGGCTCCCCGCATGATCCTCGTGGTCGGCAAGGTCGCGAGTTCCGCGTTGCTCGGTGGCGACCAGCCGATGAGTCGCCTGCGTGGCAAGAGGCTGTCGCTGACCATCGCAGGGCGCGAGATCCCGCTCGTTGCGACCTATCACCCGGCATACCTGCTGCGATCGGGCGAGGAGAAGGCCAAGGCCTGGGCCGACCTGTGCTTCGCGCGCGAAGTCTACGAAGAGCTTGGCGTGACGGCTGCTTGAGCGGTCAGTGCCGGCCCTCGCGGATCAGCGTCAGCGGATCCGCGCGCCGCATGTTCATGCGATGGCGGCGCATCACCAGCAGCATCGAGCCGACCACGAACATGCCGAACAGGATGATGATCTTCGGCACCGAGAGGTCGTAGCGCACCAGCACCGCGTAGACGCACAGCATCGCCAGGACCGACAGGTTCTCGTTGAAGTTCTGCACGGCGATCGAATGGCCCGCACTCATCAGGACGTGGCCACGATGCTGTAGTAGAGCGTTCATCGGCACGACGAAGAAACCGGCAAGCGCCCCGATCATCGTCAGCAGCAGACTAGCGACGATGAGATACAGCGGCACCTGCATGCCGAAGCCTTCGAGCACGATATTGGGCACACTGTCGCGGTGGAACACCGCGAGCACCATCACCAGCACGCCCATCGCGACGCCCACCGGCAGGACCGACAGCGCGCGCTTGAGCGGCACCCGCGCCGCGAGCACGGCGCCGACCGCGATGCCGATCGCCACCACCGCCTGCAACGTGGCGCCTTGCGTCAGGTCGAGGCCGAGCGCCGAACCGGCCCAGCGCAACACGATGAACTGCAGCGTCGCGCCCGCACCCCAGAACAGCGTGGTGACGGCCAGCGAGATCTGTCCCAGCTTGTCGCGCCACAGGGTGGTGAAGCATTGCGCGAAGTCGATGATCAGCCGTGCCGGATTGCGTTCCTGGTGGGCGTAGCGGACGCCGGTATCGGGGATGCGCAGATTGACCAGCGCGGCGATCGCGTAGATACCGGCGATGACGGTGATCGCCGCCTGGGGCGCCGTGTCGATGCCGGTATCGATGAAGGGCACATCGAGCGACAGCATCATCGTCGACAGCTTCTGGCCGACGAGTTGCCCGCCCAGCAACGTACCCATGATGATGGAGCCGACCGTCAGACCTTCTATCCAGCCATTGGCCTTGACGAGGTCATCGGCGGGCAGGAGTTCAGTGAGGATCCCGTACTTGGCGGGCGAATAAGCCGCCGCCCCGAGACCGACGATGGCATAGGCGACAAGTGGATGCGCGCCGAACAGCATCGTCAGGCAGCCGACAATCTTGATGCTGTTCGTGATGAACATCACCCGGCCCTTCGGCAAGGCATCCGCGAATGCGCCGACGAACGCAGCGAGCAACACATACGACAGGCCGAAGAACAGCTTGAGCAACGGAGTCATCCACTCCGGTGCAGAGATCTCGATCAGCAGTGATATCGCAGCGATGAGCAGAGCATTGTCTGCAAGCGACGAAAAAAACTGCGCCGCCATGATGGTGTAGAAGCCACGCTTCATCCGTAAGGCCCATCTCCAGATTGATCGAATCGCATGAGGCTTTGCCGCGATTCGCGCGCCGCAGTCCGTGTTCCGCAATCTGCGTCAGATTTCATTCCCTGCGCATGGCGGCTTGGATGCACCCGGTGGCCCTGGGTGCGCCGCGACGGGGATCGTGTCGTCCCCTCGGCGCGCTGGGTTATAACATGAATCTCCCGGTGGTCCTCCTGCCGAACGGCTCGTACAAGCGGGTGAAGCGACGGCCATGGCCTTCGATTTATGATGACGTTCCGCGCGTGCAAACCCGCTCGACGTCGAAGCATCGACGGGGCCATCAAGACCTTTACTACGTGTCCAGACCCATCCAGGCGCTGATCTCGCGCCGTGCCATCGCGCACAACATCGAAATCGTTCGCAAGACCGCCTCCCGCTCTCGCGTGTGGGCCGTGCTCAAAGCCGATGCCTATGGTCACGGACTCGTCCGCACGTTCGGCGATGGCAGGCTGGCGTTCGAGCATGCCGATGGCATCGCGATCCTCGAGACGGAAACGGCCCAGACGCTTCGCGACCTCGGATGGCAGAAGTCGATTCTGCTGCTCGAAGGCTGCTTCGAGCCCGCCGACCTGGATGCGGCCGCGCGGCTCGGCGTCACGGTGACCGTCCACGACAACGAGCAGATCGCCATGTTCGAAGCAGCACAGTTCGTCGAACCGGTCGCCGTGTATCTGAAGATGAACACCGGCATGAACCGGCTCGGTTTCGTCCCGGCGCGATTCCGCGGGGCGCATGAGCGACTGCGGGCCGTGGCCGCCGTGGGACCGATCACGATGATGACCCACTTCGCCAACGCCGATCGGCCCGAAGGCGTCGTCGACCAGATGGCGCTCTTCGAACGCGGCGCCGCAGGCCTCGAAGGCGAGGTCTCGTTGGCCAACTCGGCAGCCGTCCTCGCGCATCCCGTGACCCATCGCGACTGGGTGCGACCGGGCATCATGATCTATGGCGCATCGCCGTTCGCGACCCGCAGTGCTGCCGAGTTCGGGCTGCGACCCGCGATGCGGCTCGAGAGCCGACTGATCGCGACACAGATGCTGCAGGCGGGCCAGTCCGTCGGCTATGGTCATCGCTATGCGGCGGAGCGCGAGATGCGCATCGGCGTCGTGGCCTGTGGTTACGCGGATGGCTATCCGAGAGTGGCTCCTAACGGCACGCCGATCGCCGTCGACGGCGTGCGGACGCGCGTGGTTGGTCGGGTCTCCATGGATATGCTGACGGTGGATCTGACGCCGGTGCCGCAGGCCACCGTCGGCAGCCTGGTCGAACTGTGGGGCGACCACGTCCCCGTCGACGAGGTCGCGCAGGCTGCCGGCACGGTTGGCTACGAACTGCTCTGCGCCATTGCACCCCGCGTGCCGATGATCACGATCGACTGAGATGGCCAAGCCGAAAAATCTCTATGTCTGCGCCGAGTGCGGCGGTCAGACGGCCAAGTGGCAGGGTCAGTGTCCGCACTGCCAGGCGTGGAACACGTTGATCGAGGGAGTGGCCGAGGCGCCGGCCGGCACGCATCGTTTCGCGGCACTGGCGGCATCGACGCCGGTGCGCGCGTTGTCCGACATCGCGACGTCCGAGGTACCGCGCTTCTCGAGCGGCATCGAGGAGTTCGATCGGGTGCTCGGCGGCGGGCTGGTCGCAGGCGCGGTCGTGCTGATCGGCGGCGACCCCGGCATCGGCAAGTCGACGCTGCTGCTGCAGGCTCTGTCGCATCTCTCCACCAAGAAGAAGACGCTCTATGTCAGCGGCGAGGAGTCGGGCGCGCAGATCGCGTTGCGTGCGCGACGGCTCGCCGGCGAGGAGAGCGGTTGGGGCGCCGCGCTGCGCCTGCTGGCCGAGATTAACCTCGAGAAGATCCAGGCAGCGATCACGGCCGAGCGACCCGACGTCGCCGTGATCGACTCGATCCAGACGCTCTATTCGGAGGCCCTGACGTCGGCACCGGGTTCGGTTGCGCAGGTGCGCGAATGCGCGGCGCAGCTCACCCGCATCGCGAAGCAGCTCGGCACTACGATCATCCTGGTCGGCCACGTGACGAAGGAGGGCACGCTGGCCGGCCCACGCGTTCTCGAACACATCGTCGACACGGTGTTGTATTTCGAGGGCGATACGCACTCGAGCTATCGCCTGGTGCGCGCGATCAAGAATCGCTTCGGCGCGATCAACGAGCTTGGCGTGTTCGCGATGACCGAGCGCGGGCTGAAGGGCGTGGCGAATCCCTCCGCGTTATTCCTCTCGCAGCACGGACCCGACGGCAAGGGCGGGACGGTCCCGGGCTCCTGTGTGCTGGTGACGCAGGAAGGTACGCGGCCGCTGCTGGTCGAGATCCAGGCACTGGTCGACGCTGCGCACAACCCCAACCCGCGCCGTCTCTCGGTCGGCCTCGATCAGAACCGCCTCGCGTTGCTGCTGGCTGTCCTGCATCGACATGCGGGCATCGCGTGCTACGACCAGGACGTGTTCGTCAACGCGGTCGGCGGCGTCAAGATCGTCGAACCCGCCGCGGACCTCGCGGTGTTGTGCGCGATCCAGTCGTCGCTCCGCGGCAAGCCAATGCCGCGCGGCATGGTGGTCTTCGGCGAGGTCGGCCTCGCCGGTGAGATCCGTCCCGCGCCGCGCGGTCAGGAGCGCCTGCGCGAAGCCGCGAAGCTGGGCTTCGGCACGGCGCTAGTGCCTAGCGCCAACGCGCCGAAGGGTCGTGGCTCGAAGATCGAGGGCATGGAGATCATCGCCGTGTCCAGGATCGACGAAGCGCTCGATGCCCTGCGCGGCAGCTAGCGTCAACGCCGCAGCGTGTCGATCAGCCGGTCCGCGGCGCGACGGCCGCTGATCACTGCGGCCTCCAGGGTCGCCGGGTAGTGGGTCAGGGGATCCGCATCACTGACGTAGTCGCCGGCCAGCACGAGGCGGGGATGCGGCGTCGTGATGTCCGGCCGCACCAGCGACGGCGTGCAGGCGAAGGTCGCGCGCTTCTCCGTGATGATCCGCGAGTCCAGCGGCTGGCTCGGCATTCCGCATTGCGTCGCGAGCTGCTTGGTGACGGCGGCGACCAGCGCGTAATTCTCGAGTTCGCGGTGCGCACCCTCGGCACTGATGACGACTGCCACGAGGCCCATGCCGCCAGACGGGTCGTGCAGGCGCGCAACGTCGTCGAGTCGCTCGGAGCGGTCGAAGGCCCACTGCCCGAAGTGATCGACGTGCGGCGCCGACTCGAGAG
>JANXTA010000169.1 GCA_025356395.1 Betaproteobacteria bacterium
ATGCTGATACCAGCCGCTTGAGCAGCATGGGCCACCTCCATCACCGCGATCCGGTCGATCTCCTGCAAGGTTTGGGGCGTCGAGAACTCCAGTCTCCCAGAACCTTCCGGATGCACAACCTATTGCAACATCACAGCTAGCGCGGCTCGTAGGTGAAGCGCTTCCAGTCCGAGTCGAGCGTCCAGTCGCGGCTCGTCATGGCGTTGATCTGGAACGGCTTCGGGAGCTGCGTGGTGTCGAGGCGCATGCGGACCGCGGCCGCATAGGTCTCGCCGATACGCAGCGTATTGCGCTCGGCGACCTTCCAGTCGCGCACGTGCGTCATCATCCCAATCGCCTCGCCGAGCGTCGCGAAGATCATCTGCATGTTGCCGCTGGCCACTCGATACTGCCGCGTGAGGGCGTGATACGAGACACGATAGTTCAGCGCGGCGTTGACGGCCTTCTCGTCGAACCAGTACCAGCGCGAACGGGTGAGCTCGACCTCGACGACGAAGTACAGCGTGAGGCCGCGGTCGAGCGCCTCGGCGACGCGCGGCTTCAGGTCGAGATCGAAGTCGCCATTGAAGTAGTAGCCGTCGTCCTTGAGCTCGAAGGCCGCCTGCTCGATCTCGATACGGTCACCGGCCGCTCGCGCCGTGCCGCTCGAGACCACGGCGATGCCCAGCAGCAGGACCAGGGCGATGAACGAATGCCACGCGCGCAGCCCCGCGCCGATGCGACACGAAAGAGCGGAAGCAGGACCTGCGATCCCGGACCGCATCAGCGCATCTTTTCGAATAGCGCGAAGAAGAGACCGTCGTGATCAGCGGGACCGGAACCAGGGTCGCCGCAGGTGTCCATGCCGCCGGGGAGCAGTTGGCCCGGCGCGGACAGGACCACGGCATCCGCATGGCGCGCCGCGAAAAGGTCGGCGTGGCGCACTGATTCTTCAGGAAATACGGAGCAGGTCACGAGAAGCAATTTACCACCGGGGTTCAGCATCGACCACAACGCCGCGGTGATCTGTTGCGCCGTTCGCGACAGTCCGGCGATGTCGCTTTCGCGGCGCAGCCAGCGGATGTCCGGATGACGCCGGAGGATGCCCGAAGCGGTACACGGCACGTCCGCAAGGATGCGATCGAACCCGATCCCGTCCCACCACGACGCGGGTTTCGCAGCGTCGCCCGTGATGCAGCGCGCGGCGAGGCCGAGGCGGTCGAGGTTGTCGCGAACGCGGGCGAGGCGGCCGCTATCCGAGTCCAGCGCAGTCAGGTCGAGGTCGGCGATCTCGAGCAGATGGCCCGTCTTGCCGCCGGGCGCCGCGCAGGCGTCGAGGACGCGCATGCCGTCGGCGACATCGAGCAATGGCCCCGCGCGCTGGGCGGCTTCGTCCTGCACCGAGGCCCAGCCGTCCGCGAAGCCCGGGATGCGGGTCACGGGCAAGGCCCGCTCGAAGCGCACGGCGTCGGAACCGATCGCTGTCGCCGCGATGGCCTCGTCCTGAAGTCGCGCGAGGTAGGCATCGCGCGTGGACTTGCGCCGATTGACGCGCACGACCAAGGGCGGCGTCTCGAGCGAGGTCCGCACGAGGTCGCCCCAGCGATCGGGATAGGCGCTGCGCAGGCGCGACACCCACCACGTCGGCAGCTCGTAGCGCGCCACGTCGGACGCGCGCTCACCGTGAACGAGGGTCTGCAGCGCGGCGGGATCGTCTTGTAGCCTTCGCAGGAATGTGCGCAGGACCGCGTTGACGAAGCCCTTGCCGCGCGCGAGTTCGAGGTCGGACGCCGCGGCATGCACCGCCTGGTCGACCAGCGTGAAGGGCGAGTAAGGCAGCCCTTCGATGCGCTGCTCGAAGGTCGCGTCGGACGCGAAGGCAGGCGCGAGCGCGTCGACCAGCAACGCGATGGAGACCACGAGCAGTTCGCGCAACAACGGCGGCTCGGGGACGCGCTGGCCGATCTCGGCGAGCAGGGCGTCGGCCTTGCCACGTCGTCGCAGCGTGCGAGCCGCCAGGTCGTGGATGGCGGCCTGCGGATCGGAGGTGTGGATCGACGACGCGCTGCGCACGCGGCCGACGAGCGCCTTGCGCTCCGCGTCGAGGCCATCACGCAGGGTACGGCCTGCGCGCACGCCGACACAGATGCGTGCCGCACCGAGCAGCGCGAAGGCGAGCGAGTCAGCCGGCAGCCGGTCCGGGCGAGCGGGAGTCCGAGAAGCCTTCACCGGTCGACCCATGCGATACGCGCACCCAGGGCCACGAACGCCGCGCCGATCAAGCGATCGAGCCAGACCTTGACGCGCGGCACGCCGCGGACGCGCCGCGTGATGCTGCCGGCGAGCCACGCGACGATGCCGTTGTAGATTGTGCTGATCACGACCATCACGGCACCGAGCACGACGAACGCGACCGCCTTCGATGGACTCGACACCGCCACGAACTGCGGGAAGAACGACAGAAAGAAGAGGATCACCTTCGGGTTGAGCACGTTGGTGACGAAGCCCTGCATGAAGGTGCGTCGGGACGAAGGACGGAGCACCGGTGACCGAGGAATCGTTGGCGCAACTCCGTCGCCACCGCGACGCAACGATCCCAGGATCATCCGCAGACCCAGGAACGTCAGGTAGATCGCACCCGCGATCTTGATCGACGCGAAGGCGTTTGCTGAGGCCGCGAGGATAGCGCTCAGGCCCAGCGCGAGCGCCATCGTGTGGACCACGCAGCCCGCTGAGATACCGAGCACCGACATCAATCCCGCGCGCCGACCGTGCGCAACGCTCTGTCCGACGATGAAAGCGGTATCCGGTCCCGGCGTGAGATTGAGGAGCAGTACCGCGACGCAGAAGATGCCCGCGTGGACGATGCCGATATCAGCGAAAGAATACATCGAGGGGACGGCCAGGCAGCCGGAAGCTGAAAACGCGGATTCTAGGCCGCGTCTCCGGCGAACCGCTGCGCAGGATGGGCCAACAGCGCGTTGCGCGTGCGCAGCGGCAGGTCGTCGCGGAACAGGCGCTGTGCCGTGACGTGGGCCGACTGTCCGATCCGTTCCCGCAATCGTGGATCGGCCTGCAACGCGTCGAGTTGCGCCATCGCGTCGAGCGGGTCGTCGAACAGGAAGCCGTTTTCGCCGTGGTGGATGTAGTTCGCGTAACCACCCCGCGCCTCGGCGACGACTGGAATGCCGCACAGCATCGCCTCGAGTGCCACGCCTCCGAACGCCTCGAAGTGGGACGGGTGCGTCCGGTAATAGAACGCGTCGAGGGTGGACAGGAAGGCCGCGGATGAAACGGCCCCGGCGGGTAGCAACTCGACGTTGGGATCGGCCGGCAGGCTCGGTCGCAACGACGCGCCACCCATCACGCGGACACGTATGCCGCGTCCGGCGAGGGCCGAGAAGAACGGTGGATCGCTCGGATGGTGCTTGCGCGGGTTGTCGCGCGACAGGCGCCCGACCGTGAAGCGGCCGTCCCTGCGAATGGCTCCGGGCTTGCCGCGCTGTTCGAACACGGCGTCGAAGGTCGACGGCTCCACGAAACTCTCGAGCACGACTCCTTCATCGAGTAGCCGACGCTCACGCAGGAAGGTTCGCAGATCGCGACGCGTCGCATCACGCAGCGCCTCGGACGTGTAGACGATCTGCACTGGCCGTTCGCCGATCCGGTGCAACGTCTTATGGAGGCGATCCGGCTGCTCCGTGTTGTAGATCACCACGATGCGCCGCCCGTCGGTGCGATGGATCCAGCCGCCGTTGCGAAAATAGACGCCGACCAGGACGATCGTTCCGTCGTTCGGATAGCGCCACGGACGAATCCGCTCGACGTTCAGATGCTGGAATGCGGGATCGACGCGGTACTCGCTCCACAGCCGGACAGGACGCTCGTTGCCGAGCAACTTGTAGAAGTCGACGGTCCGGAGATCGGCGCCGCCGGTGGGATCCCAGAGGGGATTGACGAGATGGACGATGTCGCCGCGAGTGGCGGCGCCGGAATGCGATCGATGGGGCAGGATTGGCACCGCGCGATTACAAGACAGCCAACGCCGTTCAGGCGTAACGTCTCGCCACGCAATTGTTTCCGATTATTTCAAGCGCTGTCCGCGCCGTGTTCGTGGGCGACGAATCCCGAACCTGCCTTGAAATCGCGCAGGAAGTGGCGCGCCGCCTGGCGCTTGCCACCCGGCTTCTGCAACTGGGTGAGGGCGATGGCCCCGTCGCCCGTCGCGACGATCACCGCGCCGGCTTCGGCGCCACCGTCGATCAGGTCCAGGACGGTGCCCGGCGTGACGCGCGACTCTCCGGATGCGGCCAATGCCGCGAGGACGTGGACAGGAACAATCTCGGCCCGCCAGATCTTGTAGGTAAACGAACTAGTCGCCCCGGCATCGCGCCAGTCGGCGCTGCAGCCGGGCCAGGGATCGAACGCACGGATGCGATCGACCAGGACGCGCGAGCCTGCCGAGAAATCCAGCGGCGACTCGGACTTGGACAGCTTGGCCGCGTAGGTCACCGCCGATTCGTCGCCCGCAGCGGTCTGCGGACGCGGTGGCAACGATCCGTCCGCGAGCGCCCGCAACGCCTCGACGATCGCCTCGGCGCCCAGCAAGGCCAGCCGGTCGGTCAGCGTCGCGGCGGTGTCGGCAGGGGTGATGGGCACGCTGTGCACCGAGAGCATCGGACCCGTGTCGAGCCCCGCATCCATCTGCATGATGGTGATGCCGGTCCGCGCGTCGCCCGCCTCGATCGCCCGCTGGATCGGCGCCGCCCCGCGCCAGCGCGGCAGCAGGCTGGCGTGGATGTTGATGCAGCCGAGTGGAGGAACGGCGAGGATGGCCGGCGGCAGGATCAGGCCGTAGGCAGCGACCACCATCGCGTCGTGCGGCGTCGCGGCCAGCGTCGCGTGCGCGGCGACGGCATCGGCGTCGTAGCGGCCGCCGACGCGGAGCCCACGCGGCTGGATCACCGGAATGTCGTGTCGCAGGGCGAGCGCCTTGACCGGCGACGGCAGGACCTGCATCCCGCGTCCCGAGGGACGGTCGGGTTGGGTCATCACGAGCACGATCTGGTGCCCCGCTGCGATCAGCGCTACGAGCGCGGCAGCGGCGAAATCCGGCGTGCCGGCGAAGACCAGTTTCATCGGGATCGGCTAAGACCAGACCACGCTTGGCTGCCCGTCCCGTCGCACGCCGTCACGCGCTCGCGCGATCCAGCTTGCGCATGCGGCTGCGGATGCGGGTCTGCTTGAGTTGCGAGAGGTATTCGACGAACACCTTGCCGGTCAGGTGATCCATCTCGTGCTGGATGCAGATCGCCAGGAGCTCCTCGGCATCGACCCGGAACGTACGGCCGCGTTCGTCCTCGGCTTCGACCGTCACGCCGTCGGGCCGCTCGACCTCGTCGTACACGCCAGGGACCGACAGGCAACCCTCTTCCGCGAGACGCCTGTTCGGGCTCGCCCTGATGATGCGCGGGTTGATGAAGACCTGGAGCTGGTCGCGCGAGTCGGAGGTGTCGATGACGATCACGCGTTGGTGGACGTCGACCTGGGTGGCGGCCAGGCCGACGCCGTTGGCGTCGTACATGGTCTGGGCCAGGTTCGCCACGAGCGCGCGGAGGCGGTCGTCGAACTCGCTCACCGCCTTGGCAATTTTACCTAGACGGGGGTCGGGATAATGCAGGATAGGAAGTAACGCCATAACAACAGTACCAAACGGACTGGCCGGAATAATGATTGCGACATCAAAAGATTAATCGGAGAATTTCAGGCGACTTGCGAACCTGAGAACTACTTTTGGGCATGAGCGCGCACAACGAGGCGGCACCGCATGAAATTCGAAAAAAAGTCTAGCACAGCCCTTTGCAGCGCCCGCCAATCCCAAAGCGACCCTTTCGCACCCAGCGTGCAAACGATGTTCCCGGAATGCCTCGATGCGCGCCAGCTGGTGCGTTCATCTGGTCTGGCTAGCTGGGGACTTCTGCGCATCGCGCAAGGCGCACTGCTGATTTCGTGCCTTGGCGCAAATGCGCACGCGCAGACCGGCGCGGCGCCCTCCGACCCGACCCGTTACCCGACGGCGACGCTCGCGCCAGCGGCGAATGACGTATTCGTCGCCTCGGCTCCCGATTCGTACACCGTGGTCCGCGGCGACACGCTGTGGGGCATCGCGGGCCGATTCCTGAAGCAGCCCTGGCGCTGGCCGGAAATTTGGCAGATGAATCGCGAGCAGATCCGCAACCCGCACTGGATCTATCCGGGCCAGACCATCTACCTGGATCGCGCCACGGGCACGATGCGCCTCGGCGGCGGCCCCAACGGCAACGGAACCGTGAAGCTGTCGCCCCAGGTGCGGGTGGAGACGGGTCGCGACGCCATCCCCAGCATTTCGCCCGAAGCGATCGAGCCCTACCTGACGCAGCCGCTGGTGATCGAGAACGCGGAGATGCTGGACGCGCCGCGGATCGTGGCCTCCAAGGAGCGCGTCGTGATGGGCGCCGGCGATATCGCCTACGTCGCGGGCATCACCGATCCGTCCATCACCGTGTACCAGGTGTTCCGTCCGGGTCGTCCGCTGAAGGATCCCGATTCGGGAACCGTCATCGCGTACCAGGCCGACTATCTGGGCACCGCGCGCGTCACACGCCCGGGCAATCCGGCGACGTTGGTGATCACGGCGTCGAAGATGGAAATCAACGTGGGCGACCGCCTCGTCCCGGCGACCAAGCCGGTCGTGATCAATTACGTTCCGCATGCCCCCGCTGCTCCGGTGGCAGGCCGCATCGTCTCGACCTATTCCGGCGTGGCCTATGCCGGCGCGAACATGATCGTCGCGGTCAATCGCGGCGCGGCCGAGGGGCTGGAGATCGGCACGGTCCTCGCCATCAAGACCTTCGGCCGGACCTTCGTCGACAAGACCAACGGTACCCGCGAGACCATCACGCTGCCCGAAGAGCGCAAGGGCCTGCTGTTCATCTTCCGCGTCTTCAACCACATCGCCTACGGCCTGATCACCTCCAGCGTCGGCCCGGTCGAGGTCGGCGACGCGGTGACGCAACCCTGAGGATGGGGCGTGATGGGCGTACCTGCCCTCGGCGACGATGAACTGGCGGGCTGGCTCCGGCTGACCCAGACAGCAGGCGTCGGGCCGGCCACCTGCCGGACGCTGCTGGCGGCATTCGGACTCCCGGAAGCCGTGTTCGCCGCGACGCGCGAAGAACTCGTTCGCGTCGTCACGCCGACCCTCGCGATCGCACTGCACACGCCGCCGAATGCCTGCCTGGCGGCACTGACGGCGCGTACGCTCGAGTGGCTGAACCAGCCTGGCAACGAGGTGGTGACGCTCGCTGACTCGCGCTATCCGACGGCACTGCTCGAGACCTTCGATCCGCCGCCCCTGCTGTACGTCAAGGGCCGGATCGATCGCCTTTTCACGTCGCCGTTGGCCATCGTCGGCAGTCGCAACGCCACACCGCAAGGCATGATCGACGCGAGGCGCTTCGCCGAAACGCTGGCGGCAGCCGGGTACACGATCGTCAGCGGCCTGGCGGTCGGCATCGACGCCGCAGCGCACGAGGGCGCACTGGCAGCGGGTCCGGATGCGGGCTCGACCATCGCCGTGATCGGGACCGGCGCGGACATCGTCTATCCGTCGTCGCATCGCGCCCTGGCGCACCGGATCGCGGAACAAGGCGCGATCGTCTCCGAGCTGCCGCTCGGCACGACGGCTTCGGCCCATCAGTTTCCGCGGCGCAACCGCATCATCGCGGGCCTGTCGCGTGGCGTTCTCGTCATTGAGGCGGCCGCGCGCTCGGGGTCGCTGATCACTGCCCGACTGGTCTCCGAGTGCGGCCGCGAGGTCTTCGCGGTGCCGGGGTCGATCCATTCGCCGCTGTCCAAGGGCTGCCATCAGTTGATCCGGCAGGGCGCGAAGCTGGTGGAGTCGGTGGCGGACGTCCTGGACGAACTGCGGGGTTCGGACGGTCCGATCGTCGTGCGGCCGGCGACCGGAATGCCGTCTGCGCCAGCCTCCGGCGACGACGAAGCGCTCGTGTCGCTGATCGGCTTCGATCCGGTCACGGCGGACGACCTCGCCGAGCGTTCGGGATGGAGCACGGCGCGGCTTTCGGCACGGTTGCTCGATCTCGAACTGGCGGGCCGAATCTCGCGCTTGCCGGGTGGCCGCGTGCAAAGACTGATTGCGTGATCGTCCGATGTTGGGTCGACGCACAGGTCTACAGCGACGACTTGAACCGAAAATCATGGCGGGGTACATTGACGTCACATGTTCGACGTACTCGTCTATCTCTACGAGAATTACTACCGGCCCGACGCGTGCCCCGATGCGGATACGCTCGTACGGAAACTGTCCGCAGCCGGCTTCGAAGGCGACGAGATCGACAGCGCTCTCTCCTGGTTGTCCGGCCTAGCCACTGTCACGCAGACCACCATCCCGGTCGCCTATGCAGACAGCACGTCGTTTCGCATCTACGTCGACGGGGAATACGACCGGCTCAGCGCCGAATGCATCGGCTTCCTGTCCTTCCTCGAATCGGCGGGTGTCCTCAACCCGTTGTTGCGCGAGGTCGTCATTGAACGCGCACTCGCCACCGACGAAACGCCGGTGTCGCTCGAGTCGCTGCGAGTCATTGTGCTGATGGTTTTCTGGAGCCAGGGCGAGGAACCCGACGCCCTGATCCTCGAGGAACTGCTCGAGGACGGAGCCCCGCGCCAGATGCACTGACGGCCGCACCGGTCGCTTCGGCTTCCGCCAATCCGCGTTTGCGACATCGAAAATCTTGCGCGTATGATCCCGTCCGTCACCCGGTCCGGTCGTCACGCGTACGGCTGAATCGTCTCTCTCGTTGTCTTCGGCAGGCGACCGCCCACGCGGCTTGTCGCTGACCGCAACGCCCTCCAGCACACTTCCATGCAGGTGAAATGAGCAAGGCACTCATCATTGCCGAGAAGCCCTCTGTCGCCGCCGACATCGCACGGGCCCTGGGTGGTTTCAAGAAGCTCGACGACTACTTCGAGTCCGACAACTACGTCCTGTCGTCGGCGATCGGCCATCTGGTCGAGATCGCCGCGCCCGAGGAATTCGACGTCAAGCGCGGCAAGTGGAGCTTCGCCAATCTGCCGGTAATTCCGCCGCACTTCGATCTCAATCCGATCGCCAAGACCGAGGCGCGGCTCAAGCTGCTGACGCGCCTCATCAAGCGCAAGGATGTCGACCAGCTGATCAACGCCTGCGACGCGGGACGTGAGGGCGAGTTGATATTTCGGCTGATCGCGCAGCACGCGAAGGCGAAGCAGCCGGTGCAGCGCCTCTGGTTGCAGTCGATGACGCAGGGCGCGATCCGCGACGGATTCACGCGCCTGCGATCCGACCAGCAGATGCATCCGCTCGCCGATGCCGCGAAGAGCCGATCGGAAGCCGACTGGCTGATCGGCATCAACGGCACGCGCGCGATGACCGCCTTCAACTCGAAGGGTGGCGGGTTCTTCCTGACCACGGTGGGTCGCGTGCAGACGCCGACGCTGTCGATCGTGGTCGAGCGCGAAGAGAAGATCAAACAGTTCGTCCCGCGCGATTTCTGGGAAGTGCAGGCCGAGTTCGTCGCCGCGGCGGGCCTCTATCCGGGTCGCTGGTTCGACCCGAAGTTCAAGCGCACCGACGAAGATCCGCATCAACGCGACTCGCGTCTGTGGGGCAAGGCCGCTGCCGACTCCATCGTCGCTGCGTGCCGGGGCAAGACCGGTACCGTCACCGAAGAATCCAAGCCGTCGACCTCGATGGCCCCGGGTCTGTTCGACCTGACGACGCTGCAGCGCGACGCCAACGGCCGCTTCGGCTTCTCGGCGAAGAACACGCTGGGGCTCGCGCAGGCGCTTTATGAACGCCACAAGGTCCTGACCTACCCGCGGACCGACAGTCGTCACCTGCCCGAGGACTACGTCGACACGGTCAAGGACACGCTGAAGATGTTGAAGGACTCCAACAACTATCATCAGGCGGCGTCGCTGGTATTGAAGAGTCAGTGGGTCAAGCCCAACAAGAAGATCTTCGACAACTCGAAGATCAGCGATCACTTCGCCATCATCCCCACGTTGCAGGCGCCGAAGAATCTCTCGGAGCCCGAGCAGAAGCTCTACGACCTCGTCGTCAAGCGCTTCCTCGCGGTGTTCTTCCCGCCCGCCGAGTTCCTCGTCACGACCCGCATCACCGAAGTGTCCGGACACCAGTTCAAAACCGAGGGCAAGGTCCTGGTCGCGCCCGGCTGGCTGCAGGTCTACGGCAAGGAAGTCCAGGACGAAGACGCCAATCTCGTCCCGGTCGCGGCCGGCGAGAAGCCGCAGGTCGAGAAGGTCGAGGCGGTCGGCCTGGTCACGAAGCCGCCCGCGCGCTACACCGAAGCCACGCTGCTGTCCGCGATGGAGGGCGCCGGCAAGCTGATGGACGACGACGACCTGCGCGAGGCCATGGCCGGTAAGGGTCTCGGCACCCCGGCCACGCGCGCGGCGATCATCGAAGGGTTGCTGTACGAGAAGTACATGTTCCGGGAAGGTCGCGAGCTGATCCCGACGGCCAAGGCGTTCCAGCTGATGACGCTGCTGCGCGGCCTCGACGTGCCCGAGCTGACGGCGCCCGAACTGACCGGCGAGTGGGAACACAAGCTGGCGCTGATGGAGAAGGGCGCGATGAGTCGCGACGACTTCATGCGCGAGATCGCGCAGATGACGCAGATCATCGTCAAGCGCGCGAAGGAATACGACAGCGACACGATCCCCGGCGACTACTCGACGCTCGTCACGCCCTGCCCCAACTGCGCGGGCAAGGTGCGCGAGAACTATCGCCGCTTCGCCTGCGTCGGCGAGAAGACGCCCGACGATCATGGCTGCGGCTTCTCGATCAGCAAGATCCCCGGCGGCCGCCAGTTCGAGATCCCGGAAGTCGAGGAATTCCTCGCGAAGCGCGAGATCGGTCCGCTGCAGGGCTTTCGCAGCAAGATGGGCCGCCCGTTCGCCGCGATCCTCAAGATCGTGCCGGACGACGAGACGAAGAACCTCAAGCTCGAGTTCGACTTCGGCCAGAGCAACGACGACGAGAACAGCGAGCCGGTCGACTTCACCGGCCAGCAGCCGCTGGGCGCTTGCCCGAAGTGCGGTGGCGCCGTTTACGAACTCGGCCTGTCGTATGTCTGCGAGAACGCGATCAATCCGCCGAAGACCTGTCACTTCAAGACCGGCAAGATCATCCTGCAGCAGGAGGTCGCACCCGACCAGGTCAGGAAGCTGCTCGAGACCGGCAAGACCGATCTGCTACCAGGCTTCAAGTCGTCGCGCACCAACCGTTTCTTCAAGGCCTTCCTGGTCTGGGATGCCGAGAAGGACAAGGTCGGCTTCGAGTTCGAGCCGCGCAAGGTGACCGCCAAGTCGGCACCGGCCAAGACCGCCAAGGGCAAAACCGCGGTGGAAAGCGTCGCCGAAGTCGTCGCCGCCCCGGTCGCGAAGAAGGCGGCCGCGAAGAAGAAGGCGACCGTCAAGCGCGTCGCCAAGAAGGCCGCGGCCTAGCCGCCAGCCCCGGCGAGACCGGACGACAGTGCCGGTCTCGCTCCCCGCAATCCGTCGCTCCCCCGGCCTGTGCATCAGGGCCGAGGAGCATTGCGGCCGTCTTGCACCGAAGGCAATAATCGCCGCTCCCGATTCGGTGCCTTTGGGGCACACGCGGGGCGAAACGCTGACGTTCGATCAGCTCACGAGGAGACATGGATGAGCAGCATCCCGAAGGCATGCACCCCGGCTGCGGCCCTACCAGCAGGCACCGCGCGCGCGCGCCGTTTCATCCGCAGTACGGGCACGGCCCTGACCGCGGCAGCGTTGCTGTTCGGCTGCGGGGGCAACGACGACTCGCCGGGCAACCGCTTCCTGTGCGGCATGTTGCCGTGCACGGACAGCAACCTGAAGCCGAACGGGGTCGACGTCATCACGTCGGTCAGCTACGACGGCGCGACCGACGACCTGCTGACGGCTGGCCTCGGCAAGACCGGCCTCGGTTCGGCGATCGGTCCGACGTATGCGAATCCGGCCGCCCCGACGTCCACGGAACTGCGTCGCGCCGCGATCTACAACAACTATCGCGCGCTCGTCGATCCCACCGCTGCCGGCGGCTACGGGACGCTCTACGGACCGAACGTCGATGCCAATGGTGTCGTCACGGCGGGCGAGGGCAGGATCGCCGGCATCGAGTACACCGCCTATACCAACGATCTGAGTGCCGGCGACAACGTGACCCTCGTCGTGCAGGTCCCGTCGAACTTCGACCGCAACAATCCCTGCATCGAGTCCGCCACGTCTTCAGGCTCGCGCGGTGTGTACGGCGCCATCTCCTCGGCAGAGTGGGGCCTGAAGCGCGGCTGCATCGTCGCCTTGACCGACAAGGGCACGGGCGCGCAGCCGCACGACCTTCAGACCGATACGGTGGGGCTGATCGACGGGACGCGCACCACGGCGAGCGCGGCAGGGACCACGGCCACCTTCAAGGCGAACCTGACCGCGTCCGAACTGGCCTCGTTCAATGCCGCGACGCCCAACCGCCTCGCTTTCAAGCACGCGCACTCGCAGCGCAATCCCGAGAAGGACTGGGGTGCCTACACGCTCCGCGCGATCCAGCTCGCGTTCTACGTGATCAACGAAACCTACGGGACGTTGCGCGCGGACGGCACGCGTTCGACGCCGATCAATCGCGACAACACGATCGTCATCGCATCGGCCGCGTCGAACGGCGGCGGCGCCTCGCTCGCAGCAGCCGAACTGGATACGTCCAACCTGATCGACGGGATCGCCGTAGCGGAGCCCAACGTGGAGATTCCGCCTTCGGCCAACATCACCATCACCCGCGGCGGCGTGGCGGTCGGCAACACCGGCAAGACGCTCTACGACTACTTCACGAACACGGACCTGTACGCGAACTGCGCCGTGATCTCGACCCAGCTCGCCGGTACACCGGGCACCGCGTTCATCGTCCCCGCGTTCGCGACGGCCCGTTGCCAGTCGCTGAAGGATGCGGGCCTGCTGGCGTCGACGACGACCGCGACCCAGGCCGACGAGGCGCTGGGCAAGCTGCGAGCCTACGGCTACTCGCCCGAGTCCGATGCCATCTACGCGTCGCTGACGGGCCTCGAAACCTATTCGAGCATCGCGGTCACATATGCCAACACGTATTCGCGGGCGAGCGTGAAGGACAACCTCTGCGGCTACAGCTTCGCCGGCGCGGATGCCGTGGGCAATCCCATCGCCCTGACGACCACGCAGCTCGCGGCGTTCTATGCGACGGGCAACGGCGTGCCTCCCGGCAGCGGCGCGCAGCTGATCAACAACGCGTCCGTCGGCGGCGCCAAACGCAGCGTCCTTTCGGTCTCGCCGAGCACGGCCCGGACCGACTACAACGCCGACGGATCGCGCTGCCTGCGCAACCTGCTGACGACTTCGACGGCATTGCAGACCGGGATCGCGGAGACTTATCGCAACGGCAACCTGCACGGCAAGCCGACCGTCATCGTCCACGGCCGGGACGACGCGCTGATCCCGGTCAGCCACACGTCGCGACCCTATCTGGGCCTGAACAAGACCGTGGAAGGCGCGAGCAGCAAGCTGTCGTATATCGAGGTCACCAACGCCCAGCACTTCGACACTTTCATCGGCCTGCCGACGGTGCTGCCGGGCTACGACACCCGCTACGTGCCGCTGCATCTCTACCTGATCCGGGCGCTCGATGCGGTCTACGCGAATCTCAAGAACGGCACCGCCCTGCCGGCCTCGCAGGTCGTACGGACCATTCCCAGAGGCGGCGTCCCGGGATCGGCGCCCGCCCTCACCGCGGCCAACGTGCCGACCTTCGTCACGGTACCGGCCGCCGGCAACGCGATCACGGTGAGCGGCACCACCGTCTCGATCCCGAACTGAGAGACGCCGTCGGGTGGACGCCCGGCGGCGACAGGCAGGACCCGGTCGAAGCCGACTCCGCGAAGTCGGTGCGTCCGTTGCGACCAGCGACGAGCCCCAGAGTTCCATCGCAATCACGGCAGGACGTCTCATGACCCCCATCGACCTTTCCTAAAGGTTCCTGCGTCGGCTCGTGTCGATGGCGGCCGTCGCCCTGCTTCTCGCCGACGCCGCTCATGCGGGGGGTCCGGCCGATCAGCCGATCCGCCGGGCGCCTGCGACCGAGGTGGCCAACGATCGCTTCATCATCAAGTTGCGCGACGCTTCGGCAAGCGCACCGGCGGGACGGACGGGCCGCTCCATGACCTACCTGCGCGAGATGTCCGGTGGCGCGCACGTCGTGCTCGTCACGCAGGGCGCGTCGACGGCCGGTGTCGCCGGACAAAGCGTTGCCGAGAGGAATCGCCTGCTCGCGTTGCAGCTGATGCTAGTCCCGAGATCGCCTATGCCGAGGCCGACCGCAAGCTCTATCCGATGCTGGTTCCGAACGATCCGATGTATCCCCAGCAATGGAGTTACTTCGAAGCGGCGGGCGGCATCAACCTGCCTGCCGCCTGGGACATCACGACGGGCTCGGCGAGCATCGTCGTGGCGGTGATCGATACCGGGATCCGACCGCACGTCGACCTCGCGGGCCGGACCGTTCCGGGGTACGACTTCATCGGGGACATCACCGTCTCGAACGACGGCGACGGGCGCGATGCGGACCCGAGCGACCCGGGCGACTACGGCTGCGGCAACAACAGTTCGTGGCACGGCACGCACGTCTCGGGGACCATCGGCGCGGCCACCAACAACGGGGTCGGCGTCACCGGGGTCAACTGGGTCTCCAAGATCCTTCCGGCCCGTGTGCTGGGCACCTGCGGCGGCTACATCTCCGACATCGCCGATGCGATGCGCTGGTCGGCGGGGATCAGCGTCGCCGGCGTGCCGGCCAACGCCAATCCCGCGCGCGTCGAGAACCTCAGTCTCGGCGGGTCCGAAGCCTGTTCCAGCACGATGCAGAGCGCCATCACGGATGTCGTCGCACGCGGCACGGTGATCGTCGTGGCCGCCGGCAATGAGAACGCCGACGTCGCGACCAGCGAGCCCGCGAACTGCGTCGGGGTGATCGCCGTCGGGGCCACCACGCGCACCGGTGCCCGGGCGAGCTTCAGCAACTACGGCTCGGGCGTCACGATCTCCGCGCCGGGCACGAGCATCCTGTCCACGCTCAATACCGGCACTACGACGCCGGGTTCCGACAGCTATGCCTTCTATTCCGGAACCAGCATGTCGACGCCGCACGTCGCGGGCGTGGTCTCCCTGATGCTCTCGCAGAACCCCGCCATGACGCCGGCCCAGGTCAAGGCACGCCTGCAGGCAACGGCGCGCACCTTCCCGACCGGTACAGGCTCGGATTGCACGACCGCGATCTGCGGCGCGGGCATCGTGGATGCGGGGGCGGCGCTCGTGACGGCCGTGACCAGCCCAGCCCGCGTCAATCTCGCGGCACAGGCGAACGGCGGCGTGGCATCGGCTTCCAGCAGCTACAACGCGGGTTACTCGCCGGCGGGCGTCAACAATGGAGACCATCGCGGATTGAACTGGGAGAACGGCGGCGGATGGAACGACGCGACGTCGGATGCCTATCCCGATTGGGTCAGGGTCGACTTCCCGAGCGCGCAACCAGTCACCGAGATCGACGTCTACACGATCCAGAACAACTATATGCGTCCTGTCGAGCCGACCGAGGCGATGACGTTCACGCGTTATGGCGTGACCGATTTCGACGTGCAGTACTGGAACGGGTCGGCCTGGGTCACGGTGCCGGGCGGTAGCGTGACCGGCAACAACAAGGTGTGGAGCAAGTTCACGTTCGCGCCGGTGTCCACGACCAGCATTCGAGTCCAGGTCAACGCATCGCTCGCGAGCTACAGCCGCATCGTCGAGATCGAGGCGTACAAGGACGCGGCGCCGGTCAATGCCGCGCGTCCGGCCAACGGTGGCAGCGCCTCGGCCTCGAGCAGCTACAGCAGCGGATTTCCCGCGACTGCAGCGATCGACGGCGATCGTCGAGGGATGAACTGGGAGTCGGGCGGCGGGTGGAACGATGCGACCAGCGGCAGCTATCCGGATCAGCTCCAGGTCACCTTCGACGCGACCAAATCGATCGGCGAGATCGACGTCTTCACCTTGCAGGACGATTACCGCAACCCGCAGGACCCGACGGAAGCGATGACCTTCAGTCTTTACGGCATCACGGACTTCGATGTGCAGTACTGGAATGGTGCGACGTGGGTGACGGTGCCCGGCGGCAGCGTCGGCGGCAACAACAAGGTGTGGCGCAAGTTCTCGTTCACACCCGTGTCGACGAACGCGATCCGCGTGAACGTGCGCAACGCCCTAGCCGGCTACAGCCGCATCACCGAGATCGAGGCCTACATCGCGCAATGATCCGGGCATCGACCGCGCGGCCGCCGCGCGGTCAGCCGATGGTGCCAGCGTCCCCGTCCTCGAAAGTCTTTGGCTCCGACCCGTCGGCCACGAGTTTCATCGCGTCCACGATGCGCTCCCTGAACCACTGATGCGCCGGGTTCACGTGGGTGCGCTCGTGCCAGGCCAGCACGAGTTGCAGCTTGCCGATGTCGAGCGGTAGCGGGTAGCTGCGCAGGATGTGCGCCTCGCGTCGCGCAAGCGACTCGGAGAACACGCCCACGAAGTTGCTGGTCTCCAGGATGCGGGTGGCGACGAGGACGCTCGGCACCGAAACGATCACGCGCCGCGACTTGTCCATCGACTCCAGCGCCGTATCGACGTCGCCCCGGAAGTCGCCGCCGAACGGCGACACGAAGAGGTGTTCGAACCCGCAGAAGTCGTCGACCGTCATCACGGCCTTGCGGAAGGGATGCTCCTTCCGCATCACGCAGCGATAACCCTCGGTGTTGACGACGCGCGCCCGCAAATCGTCGGGCAGCACCGCCGGCGTGCCGATCACCATGTCGAGCTGACCGGTCGCCAGCAGCTTGTCGATCTCGGGCTTGGACAGCCGCTGCACCGGTCGCGCCGCGACCCGCAGATTGGGGGCCATCGCGTGCAGTTGACGCACCAGCGGCGCGAGCAGGAACTGCGTCGCATCGGTCGCGGCGAAGGAGATCGTCTCCGACGAGGTCGCCGGGTCGAAGCGCGACGGCGAGACCACCGTCCGGAGGCCGTTCATCAGATCCGACAGACGTTCCTCGATCTCGAGAGCGCGAGGCGTGGGCGTCATGCCCCGCGAACTCGGGATGAACAGCGGGTCGTCGAACATCCGCCGCAGACGCGCGAGTTGCGCCGACAGCGCGGGCTGCGTGGTGTGCAGGCGGACCGCGGCGCGGGTGACGTTGCGCTCGGCGAGCAAAGCCTCCAGCGCCTGCAGCAGATTCAGATCGAGTCGCTTGGGCATGGCGTTTTGTATATGGCTCGAATGTTGACGATCGTTTGGACATATGACGAGGCCGCCACGATACTGCAATTCATCCGGCGCAGAGCACCGGTTCGAAGACGACGCCAACGCCCGCGTCGAAAGATTCAGGAGTCCTCGTCATGCAGATCAAGTTGCGCTTTTCTTCACTGGTCGTGGCCGCTCTGGCGTCGTGGGCCGCCTGCGCAGGCTGGATGGCGATCTCGGGGAGCGGCATCGAACCGACAGCGCAGGCGCGCACCATCGCCAACGTGTTCCCCACGGCCGAGGCAGGCTTCGCGCCGCGCCCGTCGCCCACCGCGAACTGAACGAGCCTGGAACCATGAACTTCGAAACGGCCCCCTTGCCGATCGGCATGCTCCAGGCGATCGCGCTGGTCTGCGTCGTCGTCGCGCTCCTCGTCTTTATGTGAGCGCAGGGCCTCAGGTCGCGGGCGTCGGCAACTCTTTCGGGTGGTCCGGCTCGAAGAACACCCAGCGAACCGCCGGCCAGCGCGTCTGGATGCTCTCCTCGACGACGTTGATCGCGTCGACCAGCGCGGTGGCGGTCGGCTGAGGTGCCATCTCGGCCTGGACCGCGACGACGATCGCGTCGCCCCACTGCAGCGTGATGATGCTGAGCACCGAAACGACCTCGGGCCGTGCCTGGATGTGCAGCCGGATCGCCAGTCGCACGGCCGGCTCGGCGGACTCGCCGACGATCATGCTCTTGACCTCGCGCATGACCAGCGCCGCGACGACCATCAGCAGGACGCCCACCGCGATGCTGCCGAACGCGTCGTAGCGCGAATTGCCGGTCGCGCACGACGCCAGCACCGCGACGAACGCCAGCGTCAGACCGGCCAATGCCGCGATGTCTTCGCCCGCGACGACCAGCAGTTCGGACTGACGGGTCTCGCGAAACCAGCGCCAGAAGCTGCGGTCGCCCTGCGTCTTGCGAATCTCCTTCATCGCGCCGCGCAGCGACAGGCCTTCGAGCGCGAGCGAGATGCCGAGCACGGCCAGCGCGACGACGGGATCGTGGACTTCTTCGGGATGCCGCAAGCGACCGATGCCCTCGTAGACCGAGAACGCGCCGCCGAGCATGAACAGCATCAGCGCGACCATCATCGCGTACACGTAGACGACCCGACCGGTGCCGAGAGGATGGACCTCGGTGACCCCGTCCTTCGCCTGGCGCAAGCCGATCAGCAGCAGCAACTGGTTGGCGCAGTCGGCCAGCGAATGGATCGCCTCGGCGAGCATCGCACCCGAGCCGGTATAGAACGCAGCGGCGAACTTGGCGATCGCGATGCCGGCGTTGGCGCCGAGCGCCCAGAAGATCGCGACCACCGAACCGCCGGACCCGCCGGGCGACGAAGACATGGCTTGCTCGAAAGAACGGCGTCGGGCGTCAGCGCCCCGTGTGATGGACGCAGTCGGGCGAACCGTCGGTGGAACGGCGTGCGATGCCGGAATGCCGTGTCGACCGGATGGTGAAGAAGCGCGTTACTACTGCGTCTCCTGGACGGCCTCGGCGGCCGGCACGGTCGCCTCTTCGGCAACGCTGCCATCGCCCTCGGTGCCGACCTTCCCGGCTGCCTTGCGCAACGCCTTCTCCTGCTCCTTCTCCTGCTTCTTGCGTTGCTTGGCCAAGTCCTTCTGGCGCTTTTCGTATTGATAGTTTGGTTTGGCCATAAGCTCCCGGGGAGAGGGTCCGTTCGAGGAATCGACCCGCACGCGCCGAGGGCGTCTGCTGCGGGGCCGGGCGTATTAGAACCTAGAACCCGGATTGCCGCGAGAGAGCCTTTCGGGTGAAGCCGCTCAGACGAGGGCGAGTTGCCCGGGTCGCGCGACCGCACCGCTTTGTGCTTCGAGCGCGAGCAGGAATACCTTGCGCTCGATGCCGCCGCCATAGCCCGTCATCGAACCGTCGGCGCCGATCACGCGATGACACGGCACGACGATCGACACCGGGTTGCGGCCGTTCGCGAGACCCACTGCACGGACCGCCCTGGCGTTGCCGATGCGACGGGCGAGTTCGCCGTAGCTGATCGTCTGGCCGAACGGAATCGCACAGAGACCCTGCCAGACCGATCGCTGGAAGGCACTGCCTTCGACGTCGAGCGGCAGGTCGAACGCGGTCCGCGACCCACCGAAGTATTCGTCGAGCTGGCGGCCCGCGCGTTGGAGGATCGCGACCGCCGTCCCGTCCGACTCCGCGGCCGATCTCCAGCCGGCGTCCAGCGTCCCGGAGACATGCCGATGCTCGCGCATGTAGAGCGCGCGCAGCCCGCGCTCCGAGGCGGCGAGCAGCAGGGGACCGATGGGACTGTCGTGATAGCGATAGGCGACAAGATTCATGACTTCTTTCCTTGGACGACGGGGGCGCGCCGCGCGAGCGCCCGCCAGAGGTGGATGGCCGCGTAGGCGCGCCACGGACGCCATGCGTCGGATCGACGTTCGAGCGTCGCCTCGCCGGGAGCGACGGTCGAGCCTTCGAGCACGCCGAGCGCCTTGCGCAGGCCGAGGTCGCCCGACGGGAACGCGTCGGGGTAACGCAGCGCGCGCATCGCGATGTAGTGCGCGGTCCATGGGCCGATGCCCGATACCGCATCGAGCCGCGCGACGGCTTCCTCGCACGATGTGCCTGGCGCCATGCGCAGGCCTCCCTGCACCGCGAAGCGCGCGAGTTCGCGAATGGTGTTGGCGCGTGATCGCGGCATGCCGATCGCCGCGATGTCGTCGAGGTCGGCCTGCGCCAGAACGTCCGCGGTGACCGCCGCGCGATCGAGTCCCGGAAAAGGCGTGATCACCGCCTCGCCGAAGCAGGCGGCCATGCGACCCGACAGCGTCGATGCGCCCGCGACGCTGACCTGCTGCCCGAGTACCGCCCGAAGCGCGAGCTCGAAACGATCCCACGCGCCCGGCATGCGCAGCCCCGGCGCCGCCTCGACGTCGGCGGCCAGAAGGGGATCGGTCGCGAGGTGCGCCGCGATCCGCAACGGATCGGCATCGAGGTCGAAGAGTTCTCGCAATCGTTGCGTGGCGCCCATCAGGGCGGGCAGTAGCGAACTCGACAACGTGACCAGGACCACGTTCGCGTGGCTGCGACGCGGCGACTGCCTGGCGGTCGGCAACGTGACCGAGAGCCAGCCGTGGACCGGTCCCGCAGCCGAGGGGAGCGACACGGTGCGGCGATAGACCGCGGTGCCATCGATGCGATCGACCTGCTCGACGCCGCGCGTGCCGCGGGTCCCGAGATAAGCGGCCATCGTCTCCCAGTCCAGCGGGGGGCGATACGAAAGACGCAGCACGATGTCGCCGCGGAGTCGGTCGTCGCCGGCGTCGCCGTCCGCGTCCGCTTCCATCCGCAACGCCGATGGTGCGAGGCCGTACTGCTCGCGGAAGGCCGCGTTGAAGCGTCGCAGGCTGCGAAAGCCGGACGCGAACGCGAGTTGCGTCATCGACAGGCCGGTCTCGTGCAGCAGCTTCTTCGCGAACAGCAGGCGATGCGTCTGCGCGACCTCGATCGGCGTGACGCCGTAGTGATCGAGCACGATGCGACGGACCTGGCGGCTCGACAGGCCGATGTCCGCGGCCAGCGTTTCGATCGATCCCTCGTCGAGCGCACCGGCCTGGAGGTGCGCGAAGATCGACTCGGCGAGCGTCGTGTCGAAGTCGACGCGGCCCGGCGCCAGTTCGGGCCGGCAGCGCAGGCAGGGACGAAAGCCGGCGCGTTCGGCGGCTGCAGCGGTGCGATAGAAATCGCAGGACGTGCGTCGCGGCGTGCGCGCCGAGCAGATCGGCCGGCAGTAGATCCCGGTTGTCTTCACCGCGGTGAAGAAGTGTCCATCGAAGCGCGTGTCGCGCGTGACGATGGCGCGATAGCAGCTGTCGGCGTCCAGCGGATTCGGTTCCATGGCGACTTTATACGCGCCGGACCAGATGCAGACCAGCCGTTTTCGGACATCGATCGGACGGTGCCTCGACACCGCGCATCACCATCTTTCACTCGAAGAACCGTGACGAGATTTGTGCACGAGAGGCGGTTGGCGACGCACGATCGCCCCTTACAATCTGCGGCTTCGTTCGCGAGCTCCCTTCACTGACTTCCTGCGCATCGACTTGGACCACCCCACTGTGCATCGATGATCCTGTACGGCATCACGATCGTCTCGTCCGCGTTCCTGCTGTTCCTCGTGCAGCCGATCATCGCGAAGCAGATCCTGCCCTGGTTCGGCGGCACGGCCGCCGTGTGGACGGTCTGCGTCGTGTTCTTCCAGGCGGTGTTGCTCGCCGGCTATGCCTACGCGCACGGCCTGACGCGCCGCTCGCCTCGCACGCAGTCCACGTTCCACACCCTCCTCCTGCTCGCGAGTCTCGCGACGCTGCCGATCATCGCGTCGGCCGGATGGAAGCCGGCCACCGACGCCGATCCCACATGGCGCATCGCCGGGCTGCTCGCCGCAACCATCGGCCTGCCCTACTTCCTGCTGTCGTCGACCGGTCCGCTTATCCAGAAGTGGTTCGCCGAAGACGCAGCGATGCAGACCCGCAAGTCCAGCGTCTATCGCCTCTTCGCGTTGTCGAATCTCGGCTCGCTGGTCGGCCTGCTGATCTATCCGTTCGCGGTCGAGCCCTATGCCAGCCTGCGTGTGCAGGGCTGGGGCTGGAGCATCGCGTACGTCTGCTTCGCGGTGGCCTGCGCCAGTTGCGCGTGGCGCGTCCGCACGCGGATCGTGCCACGCGAAGTCTCGGTGTCGACGGAACCAGCGGCCGCGCCGCCGCGTCCTGGCCGGTACCTGTTCTGGCTGGTCTGCGCCGCGCTTGGATCGATGCTGCTGCTCGGGCTGACCAATCACATCACGCAGAACATCGCGTCGATCCCGTTCCTGTGGGTATTGCCGCTGACGCTCTACCTCCTGTCCTTCGTCGTCGTCTTCGAAGGCCGTCGGGG
>JANXTA010000030.1 GCA_025356395.1 Betaproteobacteria bacterium
GCGCCGATGACGAGGACGGTGGATGGCTTCTTCATGGTTTCACTCCTTGGCGGACAGCACGCGCTTGATCAGTTCGGCCGCGAGATAGAGCCGCGCGGGGATGCGATCGACGACGACATATTCCTCGCTGTTGGCGTGGACGCCGGCGCCGGGCAGGCCCATCGACTCGACGACCGCCTGATTGGTCGTCGCGGCGTAGGCCGCGTCGGTCCCGCCGCCGCCGCCTTCCGACTCGTCGAGCGTGAGTCCGATTTCGCTGTAGATCGCCTGAGCGATCTTGACGATGCGACGCGCGCCGTCGGTGGACATCAGCGGCGGGCGACCGCGCGACACGGCGACCTCCAGCTTCGCGTCCTTCAGGCGTTGACGTGCGACCCGCTCGCGCAGCTTCGCAAGCGCTTCCTCGAGATCGGCCTCGCGCCTGTAGCGGACGTCCGCTTCGACGGTGGCCTGGTCGGGGATGATGTTCGACACCTCGCCGGCCCGCTCGACCGTCCAGTTGAAGCGCAGGCCCTTCGCGCGGTCGTCGATGTCCTGCGTGCGCAGCACGAGGTCCGCGGCCTCGACCAGCGCGTTGACGCCGCGCTCGGGGGCGGCGCCAGCGTGGGAGGCCTTGCCGATGATCGTCACCGTCACGCGCGCGATGCCGGAGGTGCCGGTGCGGATGCTCTCGCGCTCGATGCCGGTGCCTTCGAACGACAGGACCGCATCGCTTTCGGACGCGAGCTTCCTGATCAGCTCGCGCGATCCGGCGGAGCCACGTTCCTCGTCGGCATTGAAGAGCACCGTGATGCGGCCGAAGTCGTCGAAGCCCGCGGCCTTCAGCAGGGCGACCGCATGCAGCACGACCGCGATACCCGCCTTGTCGTCCGCGATGCCGACGCCGTAGGCCTTGTTGCCGTCGATGCGGAAGGGCTGCTTCACGGCGGTGCCGTCGAGGTAGACCGTGTCCATGTGCGCGAGCAGCAGGACTTTCTTCGATCCTTTGCCGTCGAGTCGACCGACAACGTTGACGCCGGCCGACGGCTTGGCGTCGAGTCTTTCGGTGGCGAAGCCCATCGCCTGCAGTCGCGGCTCGACGATATCGGCGACCTTGCGGACCCCGTCACCGTTGAGCGTGCCGGAGTCGAACGAGACGAGTTGCCTGAGCGTGTCCAGCGTGGCCGCGCGATCGGCCCTGGCCGCGACCAGCAGCGCGTCGTCGGCCGCATGCGCGCCGGTGAAGCCGAGGACCAGCGCGGTGAAGGCAAGCCGGATGGCGAGGGTGCGCATGTCGACGGTCGCTCGGAAGTGGAGAAAGGAAACCGGTCAGACCAGCTCCACCGCCAGCGCCGTCGCTTCCCCGCCCCCGATGCACAACGACGCGACGCCCTTCGTCCCGCCGGTCTTCTTCAACGCGTTGATCAACGCGACCACGATGCGCGCGCCAGACGCGCCGATCGGATGGCCGAGCGCGCACGCGCCGCCGTGCACGTTGACCTTCTCGTGCGCGATACCGTGTTCCTTCATCGCGGCCATCGGCACCACCGCGAACGCTTCGTTGATCTCGAACAGGTCGACATCCGAGGTCTTCCAGCCGATCTGGTCGTAGAGCTTCTGGATCGCGCCGACCGGGGCCGTCGTGAACTCGCTCGGCGCCTTCGCGTTGGTGCTGTGGCCGAGCACGCGAGCCACGGGCGCGAGCCCGAGCTTCTTCGCGGTCGACTCGCGCATCATCACCAGCGCAGCCGCACCGTCGTTGATCGAGCTCGAGCTCGCGGCCGTGATCGTGCCGTCCTTGCGGAAGGCGGGCCGCAACGTGGGAATCTTCTCGAGCCTGGCCTTGCGCGGGCCTTCGTCGCTGTCGATCACGGTGTCACCGGCCTTGCCGCGGATCGTCACCGCCGCGATCTCGTCGGCGAACGTGCCGTTCGCCGCGGCAGCCTGGGCCCGCTTGACCGAGGTCGTCGCGAAGTGGTCCTGCTGCTCGCGCGTGAAGTGGTACTTGTCCGCGCAGTCCTCGCCGAACGTGCCCATCGAGCGACGCGTGCCGTCGGGGGCGATGTCGTAGGCGTCCTCGAGGCCGTCCATCATCATGTGGTCGTAGATCGCGCCCTGGCCCATGCGATAACCACCGCGGGCCTTGGTCAGCAGGTAGGGCGCATTGGTCATCGACTCCATGCCGCCCGCCACGATGATGTCGGAGCTGCCGGCCTTCAGCGCGTCGTACGCGTACATCGCGGCGCGCATCCCCGAACCGCACATCTTGTTGACGGTGGTGCACCCCACGCCCACCGGAAGACCCGCGCCGAGTGCGGCCTGGCGGGCGGGCGCCTGGCCCTGGCCGGCCGGCAGCACGCAACCCATGATGACTTCGTCGACCTGCTCGGGCTTGACGCCCGCGCGTTCCAAAGCAGCGCCGATCGCGACCGCGCCGAGCTGATGCGCAGCCATCGACGACAGCTCGCCCTGGAAGGCACCCATCGGCGTGCGGGCACCGGCGACAATGACGATCGGATCCTGGTCCATCGAATGACTCCTCGTTGATTGCTCGACAGCCTGTTCATGTGCCAGGCCGGGCCGCGATCTTACGGCTTCGCTTCAAGCGTGACTTCGCGGCTTCAAAGCTGGAAGCCCGCCCACAGCACCAGTCCCTCGGCGATATCGGTGATCCAGCCCGGGCGCCTCGCCTCGTAGCGGCTCGCCGTCGACAACTCGCGCTCGAACCAGTCCGCGAAGCGCGCGACGTCGCCGCGGTCGTGGAAGGCCGCCATCAGCTCGTAGTTGAGGAACAGGCTGCGACTGTCGACGTTGGCCGATCCCGACAGCGCGACGAGGTCGTCGAACACGGCGAGTTTCGCGTGCAGCATGTGCGGCGCGAGCCAGATGCGGCCGCCGGCCACGGCGAGCGTGCGCATGGCGCGGCGCCGCGCGATGTCCGACATCGGGTGGTTGGATTTGGCGGGGACCAGCAGGTCGACCCCGACCCCGCGACGCGCGGCCATGCACAGCGCCGCGAGCAGCGCGCTGTCGGGCACGAAATAGGGCGTGACCAGCACGATGCGCTGCTCGGCTTGGTAGGCGCCGGTGACGAGCAGCGTCTGGATGGTGTCGTCGACCTCGTCCGGACCCGAGGCGACCAGTTGCGCGCAGCAATGCGCCTGCGCGTCGACCAGAGTGGCGCGCACGCGCGGCGTCGGCGCCACACGCTCGCCGCTGCCGTAGGCCCAGTCGCGCTCGAACAGCGTCGCGAACTGCTGGACCAGGTCGCCGCCGATGTCGAACGTCAGGTCGATCCACGGTGCCTTGCCGGGCGCCCCTTCGAAATACTCGCTGGCGAGGTTGCGGCCGCCGCTCCAGGCGCGATGGCCCGCGCGCTCCGCATCGACGATCACCATCTTGCGATGGTCGCGAAGATTGGCGCGCGCGCGGATCGGCAGTCGCAAGGGCGGCACGAACACGGTCACGCGTCCACCGGCGTCGACCAGCGGCGAGAGGTCCGGTCGACGGCTCATCAACCGCCCCATGCCGTCGACCATCAGCCGCACGCGCACGCCCGCTCTCGCCTTGGCGACGAGCCGCGCCAATACCGCTTCGCCGACCGCATCCCTGCCGATGATGAAAGTGCAGATGTCGATCGACACCTCGGCCGCGTCGATCACGCGCCACAGAGCCTCGAGCGCCTCGCGGCCGTCCGCATGCACGACCAGGTCGCGATAGCTCGCGGGTGCCGGCTGGCCGAGCGCTGTGATCGCACGGATCGCCCACGGCGCGCTCGAAGACGCGGGCCCCGGACCGGCGATGAGCAGCGGCCGCGGCTGCTTGCGCGATCCGAAGACGAGGAAGGCCGGCAGCGCGACGTAGGGCACGAGCAGGATGAAGAACACCCAGGCGATCGCGGCCGTGGGATGGCGCCGCTGGTTAAATGCGTGCGATGCGACGACGTAAGCCAGCAGCGACAGCACGACCAGGAGGCCATGCAGCGTGATCCCGTAGGTGGCGGTGAATCCGGCGAACATGGCGGACGATAACTGATGGCGACCCGGTGCCTTCAGCGCATAGACTCGGTCTCCTTGCGATGCGCGATCGAGCGCCACGCGCCCGACCCTCCCCATCGACATGAACCTTCAAGAAGCCGAGCTCGTCTATCCGTTCGCCGACGCGTTGCCCGATCCCGGGCGCAAGCGCGAGGTCGCGCCGGGCGTCTACTGGATCCGCAAGCCGCTGCCGTTCGCGCTCGACCACATCAACCTCTGGCTGCTGCGCGACCACCATGACGGTCGTGACGGCTGGACCGTGATCGACTGCGGCATCGCCTCCGACACCACGCGCGGGTTGTGGGAGCAGGTGATCGCGAACGAGCTGGAAGGCCTTCCGATCGTGCGCATCCTCTGCACCCACTACCACCCGGACCACCTCGGCAACGCGTCGTGGCTGCAGCGGCAGATGCCCGCCGACCGCCTGCCGCCGTTGTGGATCACGCTCGGCGAATACGCGATGGGCCGCGTCATGCATGCAGCGCTGCAGGGTACGGACGGGCCCGAGATCGTGGTGCACTACACGTCGAACGGCCTCACCGACGAGGCCTATCTCGCGTCGATGAGCCAGCGCACCGGCTACTACGCGCGGCTGGTGCCCGACGTGCCGCTGACGTATCACCGGATCGCCGCGGGCCAGACGATCGCGATCGGCGAGAACCACTGGACCATCATCCCCGGCTTCGGGCATTCGCCGGAACACGCGGCGCTCTACAGCGAGCGCGCCAACATCCTGATCTCCGGCGACATGCTGCTGCCGCGCATCTCGACCAACGTCAGCGTCCACGCGATGGAGCCGGAGGCCAACCCGGTCCAGCAGTTCCTCGACTCGATCCGGCGCTTCCAGCCGCTGCCCGAGGACGTGCTGGTTCTGCCGTCGCACGGCAAGCCGTTTCGGCGCGCGCATCGACGCGTCGAACAGCTTCTCGAACATCACGACGCACGGCTCGGCGAAGTGCTGGCCTACTGCGCGAGCCCGCGGACCGCTGCGGACATCGTGCCGATCATGTTTCGGCGGCCGCTCGATACGCATCAGCTCTTCTTCGCGTTCGGTGAGGCGCTGGCGCACCTACATGCGCTCTGGTACGCCGGATCGCTGCGCCGCGAGCGCGACGCGGGTGGCGTATTCCGCTTTGAAGCCGTCTGAGGAAGCGCGACATCCGTCGCTCGACGCCACGTTCATCGTGATCGGCGACGGTCCGTCGCCCGCAGCACGTGTTTCGTCGCAATCCTGCTGCCAGGGGTTTTCGCCTTGCCTAGTCTTCGCTGCATCGGGCACGCGTCGTGACCGACACCAGGAAGGAAAACAAGATGAACACCACCCGCAGCACCATCGCCACCTTCGCCGCTTCGATCCTCTTCGGTTGCGGCGCCGCCATCGCGATCGCCAGCACCGCGGCGATCAGCCAGTCCGCCCCTTCGCTCCGACAGACCGTTCAGGCCGCGCCACTCGAAGTGATCCGCCTCGCACCCGTCGCCGTGACGATCTCGAAGGCCCGCTTCGAAGAGATCCGCGCCCAGGACACCGCGCTGGCCCGTTCGAACGATGGCAAGAAGGTGACGCGTGGTTGAACCTGCGACGGTGTGATCCTGCGTTGCGCATCACACCGTCGCGGTTCCTCGCCATGTCGTTCTCCGCAAGACCGCTGCACTGAAGATTTGATCGATCGCCACAACGGCGACGCGTTGTTCCCCGATAATCGAGGTTCCGAGTTCCGGGATCGAAGCCTCCTCCAATGTCTCCCCGCGCTCGTCTCGTCGTTCGCCTGGCCCTCGTCCTCGGCGCATCGCCTGTCGTCGCGCACGCCGCCGACGTCAGCGACGCCTGGGCGCGTTCCACCGTCAAGGGCCAGACCGCTTCGGTGGTCTATCTGACCATCACGAGTGCGACGCCGGCGCGTCTCGTCGGCGCGAGTTCGCCCGCCGCCGCGGTGGTGCAGGTCCACGAGATGTCGATGCAGGGCACGACGATGAAGATGCGTCCGCTCGAGACGCTCGAGTTGCCGGCAGGCCAGGCCGTCGAGCTCAAAGCCGGCGGTGCTCACGTGATGCTGTTGGATCTCCGGCAGCAACTGTCGAGCGGCGACAAGCTGCCGTTGATCCTGCGGATCGAGGGGGCCGACCACAAGGTCGTCGAGCAGGCGCTGGCTGTCGAAATCCGCGATGCGCCCCCCATGATGAAGTCGCGTTGATCGCGCTCTCCGCATCCCCGCCCGCCATGGCCGACCGCGCCCACAAGACGCGTCAGAAGATGACCTTCCGCATCGCACCGTCGAAGCCGCGCAACCCGCTGGTCGCGCCCGCCATCAAGCGCGTCGCCGGTGCGCATCGCAAGACGCGCGGCGCCGTACGGATCGCCGAGCGCCAGGCCCTGCAGCGCGCGCTGAAGAAGGACGACGCCGAGTAGCCGGTGTCCCCATCGGCGCCTGCATCCGGTCGCAGACGCGACTGCCACAATTTTCCGCTCCCCTCCTGAAGGACCTGCATGTCCACGTCGTCCGCCGAGCCCAGCAGCACGTCATTGCCCCAATCGCTCAAGGCCGAGATCCTCTCGGAAGCGTTGCCTTATCTGCGGCGTTTCCACGGCAAGACCATCGTCGTCAAGTACGGCGGCAACGCGATGGTCGACAAGAGCCTGCAGGCGGCCTTCGCGCACGACGTCGTGATGCTGAAGCTGGTCGGCATGAACCCGATCGTGGTCCATGGCGGCGGTCCGCAGATCGACGATGCGCTCAAGAAGATCGGCAAAAGCGGCACCTTCATCCAGGGCATGCGCGTCACCGACGAGGACACGATGGAGGTCGTCGAGTGGGTGCTCGCCGGCGAGGTGCAGCAGGACATCGTCGGCCTGATCAATCACGCGGGCGGCCAGGCGGTCGGCCTGACGGGCCGCGACGGCGGCCTGATCCGCGCGCGGAAGATCAAGATGCAGGACATCAAGGACCCGAGCATCTTCTACGACATGGGCCACGTCGGCGAGATCGAATCCATCAACCCGGCCGTCGTCAAGGCGCTGCAGGACGACGCCTTCATCCCGGTGATCAGCCCGATCGGATTCGGCGCCGACAACGAGAGCTACAACATCAACGCCGACCTGGTCGCCGGCAAGCTGGCCGAGATCCTCAAGGCCGAGAAGCTGGTGATGCTGACCAACACGCCGGGCGTGCTCGACAAGGCCGGCACCCTGCTGACCGGCCTGACGGCCCGCATGATCGACGACCTGTTCGCCGACGGCACGATCTCGGGCGGCATGATGCCGAAGCTGTCGTCGGCGCTCGAGGCGGCCAAGAGCGGCGTCAACGCGGTCCACATCATCGACGGCCGCGTGCCGCATTGCCTGCTGCTCGAGATCCTGACCGACAAGGGCGTCGGCACGATGATCCGCAGCCATTGAAGGGCGGGCTCTCCCCGGTGTCGAAAGTTTTTACACCGCGATTTGCTTCAATTTGCGATTGCCTCAGGAATCCCTTGTAGATCAAGCCCGCCGCTTCGTGGCATGCATCCTGCATCGTCCTGGCTGGCCATGGTCCATGGCCAACAACGACAGGCGCGGGCACCGCGCAGAAGGAGACACGATGGGATTTGCACGCTGGTTCTCAGCTGCCGGACTGGCCGTCGCACTGACGGTTTCGACGGCCGCGCATGCGGGTCCGTACACGGCGATGTACGTGTTCGGCGACAGCTTGTCCGACAACGGCAATCTCGCCGAGGCCTACTACCACCAGAACTTCCCGAATCCGCCGAGCTACCACGACAGCTTCACGAACGGGCCGGTCGCCGCTGAAGTTCTGGCCAACCGCCTCGGCCTGTCGCTCACGCCGTCCCTGTTCCTGACCGGCTTCCACGACGTCTTCGGCTTGTTCGGCGGCGCGTCGTATGTCGCGGGAACCAACTACGCCGTGGCCGGTGCGACCGCCGCGGCAGCTCCCGTGTTCGGCGGCATCCCGGGTGCGAACCTACCGCAGCAGATCGCGGCCTATGGCGCGCACGCCGGCGGGATCGCCGATCCGAATGCTCTGTACTTCGTGCTTTCCGGCGGCAACGACGTGCGCCAGGCCGCGCTGAACAACTTCGGCACGACGGGCATCACGGCGGGCGTGAGCAACGAGATCAGTGCCATCCAGCTGCTGATCGGCGAGGGCGCCCGCAACATCATGGTCGTCAACGTCCCGAACGTCGGGGTGATCCCGGAGTTCGCGCAGGACCATCCAACGATGGCCGCGGCCGCGACGTCGCTGAGCCAGCAATACGACGCGTCCCTCACGAGCGGTCTCGCCGGACTGACGCGTCCGACCGGCACGATGGTGAACCTGTTCGACCTCTACGCGTTCAACACCGGCATCATCGCCAACGCAGCGGCCTACGGGATCACCGACACCATCGACCGCTGCTACACGAATACCCCGTTGACGCCCCAGGCGACCGCTGCGTGCGGCGTCAACGGCGCCAACATCGGCCAGTACTTCTACTGGGACGCGATCCATCCGACGGGCAAGGTCCAGGCCCTGGCCGGCAGCGCGATCGCCACGGCACTGGGCGTCCCGGAGCCATCGACGTCGCTGCTGCTCGGCATCGGTGTCCTGGCGCTCGTCTACCGCGGCCGTCAGCGGAAGGCCGGCTGACGTTCGACGAAAGCATCGGCACGATGCCGATCGCCTTCGGATAGCTGGATGACGATCCCGGTACGCCGGGATCGTTCAGTTTCGGAAGGGGTTCTCGATGCGAAGGGAGCCGATCCGCTGGCCGTCTTGCAAGTCTTCGGTGACCAGCCGGCGACAGCCGGCCTCCAGCGCCGCTGCCACGATCAAGCTGTCGTAGAACGAAAGTCCCTGTCGAGCTTGTACGGCGAGCGCGCTCGCGTAAAGCTTCGCGCTCGGCTGAACCTTCCAGAGCGGCAGTAGAACTTCTCGCAGAAGGTCTTCGCGCTCGGGCACGGACGCGGCCCGCTTGAACTTGTGACCGAGCACGTTCAAGGTCTCCTGGACGACCTGGAAGCTGATGACGGCCGAACCCTCGCGGAGCGCCTCGGTCACGAGCTTCTGCGCGACCGCCTGTTTCGCCGGCGCCCGTAGGTCGACGAGATAGACGAACACATTGGCGTCGAAGAAATCACCGCCGCTCATTACGCTCTTCGCGCGTGAACCGTCGACCACCACTGTCTACACTCTTGCTGATTCGCTCGATCACTTCCATGGCACGCGCCGCCTGGCGCTTCCGCGCGTATTGCTCGATCCACAATCGGAATTGTTCGTTGAGCGTCGTCTCGTCCGCTTCTGCCTGCTCGCGTGCGGCCAGGATGATTCGCTCGTCCGCGCTGAATGTGATGTTCTTCACTATCGCCTCTCGTGTAAAAGAACTCGTGTTGTGAAATAGTGTAAGACGCGCCGCGTGGATCGACAAGTGTGAGCCAGGTCTGCATCATCGGGCTTCACGCGAACAAAGGAACTCCTTGCCTTCCCCCGTCTGGTTCTTCGACCTCGACAACACGCTGCACAACGCGTCGCACCGCATCTTCAGCGAGATGAATCGCTCGATGAGCGACTGGTTGATCGAGAACCTCTCGGTCGATCAGGTCGAGGCCGATCGCATGCGGACGGACTACTGGCATCGCTACGGCACGACGCTGCTCGGCCTGATCCGCCATCACGCCGTCGAGCCGCATGCGTTCCTGAATGCCACGCATGCCTTCGTCTCGGATCCGGTGCTGGGGGAGCTGATCCGCGCCGAGCGCGGCCTCTCCGAACTGTTCCGCCGCCTGCCGGGTCGCAAGGTCCTGATCACCAACGCGCCGGCGATCTACACGACGAAGGTGCTGCGCGAGATCGGACTGTCGCGCGTCGTCCGCAAGCGCTATCACATCGAGCAGATGCGACTGCTTGGCCGCTTCCGACCGAAGCCTTCGCCCAGCATGTTTCGCATGCTGCTGGCGAAGGAGCGCGTGCATCCGGCCAACGCCATCCTGGTCGAAGACAGTATCCTCAACCTGCGCGGCGCACGCTCGGTCGGCATGCGCGGCGTCTATGTCCGGGGCTACGATCAGCAGGCCAAGCGAGCGCGTGCTTCGCCGCTCTACCGCACGATGAGCGGCCTCGCCCTTCGCGTAGAATCCGTCACCGATTTGATCCGGCGCCAGCGCTTCCTGCGCTGAGCCGCTGTCTCCAGAAAGCGGCCCGCGACGATGGACCACACCCCGGCACCAGACGATTCGCGGTCCTCCGCAGGCATCGACGACCCGGCCCCGCGACGCAAGATCGCCAAGCCCGGTGAACGGAAGCTGCAGATCCTGCAGACGCTCGCGACGATGCTCGAGCATCCGAAGGGCGAGCGCATCACCACCGCCGCCCTCGCCAGGAAGCTCGACGTCTCCGAGGCGGCGCTGTATCGCCACTTCGCGAGCAAGGCACAGATGTTCGAAGGGCTGATCACCTTCATCGAGGAGACCGTGTTCGGCCTCATCAACCAGATCATGAGCAGCGAGGAGAACGGCCTCAAGCAGGCGCGGCGCATCATTCTGATGTTGCTCAATTTCGCCGAGACCAACCGCGGCATGACGTGCGTGCTGATCGGCGACGCGCTGGTGATCGAGGACGAGCGCCTGACGGTGCGGATGAACCAGATGATGGATCGCATCGAAGCGTCGCTGAAACAGTGTCTCAAGGTCGCTGCGGCGCAGGCCGGCAGCGACGGCGAGACGACCGAGCGCTACGTCAGCGAGCGCGCCAACCTGATCGTGGCCGCCGTCATCGGCCGCTGGTCGCGCTTCGCGAAGAGCGGTTTCAAGAAGCTGCCGAAGGAATACGCCGAGACGCAGGCGATGCTGCTGCTCATCTGAAGGCGGCTTTCGGGACGGCCGCTCGCGACGTCCTCACGATCAGCCAGGTCGCGATCAGCACCAGCGCGCCACCGATGCCCATCCGCGGCGTCGGCACTTCGTCCAGGATCAGCCAGGCCCACGCGGTCGCGAACAGCGGGATCAGGAACGTGACCGTCAACGCACGCGTCGCGCCGAGGTCGCTGATCAGACGAAAATACAGCAGGTAGGCCAGCGACGTGCACGCGATCGCGAGGATCAGGGTGGCACCGACCATCGCGCCGCTCGGCATCGCGTGCAGCGGCTCGAGGGGCAGCAGCGGCACGACCCATAGCGCAGCGGCGAACTGCGAACCGGTGGCCATCGTCGTCGGCGGCACCGGGTGCGCCAACTGTCGCGTGTAGTTGGTGGCGAAGCCGTAGCTCGCCGCGGCGACGAGGCAGGCCGCGATCGCGATGGCAGTCGTGGGGTCCGTCGCGACCGGTCCGAGGCCGACCAGTGCGATCACGCCGACGACGCCGGTCGCGATGCCGAGCGACCGCGTGAGGTTCAGCGCCCCACCGAGCCAGACCCGCGCGATCACGGCGCCGAACAGCGGCGAGGTTGCGTTGATGATGGCGAGATAAGCCGTCGGCAGCGTGTGCGTGGCAAATCCGAACAGCGAGAACGGCACCGCCGAGTTGAACAGGCCGACGGCCGTCATCGCCGTAGCGTGACGGCGCCATTCGAAGCGCGGCCCGACGCTCATCTGCAAAGCCAGCAGGACGATCCCGGCAATCGCGACGCGGGCCTCGGTAGACACGATCGTGCCGAGCACGGGCGTGACGATGCGATACAGAAGGAACGATCCGCCCCACAGCATGGCGAGGATCGGGAGTCGAGCGAGGTCGGAGGTGCGCATCGGGAACGTCGGTGGGTCGGCATCGCAGGGTCGCGCGATCCCGACGCGGCTGCCGGCTCTTTTCGGACATCGACATCGCTCTACCGCGCAGCGTTCTTCGCGAGCGCTGCACGCGCCATCCGGTCGACCATCGCGGGCGCGACGAGTCGCAGCCACAGGCCCAGCTTGCCGCGCCCGGTCATCACGAGTTCGCGGCGTCTCGCGGCCATCGCGTCGACGATCTGATGGACGCATACATCGACCGGCATCGCATCGCGTTCGTCGAGGCCGGAAACGCCCGCGGCCTGGCCGTCGGCCCGATAGCCACGACGCCGCGTCCCGGTCGCGACGACGCCCGGGTACACCACGGTCACGGCGACGCCGCTGTCGACCAATTCGCTGCGCAGCGCCTCGAAGAAGCCGGCGATCGCGAATTTCGATGCCGAATAGGCGGTGCGGCCGGGGACGCCGATCTTGCCGGCGAGACTCGACACGCCGACGACGAGGCCGCGCGAAGTCTTCAGCGCTGGCAGCGCGTGATGCGTGCACCACAGCGCGCCGAAGAAGTTGATCCGCATCATGTCCTCGTACCAGCCGAAATCGGTCACGTCCTCGAACAGGGCGTGGCCCGACACGCCGGCATTGTTGACGAGCACGTCGATGCCGCCGAAGCGCTGCACGGCCGCCGCCACGAGACGCTTGCAATCGCCCTCGATGCCGACGTCGGTCGCGACCACGAGGGTTTCCGCACCAAGTGCTTCGCACTCCTTCGCCACCGCCGTCAGCGCATCGATGCGCCGCGCGGCCAGCACGAGCCGTGGCTTCGCAGGCGCGAGTTGCCGCGCGAGTTCGGCGCCGATGCCGTCGGACGCGCCGGTGATCACGATGATCCTGCGGAGAAATGCACTATCGCTCGCTTGCTCCATGACGCGCACGCCTTCTCAGTGTTCAGGGTTAGTTCGGATGGGACTGCACGGCACTCTCGGATAAGTTTCCACCGCTCGGTCGCACGCTGCTCACGCGGACGATCTTCATGGCGCACAGACGCCGCCGGTCGGATTGCCATTCCCTTGCTTCGACGCCCGTTGGCCCGTCGACCCTCGTTACCCTTCGGAGACCACCATGATCCACGGATTGAAACTTCTCGCGTGCGCCGCTGCGCTCGCCGTACCTCTCACGCTGATCAGCTCGACCGCCGGCGCCGCCGACCCGATCAAGATCGGCGTGGCCGGCCCCTTTACCGGCGGCTCGTCGTCGATGGGCGTCTCGATGCGCGACGGTGTCCGTCTCGCGGTCGAAGAGATCAACAAGAGCGGCGGCGTGCTCGGACGTCCGCTGCTGGCCGTCGAACGCGATGACGAGGCGAAGAACGAGCGTGGCGTCCAGATCGCCGAAGAACTGATCAACAAGGAAAAGGTCTCGGCCACCGTCGGCTACATCAACACGGGCGTCGCCCTCGCGTCGCAACGCTTCTACCAGGAAGCCAAGATCCCGGTGATGAACAACGTCGCGACGGGCTCGATCATCACCAAGCAGTTCACCGACCAGCCCGACAACTACATCTTCCGCAACGCGGCGCACGACTCGATCCAGGCGCCGATGATCGTCGACGAAGTCGTCAAGCGCGGCTTCAAGAAGGTCGCGATCCTGGCCGACTCCACCAACTACGGCCAGCTCGGCAAGGCCGACCTCGAGAAGGCGCTCGACAGCAAGGGCATGAAGGCCGTCGCCGTCGAGAAGTTCAACATCAAGGACGTCGACATGACGCCCCAGCTTCTGAAGGCCAAGGAAGCCGGCGCCGACGCGGTCCTGACCTACGGCATCGGCCCCGAACTTGCGCAGATCGCGAATGGGATGACCAAGCTGGGCTGGAAGGTGCCCATCGTCGGCAGCTGGACCCTGTCGATGGCGAACTACATCGACAACGCAGGCCCCGGCGGTGAAGGCGCGCGCATGCCGCAGACCTTCATCCAGGAAGCCAACACCCCGAAGCGCAAGGTCTTCATCGACGCCTACCTGAAGGAATTCAAGCCGAAGAACAACCGCATCGATTCGCCGGTGTCCGCGGCGCAGGGCTACGACTCAATCTACCTGCTCGCCGCCGCGATCAAGCAGGCCGGCAGCACCGACGGACCGAAGGTCAAGGCCGCGCTCGAGAACCTGACGACCAAAGTCGACGGCGTCGTGATGGTGTACGACAAGCCGTTCTCGAAGGACGATCACGAAGCCATCACGGCCAACATTCCGGTGTTCGGCGAAGTGAAGGGCAGCAAGGTCGTCTACGCCTACCAGGACGACATGAACAAGGGCGCGGAAGTACGCACCAAGAAGTAGAAAAGGTCGACGCCTTCGCGCCGCCAGGCTGCGAAGGCTTCGAGGCCGCGCCGAACGATTCGGGCGCGGCCTTTTTGTCGTATGCGGTACGCACCGTTCCACGCTATTTCGAGATCGCCATGACCATGAACGCCCCGAGGACGATCCGATGACCATCCTGCTGCAGTTGATCTACAGCGGCATCGCGCTCGGCATGATCTACGCGGTGATCGCGTTCGGTTACCAGCTCACGTTCGCGACGTCGGGCACGCTCAACTTCGGCCAGGGTGAAGCCTTGATGCTGGGCGCCATGGTCGGCCTCACGCTCGTCAACCTGGGCGTCAACTTCTGGTTGATGATCCCGCTCGTCATCCTCTTCGGCTTCCTCCAGGGCGCATTCGTCGAACGCATCGGCGTGCGCCCGGCGATCAAGATCAAGTCCGAGTTCGGCTGGATCATGTCGACCATCGCGCTCGGCATCATTTTCAAGAACGTGGCCGAGAACGTTTGGGGTCGCGACGACCTGCGCTTCCCCTCGCCGCTGCCCGAGTCGCCCATCCACCTGTTCGGTGCCAACGTGCTGCCGATGGAACTGCTGGTCGTCGGCGGCGCCATCCTGATGATGCTGGCCGTCGAGTTCTTCAATCGCAAGTCGATCTACGGCAAGGCCGTGGTCGCGACCTCCAACGATCGCGACGCCGCCGGACTGATGGGCATCAACACCGGTCTCGTGATCACGTTCTCGTACGCGCTGTCGTCGGCGACGGCCGCGTTCGCGGGCGTGCTGATCGCACCGCTGACGCTGACCGGCGCCACGATGGGCGCCGTGCTCGGCCTCAAGGCCTTCGCGGTCGCCATCATCGGCGGCCTCAACTCCGGCATGGGCGTACTGGTCGGGGGCGTCATCCTCGGTGTGGCCGAGACCACGACCGGCTTCTATCTGTCGACCGGCTACAAGGACGTGCCCGGCCTCGTGCTGCTGCTGCTGGTCCTGGCCGTCAAACCCGCCGGCCTGTTCGGCAAATCCGCGATCAAGAAGGTATGAGTCCCACCACCCCTGTTTCGTCCCTCGCGGTCCCCAAGCCAAGGCTCGGACTTCGCGTCGCGGGCATCGTCATCGCACTCGTCTTGCTCGCCGGCTTTCCGCTGCTGATCCCGAACACGTACTACATCCATTTGGCCGAGACGATCATGATCTACGCGATCCTGCTCTTCGGACTGGATATCGTGGTCGGCTACACGGGGCAGGTATCGCTCGGTCACGCGGGTCTATTCGGCATCGGGGCTTACACGTCGGGTGTGCTCGTCTTCAAGCTCGGCGCGCCGTTGATGGTTTCGCTGATCGCGGCGATCGGCGTGACGTCTCTGTTCGGCGCCGTGTTGGCGCTGCCGGCACTTCGCGTGACCGGTCCGTACCTTGCGATGGTCACGCTCGCCTTCGGCACGATTATCCAGATCCTGATCAACGAGATGACCTTCCTCACCGAAGGCCCTCTGGGCATCAAGATCGCGAAGCCGCCGCTCTTCGGACACCGGCTCGACGAGCGCGAGTTCTACTGGCTCGTCGCCGCGATCCTCGTGCTCGCGCTGATCGCCGTGCATCGCATCCTCAAGTCCCATCTCGGCCGCGCGTTCGAGGCGTTGCGCGACAGCCCGGTCGCCTGCGACTGCATGGGCGTCTCGGTCTATCGCTACAAGGTCTACGCGTTCGTCATCAGCGCCGGCTTCGCTGGACTCGCCGGATCGCTGTACACGTATTCCGAGCAGTACATCTCGCCAAACACCTACAACTTTGAGCTGACGATCCTCTTCCTGCTCGCGATCATCATGGGCGGCCGGAAGACCCGTTCCGGCGCGCTGCTGGGCTCGCTGATCGTGGTGCTGCTGCCGAAGCTGCTCGACGACATCGACACCTTCCGACTCGTCGCAACCGGACTGGCCGTCATCGTCGCGGTCGGTGCCGGCATCGCGATCGCACGCGGCCAGACCAACGCGAAGCGCGTCGCGGTCCCGGTCGTCGGCACCATCGGCCTGGCGGTCTTCGCGTACTGGCAGACCTCGATCACCGACTGGCGGCTGACGATCTTCGGGCTGATGATCCTGCTCGTCGTCTACTACCTGCCGGACGGGATCGTCGGCTTCATCCGCAGCTTCTTCAACATGGGCAAGAGGACCGTCAGCGCGTCTGTCGACACGTCGCATGCCGACGGGACGATATCGGGGTCGGTGTCCACGACCGAAGTGCATGCGGACGCCAGCGGTGCGGGCGAGGTGCTGCTCGACGTCAAGGGCATGCTGATGCAGTTCGGCGGCCTGAAGGCACTCAACAACGTCGACCTGTCGGTGCGCAGCGGCACCATCCACGGACTGATCGGACCGAACGGATCCGGCAAGAGCACGATGATGAACGTCCTGACGGGCATCTACACGCCCACGGCCGGCACCATCTCGTACCTCGGCCGCGAGATCGGTGGCCACGCGCCCAGCCAGATCGCGCTGTCGGGCATCGCGCGGACGTTCCAGAACGTGCAGCTGTTCGGCGAGATGACCGCGCTCGAGAACGTGCTGGTCGGACTCCATCACACCTTCCACACCAACCTGCTCGACGTCGGCCTCAAGTTGCCGCGGGCCACGCGCGAGGAGACCGCCGCGCGCGAGCGAGCCTTCGGCCTGTTGCAGTTCGTCGGCCTTGCCTACGCGGCCAACGAGGAGGCGCGCAACCTGCCCTACGGCAAGCAGCGCGTGCTCGAGATCGCCCGTGCGCTGGCGCTCGACCCCAAGCTGCTGCTGCTCGACGAACCGGCCGCCGGTCTGACCGCACCCGACATCAGGGAGCTGGTCGCGATCATCCGCAAGATCCGCGACTTCGGCATCACCGTGATCCTGATCGAACACCACATGGATGTCGTGATGGGCGTGTGCTCGACCGTCTCGGTGCTCGACTTCGGCCAGAAGATCGCCGAAGGCAAGCCAGCCGAGATCCAGGCCGATCCCAAGGTCATCGAGGCGTACCTGGGCGGCAGTGTCGGCGCGGACGCCGTGGCGGAGGCGTCATGAGCATGCTCTCGATCCAGAATCTCGAAGCCGGGTACGGCAAGGTCAAGGTGCTGCACGGCATCTCGATGGAAGTGCCGAAGGGCAAGGTGGTCACGCTGATCGGCTCCAACGGCGCCGGCAAGACCACGGCGATGCGCGCCATCTCCGGGATGATTAAGCCGACCGCCGGCACCATCTCGCTGAAGGACCAGCGCATCGACGGCCTCGAATCGCATCGCATCGCACGCTACGGCATCGCGCATTCGCCCGAAGGTCGACGGGTCTTCGCGACGATGACCGTCACCGACAACCTGATCCTCGGCGCCTTCCCCCGACTGACCCGCTCGCGCCCGAAAGGCGACGTCGACGGCGACCTCGAACGGGCACTCGAACTGTTCCCGCGACTGAAGGAACGTCGTCTGCAACTCGCCGGCACGCTGTCGGGCGGCGAGCAGCAGATGCTGGCGATGGCCCGGGCGGTGATGCTCGCGCCCGAGGTCGTGCTGCTCGACGAACCCTCGATGGGCCTCGCGCCGATCCTGGTCGACGAGGTGTTCCGCATCATCGAACGCCTCAAGGGCGAAGGCGTGACGATGCTGCTGGTCGAACAGTTCGCGGCCGCCGCACTGGCGGTCGCCGACTACGGCTACGTGCTCGAGAACGGCCGCATCGCAACGCATGGCGAAGCGAGCAAACTGAAGAACGACCCGGGCGTGAAGGAGGCCTACCTCGGCACGAGCCACTGACGATCGCGCCACGAAAGAGGCCCGTCACGCTCCTCGCGCGACGGGCCTCTTTTTTACGGGCAGGACCGCTCAGTAGCGGCTGATCTGGCCACCATCGACCCGCACTCGATCACCGGTCCGCAGATCGCCCGGGTTCGGGACGTCGATGTACTGGGCACCGCCGCCGTCGAACTGGATCGCCACGCGATAGGTGTCTTCGGTCGTCTGCGTGCGCTGCCCGATCGCGTTGCCCGCCAGCGCCCCACCGGCCGCTCCGGCCACGGTCGCCGCGGTGCGTCCACGGCCCTCGCCGATCTGGTTGCCGAGCACGCCACCGACGACCGCGCCAAGGATGGCACCACCCGGCGAGACGCCACTGCGGGTCTCGCCGCGGACCAGTTCGATCGAGCTGACGACGCCGGTGTTGCGCGCGTAACGCGGCTCGACGACTTCGCCACGACTCACGTACGGGCCGGGCGACGGCGCTGAGTAGGACGGCACGTTCGGCGACGGCTCCTGGACGGCGCACGCGGACAGAAGCGTCGCGCCGCTGGCTGCGACGATTGCAAGACGGAACGGGTTCATGAGGTTCTCCTGAAAACAGACCGCAATGATCGGCATCTGCTGCCCACGACCGCATCGGCGCGGCTCTGATTGGCGCAGCAGTGTTTCGACCACCGACGACCCGGCAGGCGCCTCAGTTGGTGGCGACGACGCGATTGCGCCCACCGTGCTTCGCGGCGTACAGCCGGCGATCGGCGAGGGTGAGGAGGAACCGCGTGTCTCCGGTCTCACCGATGCCGGCGATGCCCACGCTGATCGTGACCACGAGGTCGGGCGCGATCGCCGACCAGCGATGGCTCTCCACCGACGCGCGCAGGCGCTCGGCCACGTCGACGGCGCTCTGGTGATCGATGCTCAGCATTGCGAGCAGGAACTCTTCGCCGCCGTAACGCACGGCCAGGTCGAGCGGCCGGCAGTTGACGAGGATCAGCTGCGCGACTTGTCGCAAGACCTCGTCGCCGACGTCATGCCCGAAGCGGTCATTGATCGACTTGAAGTTGTCGAGGTCGTGCAACAGGACCATCAGAGCATCGCCGCGGTCGATGCGCGGCTGGGTCTCCGTGAACCACTGCTCGAGAGCACGCCGGTTGGCGAGGCCGGTCAGGGGATCGATCGACGCGAGGCGATGCCACTGGCTGCTGAGCCGCGCCAGCTCGATCCGCAACTCGCGCTGCGAAGCGGTGCCATGGGCGGCCGCCTCTCCCAGCTCCGCCTCGATCGCCCGCACGCGACGCAGCGCCGTGAGCGCGGCGCGGTGATCGCCCATCGCCTCTTCCACGTTGGCCAGGCCGTACAGCGCGTCGCGCAGTTCGCCACTGGCACCGGCGCGTTCGAAGCGTTCGATCGCCTCGCTGTAGTGGAACCGTGCCCAGCCGTGTTCTGCGAGCGACTCATGGGCACGCCCCATCTCGAAGTGGCAGATCGCCTCGTTGGGAGCCATCGCGTGCTCGCGATAGCGCGGCAGCAGCGCGGCCAGCGCCTCGAGTCCTTCACGGTGCCGGCCGACGTCATGCAGCGTGATGGCGTGGTTGCCAAGCGCCATGAGCTCGGTGCGCGTCATCCCAGCGCGCGCTGCGTCGCAGGCGAGTTCCGTCCATCGCTCGAGATGCCGGTCGAGACTCTCGAAACGCTCCGGCGAGTCGACCGGCAAGGAAGCCGCATGACGGCCGTGCGCGTTATAGAGCGACAGCGAGGTCGCCAGATGATCGCGATAGTCGGGCTGTCCTGCATGCAGGGCCGCGGCCTCGGACAGGCTCGAGAGGGCCTGCTGATGGCGACCGAGGATCGAGCAGCAGATGCCCACCGTGCGCAGCACCCGGCCGACACGCACCGTGTCGTCGAGTTCGCGGGCGATCTCCTCGGCGTCCTCGAGCGTCTGGATCGCCGCATCGTGATCGCCGGCCGCACGCATCACGCTGCCGATCGCGAGTAGGGCGTCGAGTTCACCCGACCGGCTCTCGGCCTTCCTGAACGCTTCGAGCGCGGCGGCTGCGGCGCGCAGCGCCTCGACGAGGTGGCCGGTGACCGTGAGCGCGACGCTATGGACATGCAGCAATACGGCGCGCGGTTCGCCCAACGCGCGAGCAAGTTCGCGATGGGCGAGGATCTCCGCATCTTGGAGGGCGCCCGAGTCGATCAGAGACTGGACTTGCGCGGCGATGCTGCGTGCTTCGGCGAGACTGATGGACGACAAGGGAGACGACGTTCGGGGGATTGATCCTGGCCGGCAGGGCGCATTTTGCGACTAGCATCCTACCAACGAACGCTTGATCGAAACGAACG
>JANXTA010000043.1 GCA_025356395.1 Betaproteobacteria bacterium
TCCGATACCAAGCCTGTCGCCGAGCAACATGCCTTCGACGCGGCCGTTCTTCAAAGTTACCTCGAATCCCGACTGGACGGCTTTGCCGGGCCGTTGAGCGTCGAGCAGTTCAAGGGCGGTCAGTCAAACCCGACCTACAAACTGGTCACGCCAGGCTGCTCGTATGTGATGCGCTCCAAGCCGGGGCCTGCGGACAAATTGTTGCCTTCAGCGCACGCGATCGAGCGTGAGTTCAAGGTCATGAACGCACTGCACGGCACCGACGTGCCCGTCCCCAGGATGCATGTGTTGTGCGAGGACGAAAGCATCATTGGCCGCGCGTTCTACGTGATGGAGTTCATGCCCGGTCGCGTGCTGTGGGAGCAATCGCTGCCCGGCATGGAGTGCGCCCAGCGCGGGGAGATCTATGACGAGATGAACCGCGTGCTCGCAGCGCTGCACAACGTGGATGTCAAGGCAGTTGGGCTCTCCGATTTTGGCCGGCCGGGCAATTACTTCGAACGTCAGATCGGGCGCTGGACCAAGCAGTATCTGGCGTCGATCACGCAGCCGATCGATGCGATGGATCGGTTGATCGAATGGCTGCCCGCCAACATCCCGGCCAGTGCACACGACACCAGCCAGGTGTCGATCGTGCACGGCGACTACCGCCTGGACAACCTGATCTTCCATCCGACCGAGCCGCGCATCCTAGCGATCCTGGACTGGGAGCTGTCGACGATTGGCCATCCGCTCGCCGACTTCTCGTATCACCTGATGAGCTGGCACATCAAGCCCGATGGTTTTCGCGGCATCGCCGGTCTTGATCTCGCGTCGCTCGGCATCCCGTCGCAGGCCGAGTACGTCGAGCGCTATTGCAAAGCCACGGGACGCGGTGCCATCGCCGACATGGATTTCTATCTCGCGTACAACATGTTCCGCATCGCCGGCATCCTGCAAGGAATCATGAAGCGCGTCGTCGATGGCACCGCAGCCAGTGCGCAAGCCACCGCGGCAGGACAGCGGGCACGCTATATGGCCGAGCTCGGCTGGACCTACGCGCAGAAGCGTTGAACGTCCCACGCGACACCCACCTGGAACACCCATGATCGACGTCTACAGCTGGGCCACGCCCAATGGCCACAAGGTTCATATCATGCTGGAAGAGTGCGGGCTGCCGTACGCGGTCCACGCGGTCGACATCGGTGCCGGCGACCAGTTCAAGCCGGCCTTCCTCGCCATCAGCCCGAACAACAAGATCCCCGCGATCATCGACTCCGACGGACCCGACGGCAAGCCGATTTCGCTTTTCGAATCAGGTGCGATCCTGCTGTATCTGGCCGGCAAGACCGGCCGTTTCATGCCGACCTCGGTGCGCGGCAAGTACCAGACGCTCGAGTGGCTGATGTTCCAGATGGGGGGCGTCGGACCGATGCTCGGCCAGGCCCACCACTTCCGCATGTACGCGCCCGAGAAGATCGAGTACGCAGTCAATCGCTACACCAACGAGGCGCGTCGCCTCTACGGCGTGATGGACAAGCGGCTCGGGCAGTCGCGCTTCCTGGGCGGGGCCGAGTACACGATCGCGGACATCGCGACGTGGCCGTGGACGCGGTCGTACAAGAACCAGGGCGTCGAGCTCGAGGACTTCCCGAACGTGAAGCGCTGGTTCGACACGATCGCGGCGCGCGCGGCCGCGCAGCGCGGCGTCCAGGTGCTGGACAAGGCCCGCAAAGCGCTCACCGACGACAAGGCGCGGGAAATGCTGTTCGGGGCCTCGCAATACGTGAAGCGCTAGATACTTCCTCCCCCGCTGGGGGGGTTGAGCGAAGCGAGCGTCGGTGCCGGCTTACGATTCATCGCTTGCCTGGGGCGAGCCCCCTACCCGGCCTTCCCACAAAAGGGGAAGGAGCAACCCAGTCAGCCGTAGCGCCGAGACACCGTCTCCGCCACGCACACCGGCTTGTCGCTGCCCTCGCGCTCGATCGTCACGTCCCACACCAGCTGCACGCCCGCATGTCCCAACTGCGGTGGCAGATGCTCGATCGACTTCAGCTTGAAGTGCGGACGCAGGCGGCTGCCGACCGGCACCGGTGACGGGAAGCGAACCTTGTTGAGTCCGTAGTTCACGCCCATCACGGTGTTGTTGATCGTGATGGCCTCGGCCATCAGGTAAGGAAACAACGACAGCGTCAGGAAACCGTGCGCGATCGGGCCACCGAACGGGCCCTGGCTCGCGCGCGCCGGATCGACGTGGATCCACTGGCGATCGTCGGTCGCTTCCGCGAACTGGTTGACACGGTCCTGATCGATCGTGATCCAGTCGCCGACGATCACCTCCTTGCCGACGATGGCTTCGAGATCCCCTACCGATTCGAAAGTGCGCATGGGTCTCCTCCTGATGTTTTTATGGATGCAACTTCACGCCGTGCGGCGTAGGAATAGACCCATGCCGCGCATCGTCATGATCAATTCATCGTTCTGGTTGTAAACCCGCCACTCGGTCGTGACGACGCCGCGGTCGGGTTTGCTCTTCGACGGCCTGACCTCCAGCGTCAGCAGCTCGGCGCGGATCGTGTCACCCGGACGGACCGGCTTGATCCACCGTAGCTGGTCAACGCCCGGCGAGCCGGAGCTGGTCGAGTCGAGCAGATAGGCGTCGCAGCCCATCCGCATCACCATCGAGGCCGTATGCCAGCCGCTCGCGATCAGCGAGCCGTAGATGGAGCGCTTGCCGGCTTCCTCGTCGACGTGGAAAGGCTGCGGGTCGAACTGTCGGGCGAAGGCGACGATCTCCTCGGCAGTGACGGTGCGCGATCCGCAGGGCATCACGCTCCCGACCGTGAAGTCCTCGAAAGCGTACCGCGGTCCCGTGAGGGCCATGCGATCAGGCTGCGCGCTGCAGGGGTCGGGGCACGACAGGCTGCGCCTGCACGGCCGCAGCGTCATCCTTCGACGAGGCGATGAAGCGCTGCAGGTGATGGTCGGTATCGCCCAGCGTCAGCTCGATCATCGTGAGGCGCTTGAAGAGGTGGGCGGCCAGCAGTTCGTTGGTGACGCCC
>JANXTA010000061.1 GCA_025356395.1 Betaproteobacteria bacterium
TCGATCAGCAACTTGCGTCCTTCATAAGTCGTTCTGGCATTCTTGTGGCTGTTCATCCGGTTGGTCTCCTGAGGTTGCTGGGGCGTCGAGAACTCCAGTCTCCCAGAACCTTCCGGATGAACAACCTATTGCAACATCACACCTAGATCGCGAAGGTCTTCTCGCCCGGCAGCACGACGCCGGCGGAGTGTGACAACTGCTGCTTGAGCCGCGCGTAGATCGGCCCGAAGTCCGGCGCCGTCGCCTCGAACAATTCCTCGAAGGACTCGATCACGAAGTAGGTCGCCTGGAAGCTGTCGATCTTGTATTCGCTGCGCATCAGCCGCTCGAGACCGAAGGCCACGCGCGCCGGCTCGGACGCGTGCAGCGCGTGCTCGGGCTCCGAACCGGAGGACACGATGCCGGCCCCGTAGATGCGCAAGCCGTCGGACGTGTCGATCAGCCCGAACTCCACCGTGTACCAGTAGAGCCGTGCCAGGTATTCCAGGCCGCCCAGCGACGCGGCCTTGAGGCCGCCCTGCCCGAACGCCTGCATGTAGTCCGCGAACATCGGGTTGAACAGCAACGGCACGTGCCCGAAGAAGTCATGGAAGATGTCGGGCTCGACGATGTAGTCGAACTCGTCTTCCTCGCGCAACCACACCGTCACCGGAAAACGCCGCGCCGCGAGCAGCGCGAAGAACGCGTCCTCGGGAATCAGGCCAGGCACCGCGACCAGCGCCCATCCGGTCGCGGCCTTCAACGGGACCGAGAGTTCGGCAAGATTCGGGATCGCATCGGCCGCTTCCATCGCCGCCAGCGCGTCGAGGAACTCATCGCAGGCAAGGCCCGGCAGACGGGCGATGCGATCGGCATACAGCCGACGATAACGATGGTGCTGCTCGCTCGTGTAGGTCGACCAGTTCTGGTCGCAGACGTAGTCGGACCGCGCCGTCGCGTAGTCGCCGCGCGGCGGGCGCTCGGAGGCGCCGTAGGTCGTGGGGATCGCCGCACCTTCGGGCTCGGCACGCGACACGGTCGTCGCGGCCGCCACCGCATGCGCGGCAACGGTGGCAGCGGTCTCGGCGGCGACGGCGTCCTGCATCGGGTTCACCGCTCGAGCGCTGCGACCTGGGGGTGGGTCGTGGCGATCTTCTCCTTCAACACACCGCGACGCATCTGGTCGAGCTCGATGCTCTCGAACAGCGCCTTGAAGTTGCCTTCGCCGAAGCCCATGTCGCCCTTGCGCTGGATGAACTCGAAGAAGATCGGACCGAGCTGGTTCTCCGTGAAGATCTGCAGCAGCAGCTCGTTGGGCTTGCCATCTACGAGGATCTTGCGTTTCTGCAGTTCCGCGATCGATTCGCCGTGGCCGGGGATGCGCCGGTCGATCAGTTCGTAGTACGTGTCGATGGTATTAAGCAGCCGCACGCCGTTGCCGTGCATCTTGTCGACCGTTTCGTAGAGGTCCGACGAGCCGAGCGCGATGTGCTGTATGCCTTCGCCGTGATACGCGTCCAGGTACTCCTGGATCTGGCCGGGCGTGTCGTTGCCCTCTTCATTGATGGGGATGCGGATCTTGCCGCACGGCGACGTGAGCGCGCGCGACTTCACACCCGTGACCTGGCCTTCAATGTCGAAGTAGCGGATCTCGCGAAAGTTGAAGAAGCGCTGGTAGAAGTCGGTCCACTCGTCCATGCGGCCGCGATGGACGTTGTTGGTCAGGTGGTCGATGTAGGTCAGGCCGTTGCCGAGCGGGTTGAGCTGCGCACCGGGCAAGGGCTCGAAATCGACGTCGTAGAAACCGATGTTGCCGATCGATCCTTCGGCAGCGCCGTTCTTGCCGCGCCAGCGGTCGACGAAATAGATCAGCGAGTCCCCGATGCCCTTCATGGCCGGGATGTTCAGCTCGCCCGGGCCGCTCTTGCCTTCGAAGCCCCATGCGCCGAGGTCCAGCGCACGCCGATAGGCGAGCGCCGCGTCCTGCACGCGGAACGCGATGGCGCAGATCGATGGGCCGTGCAGGCGCGCGAAGCGCTGCGCGAACGAGTCGGGTTCGGCGTTGAGCAGGAAGTTGATCTCGCCCTGGCGATACAGCGTGACGTTCTTGTGACGGTGCTTGGCGATGGCGGCGAAACCCATGCGCGTGAACAGCGCGCCCATCGCTTCGGGGTCCGGCGCTGCGTATTCGATGAACTCGAATCCGTCGGTACCCATCGGGTTGTCCCAGGTCTTGGTATCCATGTCGACTCCTTTTCAGGGGTGGTAAGTTTACGGTGCGTCCCGCGAAAATTGATTGCGAAAATTGCCGGAGATCGGCTGTAACGCGCAATAACCTCGTGGGTTCATCTTTCTCGACAGCACTTCATGCTCACCATCGCGCTCGACCGCATCGACCGTCGCATCCTCGATCTGCTGCAGCAGGACGCCAAGATGTCGAACCAGGATCTCGCGTCCCGAGTGGGCCTGTCGGCGTCGCCCTGCCTGCGACGCGTCAAGCGGCTGGAGGAGGTCGGCCTGATCCGCCACTACGTCGCGATCCTCGATGCCGCGAAGCTCGGCCTCGGCCTCACGGCCTACGCGACGGTGCGGATGGACAAGCACAGCGATTCACCAAAGCGGTCGGCGATGAAAAGTTTTCGCGACGTGGTGCAGGGGTGGCAGGAGGTAGTGGCCTGTTATGCGATGACCGGCGAGATGGACTATCTGCTGCGCGTCCAGACGGTGGACCTCGATCATTACTCGCGCTTCGTGATGGACAAGCTGCTACGGCATCCGTCGGTGCTCGACGTGCGATCAAGCTTCATGTTGGAGAGGATCAAGGACACGACGGCGTTGCCGTTGCCGGAGTAACTGTCGGCCTTACTCCCTCCCCCAAAAGGGGAGGGAGCCTCGTGCCACCGCCCGTCCGGCAGCAACGGCACTTCGTCGCGTTCGCGCGCATTCCGTCGGGCCGGGGTGGTGAATCGGGTTGTGCGTTCGTACAATCCGGCGCTCGTCAAAGCAAGACCGCCGACAGAGCGGTTCGTGCACGGCACCAGGGGCCCGGCAACCGCGCCCCATCACGACACACGTTCGACACCACGGGCCCTTATGCCTCGCTTCCTGCGTTCACGCCGTACCTGGCTCTTCGTCGTCATCGCGCTGCTCGTCGGTGGAGGCGTCGCCGCGATGAGTCGCGGCAGCACGCCCAAGTCGGCCACGGACGACAAGAAGACGCCCACGCTCGAGTTCGCTGCCGGCGACCTGACATCGATCGCGTCGCGGCCGATCGCCCGATCGCTCGCTGTCTCGGGCAGCCTGGTCGCGGTCAACCAGGCCGTCGTCAAGGCCAAGGTCGCCGTCGAGGTGCGCAGCATCCTGATCCGCGAAGGCGACCGCGTCAGCGCCGGCCAGGTGATCGCGAAGCTCGACACGGTCGACCTCGTCACCCGCCTCGACCAGCAGACCGGCGCGCGTGAAGCGATCCGGGCGCAATACGAGATCGCCGAGAAGAACCGCACCACCAACGCATCGCTGCTCGAGAAGAAGTTCATCTCGCAGAATGCGTTCGACAACGTCGCCAGCCTGTCGTCGGCCAACCGCGCGCAGCTCGACGCGGCCGAAGCGCAGGTACGCCTCGCGCAGAAGGCCTTGCGCGACGCGACGGTCGTGTCGCCGATCGACGGCATCGTCGCGCGGAAGAACGCGCAGGTCGGCGAGAAGACGTCGATCGACGCGCCGCTGTTCAGCATCGTCGACCTCGACTCGATCGAGATGCAGGCGATCGTGCCTGCGGGCGAGGTGGCCGCGCTCGAAAAAGGCATGCGCGCCGGACTGTCCGTCGACGGCATGCCGGATCGGACGTTCGAGGCGACGGTCAATCGCATCAACCCCGCCACCGAACCCGGCACGCGCTCGATCGTCGTGTTCCTCACGGTCCCCAATCCCGATCACGTGCTCAAGAGCGGCATGTTCGCCAACGGCAACATCCGCCTCGCGGCCAGCGTGCCGAAGCCGACGCTGCCGCTCGCGGCCATCCAGAGCGATGCCGGCGTGCCGATCGTGTGGACCATCGAAGGCGGCAAGCTGGCGCGGCGCACCGCGGTGCTCGGCGCGCGCGACGATGCCAGCGGCTACGTAGAGATCAAGTCCGGCGTGCCCGCCGACACGCCGGTCCTCGCCAGCAAGTTCGACAACCTGAAGGAAGGCGGCCCCGCGATCGCGAAGATCAAGGCGTCGACGGCGCAGGCCGTGAACTGATCGGCCGTACGATCGACGCCCGGAATCTTCTCCAGGAGCCCGCAATGCACAGCATGGTCCTTCGTCGCGTGCGCGCGATCGCGTTGACGCTCGCACTCGCGAGCGCCACCGGCTTCGCGATGGCACAGGTGCCCAAGGCCGGCGAGCCGGCCGCCCGGCCGATCAAGCCGATGGCGCCGGCGACGCTGGTCTTCACCATCGACGTGAAGTGGCTCGGTGCGACGTCCTACCGCATCGAGCGCGACGTCACCGCGCCGATCGAGCGTGCCGTCAAGACGCTGCCCGGCGTGAAGGAAGTGCATTCGAGCTCGACCGGCAGTCGCGCGCAGACGCTGGTGATCTTTGATGCGAAGGACGACGCCTCGGCCATCGCGACCCAGCTGCGCAACCGGCTCGACCAGATCAAGACGCGGCTGCCGCGCGGCGCCAGCCAGCCGCTGATCGGCTGGCGCCGCGACCCGACCGCGCCATGAACCCGACGAGGCGCGCCGCGCGTCCGCCTCTGTCCGCAGAACCAGGAACCGCATCATGTGGATGACCAAGGTCTCGATCAACAACCCCGTCTTCGCCGCGATGGTCATGGTGGCGCTGGTCGTGCTCGGCGTCGTCTCGTACCAGCGGCTCGGGGTCGAGCAGCTACCCGACATCTCGGCACCGGTGTTCACGATCACGGTGGACTATCCAGGCGCGTCGCCGTCGGCCGGCGAGAACGACATCACGAAGCCGATCGAGAACGCGGTCAACACGATCTCGGGCGTCAAGAAGATCCGTTCCAACTCGTGGGAAGGTCGTTCGCAGACCTACGTCGAATTCCAGCTCGACGCCAACGTCCCGAAGGCCACGCAGGACCTGCGCGACCGCGTCGCCCAGGTACGCGCAGTCTTCCCCAAGGAAGCCAAGGACCCGGTCATCAATCGCCAGGACCAGGAGAACGAACAGCCGGTCGTGTCGCTGTCGATCCGCGCCCTGCCCGGCCCGTCGCCGCGCAGCCTGCGTGACCTGACGACGCTGGTCGACCAGGTCATCGTCAAGGAGATCCAGAAGGCACCGGGCGTGGGCCGGGTCGCGTACGCCGGCGGCACTGCGCGCCAGGTCCAGATCCAGATCGACCCGCGGCGCATGGCGTCGTACGGGGTCGGCATCGACCAGGTGATGGACGCGATCCGCCAGTCCAACCAGGACGTGGCGGCCGGACTGATCAGCAACGCGCGCGCCGAGACGCTGGTACGCGTCGAAGGGAAGATCAAGAACATCGAGGACTTCGGCCGCATCATCGTCGCGCGCCGCGGCGGCAACGTCGGCATCAGCTCGCTCGGTTCGTCGGGCGTCGGCGATGCACCGGTGTTCCTCAGCCAGGTCGCGACCATCGCCGACGGCGAGCAGGAAGCCCAGTCGATCGGCCGCAACGACGGCCAGCCGGCCTTGTCCGTGCAGGTCTTCAAGATCCAGGACGCCAACATCGTCGAGACCGGCGACGCCGTGAAGACCGCCATCGCGAACCTGCAGAAGCGCCTGCCGCCCGGTGTCGAGATCCGCGAGCTGTACGCCAACTCGGACTGGGTCAAGCGCTCGCTCGACGGCGTCAAGAAGACGCTGATCGAAGGTGGTGTCCTCACGGTACTGATCGTGTTCCTGTTCCTGCGCAGCTGGCGCTCGACGATCATCACCGGCCTGACGTTGCCGATCGCCGTGATGTCGACATTCATCGCGCTGAACGCCTTCGGCTTCACGCTAAATTTCATGACGATGATGGCCTTGTCGCTGTGCATCGGCCTGCTGATCGACGACGCAATCGTGGTCCGCGAGAACATCGTGCGTCACCTGCACATGGGCAAGAGCCATCGCCAGGCGGCCGAGGACGGCACCAACGAGATCGGCCTCGCGGTGATGGCGACGACCTTCGCGATCGTGGCCGTGTTCATCCCGGTCGCGTTCATGAGCGGCATCGTCGGCAAGTTCTTCTTCTCGTTCGGCATCACCGTCACGGCCGCGGTGCTGGTGTCGCTGTTCGTTTCGTTCACGCTCGACCCGATGCTGTCGTCGCTGTGGCACGACCCGGGCGAGAAGTCGCGCCTGCTGCGCTTCTGGCCGTTGCGCGTCGTGCTCGATGCGTTCGAACATTTCGTGCAGTGGATGCATCGGGTGTACGGACGACTGCTGGGCTGGGCGTTCGGCGCTCGCGTGTTCCGCTTCTGGAAGCCGGTGCAATGGCTGATGTTCGCGCTGTGCCTGCCGATCGCTGCGGTACTGCTCGTCATCGACCTGCTGCGCTTCCTCGTGGCACCGACGGGCACGCCGCACGCATGGCGTCACGGCTTCGCAGCGCGGCTCTATCGCAGCGTCGGATCGATCACGCCGCGTGGCATCGTGTTGTGGACCGCCTTCGGCTCGTTTGTCGCGGCCTTCGCCCTGCTGGGCTCGGGCAGGATCGGCAGCGAGTTCATCCCCGACGTCGACCAGAGCTGGATCAGCGTGCGCCTGACGACGCCGCCGGGTGTCAGCCTCGAATACGCGGACCAGAAGTCGCGCCAGGTCGAGGCGGCCATCGCCGACCTGCCCGAGATCATCGCGACCGACGTCAGCGTGTTCGGCGAGGACCGCGGCTCGGTGCGCATCCAGCTCAAGCTCAAGCCGCGCAACGAACGCGAGCGCTCGCAGAAGGAGATCGAGCAGATCATCCGCGAACGGGTCGCGCGCATCCCCGGCGTGACCCTGTCGATCGGCTTCGGCCAGGCCGTGTTCGTCGCGATCCTCGGACCCGACGTCAGCAAGCTCGACGAGATCACCACCGCTTTCGCGGCGCGGGTCGCGAAGATCCCCGGCATCGTCGACCTCGAGACCAGCCTGAAGCCCGGCACGCCCGCGCTGTCGATCCGCCCGAACGGCGACGTGGCGAGCGACCTCGGCCTCACGGTCCAGCGCATCGGCAACGCGATCCGTCCGCTGGTGGCCGGCGAGACCGCGGGCTACTGGCTCGGCTCGGACGGACAGAACTACGAGGTCAACGTGCAGTTGCCGAAGTCGGGACGCACGGTCGCGTCGGACGTCGGCGACCTGTTGCTGACGACCGGCAAGACGATGACCGACTCGAACGGGATGATCATTCCGCAGCTCGTGCCGCTGCGACAGGTCGCGACCATCACGCAGTCCGAGAGTCCGCAGGTCATCAAGCGCCAGGACCTGCAGCGGCGCCAGGCCGTGTACGCGAACGCGCAGGGACGGCCAGCCGGCGACGTCGGCAAGGACGTGCAGAAGATCGTCAACGAGATGCGCGACTCGCTGCCACCCGGCTATCGCTTCGACGTCGGCGGCCAGCAGCAGGAGCAGGACGAGTCGGCGGCGGCCGCAGGCGCCGCCCTGCTGCTCGCGATCGTGTTCATATACCTGATCCTTGCGTCGCAGTTCGCGAGCCTGCTGCAACCGGTGGCGATCATGGCTGCCTTGCCGTTCTCGCTGATCGGCGTGCTCCTCGCACTGCTGCTGACGCACACGACGCTGAATCTGTTCTCGATCATCGGCTTCATCATGCTGATGGGCCTCGTCACGAAGAACGCCATCCTGCTGGTCGACTTCGCGAACCAGCGCCAGTGCGAAGGCCTGTCGCGCATCGATGCGCTGCTCGAAGCCGGACAGGTGCGGCTGCGACCGATCCTGATGACGACGGCCGCGATGGTGTTCGGCATGCTGCCGCTCGCGATCGGTCTGGGCGAAGGCAGCGAGCAGCAGGCCCCGATGGGCCGCGCGATCATCGGCGGCGTGCTGACGTCGACGCTGCTGACGCTGGTCGTCGTGCCGGTGATCTATTCGTATCTCGATCGCTGGGAGCGTCTGGCACGCGGCTGGTTCGCGAGTGGCGAAGGGCGTCGTGCGGCACGGGAAGCGCGCGAGGCCGAGGCTGCCGAGCGCAAGCGCGGCGGAAGCCTCGGCGGGGCGCATGGCGCCGTGGCGAGCGGCGACCTCAGGTCGCGCGAGGAAGACTGAGACCGTGCGGTCCCACCGGGTGGGCCTATCGGGGTGATGTGCGCCTCCTGAGCGATCGGACGGCCGCGGAGCCTGCGGTTCTCGCGCGCCGTGTTCGAAGTGGCGCAGGCTCTGCGGGCACGCGATGTCAAGGACGATTGGAGCCCGGCCGATCGGCGGCTTTGACGAAGGCAGTTGTCCGGGCAGAGATTTCCCGCGACGGTCTGCCACGACGATGTCCCCTCGCAGGCTTCGCATCGAACGCTTCTCATCGAAGGCTTCACGCTGCATCGCCTGCGCTCGCAGTTGCGGTGGCAAGACGGACATCCCTCACGATCCGCCCGCCTTCCAGCACGATCACGCGCTCGGCCGAGGCGATGGTCTCGGGCCGATGCGCGATCGTGATGCGGGTCAGCGAGAACCCACGGATGGCGGCGTTGACCCGGCGTTCATTGTCGAGATCGAGATGGCTGGTCGCTTCATCGAGCACCAGGATCTTCGGCTGCTTGTACAGCGCGCGCGCCAGCAGCACGCGCTGCTTCTGACCACCCGACAGTGACGAACCCATCTCGCCGACCAGCGTCTGGTAGCCCATCGGCATCGCGACGATGTCTTCGTGCACCGCGGCGAGACCCGCCGCGGCCTCGATGCCCACCCGGTCGGGCCGCGCATCGAAGCACGCGATGTTGTCCGCGAGCGAGCCCGACAGCAGCAGGTCGTCCTGCATCACGGTGCCGATCAGGCTGCGATATGCCGACGCGCCGAGCTGCCGGATGGGCAGCGCCGCCTGTGCGGCACCGATGCGAATATCGCCTTCGACCGGATCGTGCAGGCCGAGCAGCAGCTTCAGCAGCGTGGTCTTGCCGCAGCCCGAGGCTCCGACGATCGCCACGGCCTCGCCCGCTTCGATCACGAGGTCGAGGTTGCGCAGGATCCACGGCTCGCCGTCGGCGTAGCGGAACGACAGGTTGCGCACCTCGATGCGGGGTGCGACCTGCGACACGTCGACCTCCTCGCGCCCATCGGGCTCGGGTGCTTCGAGCGCGATGTCGGCCAGACGCTCGGCATGCATTCCGAGCATCTTCACCTCGACGGCGAGATCGATCAGCTTGGTGACGCGGTCGCCGAACTGCATGCGATACGCGAGGAAGGCCAGCAGCATGCCGAGCGACATCGCGCGGTCGAGCACGGCCAGGCCGCCGAGATACAGCAACAACATGCCTTCGACGCCCGAGATCAGCGTGGCCGTGCACGCGAACCACAGCGTCATGCGCCGCGTCGCGACGTCTCGGTTCTGCACGTCGACCAGCAGGTTCTGCCAGCGCGAGATACGTTCGGACACCCGGCCGTAGAGCTTCAAGGGCAAGGCCGCGCGGATCGACTCGAGGAAGTAGCTGTTCTCCTTCGCCGACAGCACGATGCGCTCTTCGGATGCGGCCCGCAGCGGTCGATAGGCGACCGCGCGAATGCTCGCATAGAGCACCGATGCCGCCAGTGCGACCAGCGTCAGCCGGGCGCTGTAGACACTCATCAACGCGAGCGTCGCGGCCGCCATCGCGCCATCGATCGCCGCTGCGATCGCACCGTTGGTCAGCGTGTTGCGGATCGAAGCCAGCGACGAGAAGCGCGACGTGATGTCGCCTAGATGGCGCTGCTCGAAGAAGCGCATCGGTAAGCGCAACAGGTGTGCAAATAGGTTGGCGGTCCACTGGATGGCGAGTTGCTGATCGACGCGCAGCCCGATCCAGCCGCGCGCCATGCGCAACAGGAAGTCGATGACGAGCAGGGTCGTGCCACCCAGCACCGCAAGTACCAGCAGGTCGCGATCGCCAGTGACGAGCGCGCCATCGACGATGAACTGCGTGACGATCGGATTGGCCAGCGCCACGACTTCGAGCGCACCCGCGAGCAGCAGCAGATGGGTGAGCGCCGAGCGCAGGCCGCTGACCCGACCGGTGAAATCGCGCAGCCGCAGGCGTCGTCGCGTATCCGCCGCGACGAAGGCCGCGTTCGGAAACAGCTCGAGCGCGACGCCCGTGAATTGCGACGACACCATCGCATCCCCGATCCACCGTCGACCCGCCGCCGGATCGACGATCACCGCGCCGTCGCGCGTGATGCGCTCGAGAACCACGAAGTGGTCGAGAGACCAGTGCAGGACGCACGGCAACTGTAGGTTCGACAGCTCGATCGGTTCGCAGCGCAACGCGCGCGTGGACAGTTGCAGCTGCCCCGCGTGTCGCATCAGTTGCGCCAGCGTCACGCCCTTGAGCGAGACCGGGAAGCGCCTTCGCAGCTCGCGCAGGTCGACACGAAGGCCGTGATGCCCCGCGATGGTCGCGAGACAAGCGAGTCCGCACTCGGTCGCTTCGGACTGCAGGTGGATGCGGGCGATCTTCAAGGTCGAAGCGGGTCACGAGGAGAAGATGACCGGGTGGTGAAGGCACGTGGACGGCCGTGTCCACCGGAGCGCATCGAATCGATGCGCTCCGGCAGGGACGGTGTTCGTCGCGCGAATGTTGGCCCCGCATCTCGTCGAGGTTCGATCGTCGGTATCAAGTGCGATCGGCAGCGATCAAAACTCGGGGGGTGGCCGGGCCACCGGACAGATCGGCGTCGGTCCATGCAGCGGCAGCACATCGGTGTCGCTCGACGGCCAGTCGCCTGTGGTCCTGCCGCCGGCAACAGCCTGGTAAAGGTTCGGTGCGATCGGGGTCATGGGATCTCCAGTGGTTGAGCATCGACCCGGGTGGCTCGATGCGCCTCCAGATTGCGATTCGCACGCATCTCCCGCAAACCTGAAACGGATGAGCCGGAAGGGCGATGCCGGCGTCTGCGCCGACTACGCGCGGTCGATGACCCTCGCGCGAAAAAACGCGATCGCGACCCCAGGTCAGCGACCGACCCACCCGAAGACCGGCTCGAGCAGCCACTCGAAGAGACGTCGTCGATCCTGGATGACGTCGGCCTCGAAGACCATGCCCGGCCGCAACGCCGCCGGCTGGCCGTAGACGTCGATCGCCTGCGCGTCGATCTTCACGACGATCCGGTAGACCGGCTCGGCGCCCTGCAGCGCTGCTGCGCCCAGGGTCGCGACGACGTGCGCGGGCAACTCCTGCGGGGCATAGGGACTCTGCTCGATCGCCTCGACCACGCCTTCGCCCATGCCGAATTTCTGGTACGGGTAGGCGGCATAGCGCAGACGCACCCGTTGGCCGCGTGCGATGAAGCCGGCCTGCCGGGTCGAGGCGAACAGCGCGGCCTCGAGCAATGCGTGCGCCGGGATCAGCGTCGCGAGCAGCCCGCCGGCTCCGATACCCTGGCCCGCGTGCGCCGCGATGCCGGTGACCTGCGCATCGTGCGGCGCCTTGATGACGGCGCTTCGCCGCGCGTCGTTCTCGGAGCGTTCCTGTTCGAGCAGCGCGAGAGCACGCTGGGTGTCCGTCTTCTCGCTCTCGGACTGCAGGCGGCTGTCCTCGATCTGGCTCGCGAGCCCGTTGCGCTCGCGGCCGAGGTTGGCCGCGATGCGCCGCAGCCCCGCGAGCTGGGCCTCGAGCACCAGGGCATCGTCGACCTTCGCCTGCGCCTGCAGGACCGACACGAAGCCGGTGCGCGAGAGCGCCTCGAAGCGTTCGACGTTGGCGCGCGCGATGCGCTGACGCGCGGCATTGACCTCGGTCTCCTGGTCGAGGCGCGCGAGTTCGACGTCGATCGCCGCCAGTCGTTCATGCGTCGATCGGACGCGCGACTGGTGGCGCGCAAGACCTAGGGCCACGTCGCGTTCGAGCGTCAAACGTCGTGCATCGAGTTGCGAACCGATCATGGCCTGCGTTGCGCCGCTGGCCGAGAGACGTTCGCCCGAGAGCACGAAAAGCACATCGCCGGCCGCGACCCGCTGGCCTTCCACGACGCGGGCTTCGAGCACGGTCCCGCTCGTCGACGTGGTCAGTCGCAGCACACCGCCTGCGGGCTCGAGCAGGCCCGGAACCGTGGCCCGCTTCGTGTAGCTGCCGAAGGTCGCGAAGGCCATGATCGCTGCGACCACGAGCACGGCCATCGTGGCGGCCAGTCGATCGCCGATCGGCTGCGCGATGCGGATAGACCCGAGCCATTGCACGCTGCGCGCGTCCAGCGCCTCCTGACGGAACAGTTGGCTCACGCTCGGTCGGGGCCGGCCATCGCATCAGCTCGAGCGTGACCTCACACGCGATCGAACTTCGCATGCCCTGTCAAGGCATCCGCCGCGAGTCGTAGGCCCAGGCCTTCTCTTCCGGCGATGGTCGTCGCGCGTACAACGCCGTGGCGAAGCCGACCAGCACGCTCGGCAGAAACACCACCAGCAACAGGTCGCTATCGACCACGCCACTCGACGCGAGGATGGCCGGTGCGACCGTCGACAGCGCGAGGACGAACGCGAGGACCCGCGGACCGCTCGTGGCAAGCATCGAAATGGCCTTCCTGGAGTGACCCGGCCGCAGTGCTCGTGGCGGGATCGACAGTGATCGGACGACCAGCATCGGGCCACGGATGCGATAGCACCATCGTACGTAAAGACGACTCCATTCGAACGATGCGTTGCCACGCGCAAGCCCTCAGAGTGCGGCTGCGGACTGAGCCGAAGACCACGCGCGGAAAGTCGCAAGGCGTCGCGGGGGCGACGCATCTGGACAGGCCACGGATGGGCGAATCCGTGGCCTGTCCATCGGCCCTACGCGATCAGCTCTTGCCGATCGGCTTGTAGATCGATTGCTTCGGCGACGCGAAGACCCGTCGCAGCAGCGGTTCGAATTCCGCAAGCGACCAGGTCTCGCCCTTCGGATCGAAGGCCGGCGCGTCGTACTCGCTGCAGAACTCGGCGGCCGCATCAAACCACCGATGGCCGCGAAACTGTTCGCGCATGTCGCGATCGAGGCCCAGGTAATGGAAGAAGTAATAGCCCTGAAAGATGCCGTGCTTCTCGACGATCCAGTGGTTCTGTTCGGACACGAAGGGCTTGAGGATCGCGGCGGCGACGTCCGGATGATTGAAGCTGCCGAGCGTGTCACCGATGTCGTGCAGCAAGGCACACGCCACGTACTCGTCGTCGCGGCCCGCCTTTGCCGCGCGCGTCGCGGTCTGCAGCGAATGGGTCAGGCGGTCGATCGGGAAGCCCCCGTAGTCGCCATCGAGCAGCTTCAGGTGCGCCATCACGCGGTCGGGCAATCTGGATGTGAACTGCATGAAGTCCGCGCCGATCACCTTCCAGTCTTCGGCGGTGCCTTCCTGCATGCGGGTGAACCTGGCCAGTGGCGGATGCGCTTCGACGGCCTCGACAACGGAATGATCGATCGTCATGCAGGTCTCCTTGTTGTGGGTACGGCCAGGCATCGACGGCGCCGCCATCAGCACGGATGCACACTGGTCGTGCGGTCGGAACCTAAAGCGCAATGCTCGCACACCGTGGCGAATCGCCCAACGCGCGGGCGTCTTTCCCACGCCGTCTATCCTTGCGCACGCCGCGCGCCGAGCGCGTGCCCGCCAAAGCTAACGATCCGCCGCGAACGGCGGCTGCAGGTCCACGACGCGATAGCCGCGACGCTCGAACTCGCGGATCAGGCCCGTCTCGCCGAAGAGGTGCAACGCGCCCACCGCGAAGAAGGTGTTTCCGGGTTGCGCGAGATAACGCTCGGCCTGGTCGGCCATCGTGCGGTTGCGCCGATCGATCAAGGCGTCGATGAAGTAGCGCTCGAAGACCTTGCCTTCGGCATCGCGATGCATCTCGTCGATCAGGCTGTTGCCGGCCTGCGCGTCACCGTCGAGCCAGAGATCGAACAGGGCCTGGGTCTGCAGGCTCGACTCGCGGCTGTCGACGTCGTCGAGCGCCTCGTCGAGCTGTGCGGTTTGCAGTGCATCGGGCAGCGACGCCAGCATGCGCAGCTGGAATTCGACGCCTTCGATCTCGACAACCAGCATGCGCGCCGTGCGTGCATAGCCGCTGAGGTACAGCTCGCTGCCCATCGTTGAATCGAGCCCGATGCCGTTCACCGCCTTCAGCGCGACCATGTTGGCCAGCAACCAAGGCCGAAAGCGGTCGACGCGATCCGCCGGCATGCCGTTCTTCTCGCCGAACGCGCGGATGCGCGCCATCAGCGCCGGCGACACATGACGTTGCAGGTCGTCGCCCTGGCCGTATTGCCCGAGGCGCAGCGCGAGCGCCTGCGTGCTCGCGCTGTCGCTCGTATCGGCCTCGAGGGCGAGCCGTCGCGACTGATGCAGCGCCTTCATCACCGGCTCGTTGAACGGCTCGCTGCCGACGCGGCCGACATGGATCGTGCCGTAGAGATGAAGCTTCTTCGGTGCGGGCGCCTCGGGTGTCGGCGCACGGCTGACCTCGTAGAGGAAGCCGCGTCGACCGACGGCGTCGATGCCGTTCAGGACCTCGCGCTGCCGCTCGACGGTGAAGGCCTCCGAGCCGACCGCCAGGCCCTCGGCGGCGTGCGTCGATGCCGCGCCGGCGAGCAGCATGCCGGCGAGGAGCCAGCCGAGGCGTGAGGGCACCGCTGCCCACGAGGAGCTGGATCGATGCGTAGCGGGGGCTTGCGAGTCGGGCATGGTCGCGTTGCAGGCCGTATCAGTGAAGTCGACGAAGGATGTTAATGGATGGATGCAGCGGTGTCGGAGCGCCCGTCGAGCACGACGACCCGGGCAGCGAGCATCGCGAATACGGCGCCCGGCAACCGACCGTCGCGCTCACGCGCCGCGCGCCGGCAAGCGGCTTTGCTGCACTATTGGAGCGTCGTCCGCGCCACGCGACGCTCCCCGCCGTCGCCCAGCGCGCTCCATCGCAACACTTCGCCAACCCCCGTCACCACCGGACCCCGCCCTCCATGAGCCGCACGTTCCTGATGTGTCCGCCCGAATACTTCGACGTCGCCTACGTGATCAATCCCTGGATGCAGGGAAACATGCGCAACATCGACAACCGCCTGGCCAAGAAGCAATGGCGTGGTCTCTACGACCTGATCCAGCGGCAGGCGCGCGTGCGGCTGATGCATCCGGAACCCAGCTCGCCCGACATGGTGTTCACGGCCAATGCCGGCCTGGTGCTGGAGAAGAACTTCATCGTGTCGCGCTTCCGGCATCTGGAGCGGCAAAGCGAAGAGCCCTATTTCTCGGAGTGGTTCCTCGAGCACGGCTACCAGGTTTCGAACGGCCCGCCCGATGTCCACTTCGAAGGGGCGGGTGACGCACTCTTCGATCGCGGCCTGCCGGTGCTGTGGCTGGCGCACGGCCATCGCTCGATGATGGGCGCGCAGTCGTTCATCGCGACCCACATCACGGCCCTGGCGAACATCGAGATCGTCACGCTCGAACTGGTCGACGCGCGCTTCTATCATCTCGACACGTGCTTCTGTCCGCTCGAAGGCGGCGCACTGCTCTACTACCCGAAGGCCTTCAGCGAAGCCTCGCTGGCGTCGATCGAGGCGCGCGTGCCGGAGAAGAAGCGGATCGTGTGCGGAGCCGAGGACGCCGAAGCTTTCGCCTGCAACGCGGTCAACATCGGCAAGACCGTGATCGTCAATTCGGCCACGCCCTCGTTCATCGCGGCCCTGGCCTGGCACGGCTACAGGGTCGAGCAGAACCCGCTGTCCGAATTCATGAAGGCCGGCGGATCGGCGAAGTGCCTGACGCTGGACATCACCTGACCGGAGCTCCCTCGCAGTCAGGCCACTCGATCGCGACCGCCCGCCCCGATCGAACTACTTCGCGCCGGTCTTCCGGATCTGCGCGAGTTCGGCGTCGCTGAGGTACTCGAAGACCTTGACGACCTGCTGCACGCCGGACACGCCGGCTGCGGCCTCGGCGGCCTTGTCGCCTTCCTCGCGGGTGACGCGGCCCATCAGGTAGACCACGCTCTTCTCGGTCACGACCTTGTAGGCGTTGGCGAAGATGTCCTTGCGGTTCACCAGCTCGGCCTTGACCTTGGTCGTCAGGTACGCGTCGTTGTTGCGGGCCGAGGACGGGGTCATGCCGCTGACCTCGAGATCCGACTTGACCGCGTAGACGTTGTCGACCGACTTGGCGATCTGCTCGGCCTTGTCCTTTGCCGCCTGGTCGGGCACTTCGCCGGTCAGCAGGACCCGTCGGTTGAAGCTGTTGACGTTGATGTGCGACCGATCGGACAGCGCGTCGGTCACGCGGCTCTCGACCCGCGAGGCGATCAGCTTGTCGTCGGCCTGCGCGCCCAGCGAGCGTCGGTCGGTCGCCGAGTACGCGCCCGCGCCTACCGCCCCCACCACCACCGGAAAGATGCAGCCGTCGAGCTGCGTCGTCATCGTCGTGACAGCTGCCGCCAATACCAGCGCTCGTCCCACTTTTCTTTCGATCATCAATCGTCCCCTAAAAGATGCCAGTCGATCCCGTCGCACAGGCAATGCAGCACCAGCAGGTGAACCTCCTGGATGCGTGCGGTGCGGTCGTGCGGAACGCAAATGTGGACATCGTTGTCGCGCAGCAGTTCACCGATCGCGCCGCCGCCCTTGCCGGTCAGCGCGACGATGCGCATGTCGCGCAGATAGGCCGCTTCGATGGCGGCGATCACGTTCGTGGAATTGCCCGACGTCGAGATGGCGAACAGCACGTCGCCCGATCGCCCCAGTCCCGAGACCTGCTTGGCGAAGATCTGTTCGAAGGAATAGTCGTTCGCCACCGCCGTCATCAGCGACGTGTCGGTGGACAGGGCAATGGCCGCCAGCGGCAGGCGCTCGCGTTCGAAGCGCCCGATCAGCTCGGCCGAGAAGTGCTGCGCGTCGGCGGCGGACCCGCCGTTGCCGCAGGCGAGGATCTTGTGGTCGTTGGAGAGGGCGTCGAACATGAGATCGATGCCGCGGGCAATCGGTTCGAGCAGGGCGTCGGTCGAGTTCTGGATGTTGCGAGCGCTGTCTTCAAACTGCCGGATGATGCGTTGGGTGATTTCCATCCAAAAAGTATAACAACGCGACCTAGCCGCCCTTCAGCACAGGCGGCCGCGGCACGCGCCCGGCCGGATCAAATCACGAAGCGACGCCCTCGAAGGGGCCGCCGGCCCGAAGGCTCGACGCTCGGTCCGAACCTTCATCCTTCGTCCCGGAACGCATCGCGGATCCACTCGACCCGAAAGCCCCGATGCCGGTCGCCTTCGATCGTGACGACGTCGAAGCGGCAGGTCGGCAAGGCGCGCAAACCAAGTCCCACCAGGTAATGGGAGGCGGCCGCCACCACGCGGCGACGCTTCTCGCGCGTGACGCTGGCCGCCGCGCCACCGTGGCTGCCGTGCGCGCGCCTGCGTACTTCGACGAATACCAGCGTCGTGCCGTGCGTGGATGCCCCCACCGGGTCGCGCATCACGAGGTCAAGTTCCCCGTCGCGATAGACGACGTTTGCCGCCACGAAGAAGAGGCCCGCACGTTCGAGATGGCGCCGCGCGAAGTCCTCGCCTTCGTCGCCGTCGCGCTGCTTCGATGTGCGGCGCGGTTCGGGCACCACCGCTGCGTAGAGACCAGACTCGTGCGTCGACCGGTGCGAGGCCTTCGCGGGCCATGACGACAACGGGGCTCCGGCGAGCCGCGCGATGATTGCCTTGAGAGTCCGCATCGTTTCCATGACCCGATCATGGCGACGACTGCCGATCGCCTCAACGTCAGGATCGACTAACCCGTTACGGCACAATCGGCCGATGCCCTCAGACCCCGAATCGAACCCGAATCCCGCCGAGGCCGCCGGCAACGACGTGCTGCGCACGCTGCGGATCGCGGCGGGCGACGCCGCCGGCCAGGACTATCCGCCCGCCACGCTCTACGTGATCGCGACGCCGATCGGCAACCGCGCGGACATCACTGTCCGCGCGCTGGTCTGTCTCGCGCGCGTCGACGCCGTGGCCGCCGAGGACACCCGGACCGCGCGACAACTGCTGCACTACTACGGCATCGACAAGCCGATGATCGCGGCCCATCGGCACAACGAGCACGAGGCCGCGCAAGCGCTGGTCGCGCGCATCGCGGAAGGCGCGCGCATCGCCTACGTGTCGGATGCCGGGACACCCGGCGTGTCCGACCCGGGTGCCCGCCTCGTCGCTGCCGTACGTGATGCCGGATATCGCGTGATGCCGATCCCGGGGGCATCGGCGCTGACGACCGCGCTGTCCGCCGCAGGACTGCCCGAAGGTCCGGTGCAGTTCGTGGGCTTCCTGCCGTCGAAGACCGCGCAGGCGTCGACGGTCCTCGCGTCGCTGGCGACCGTGACGGCGCATCTGGTCTTGTACGAGGCCCCGCATCGCATCGTCGACACGCTGGGGTTGGTCGCGACCCACTTCGGCGGTCGTCATTGCGTCATCGGCAAGGAACTGACGAAGCGCTTCGAAACGATCCATCGCTGTCCGGTTGAGGAAGCGGTCGCATGGATCACCGCCGATCCGCAGCGCCAGCGCGGCGAGTTCGTACTGATCGTCGAAGCGAGCGCCGCACAGGATGGCGACAGCACGCTGACGAAGGCTCTGCCGATCCTTCAGAAGCTGTGCGCGTCGCTGTCGGTATCGGAGGCGGCCTCGCTCGCTGCCGAGATCACCGGCGTGTCGCGGAAGGCGCTGTATGCCGAAGCGCTGAAGCTGCGGGAGGAGTGAAAGGCTTCTTCCCCCGTCGGGGGAAGGTTGGGAGTTTGGAAGGGGTTTCGACGAGCAGGCTCGTCGCCTTCCAAACGCGGAGGGCTTGCAAGCCCGTAGCAGGGGGCACGCCGCCGGGCGAGCGATGGACCATGAGCCAGCACCGTCGCTCGCTGCGCTCGCCCCCCCCCTGACCCTCCCCCAGAGGGCGAGGGAACCTACTTCAAATAGGCTTCGGCGGTCTCTTCATCTGGCACGTCGTCGGCTGCGCCGACACGTACGACTCCAGCCGCGCGTCGGTCTGGAAGCCGATGCCCTGGTTCTCGAGGTCGTAGGTCACTTCCTTCGGCCCGCCCTTCGCCGCGGTCTTCTGGATCGTCGAGATGTACAGCGGTGCGAGCAACTGGTGGTCACTGGTGCGCATCTCGACCTCGCCGGTCGGCGACTCGTACTTCATGCCTTCGAGCGCGTACGCGACCTTCAGCGGATCGTCGCTGTCCACCTTCTTGACCGCCTCGGCCAGCATGAACATCGAGTTGTGCACCTGCACGTAGTAGTAGTCGAGGTTCGGGTACTTCTTGTGGAAGTCGAGCATGTCCTTCTGGATCTTGTTCGGGACCACGCTGGTGTGCCATTGCGTGATCTGCTTGACCGTCCCCACGCCCGCTTCGCCGATCGCCGTCGGGCTGCCGAGACCTCCTGCATAGAACGTGTAGAAGGTCGCCTTGCTGCCGGTTTCACGCACCGACTTGATCAACAGCGACATGTCGTTGCCCCAGTTGCCGGTGATGACGGTGTCGGCACCCGATGCCTTGATCTTGGCCGCGTACGGGGCGAAGTCCTTGACGCTGCCGAGCGGATGCAGGTCGTCGCCGACGATCTCGATGTCCGGACGCTTGCGCTTCAGATACTCCTTCGCCGCGCGCGAAACCTGCTGGCCATGCGAGTAGTACTGGTTGATCAGGAAGACCTTCTTCACTTCGGGCTTGTTCTTGATGAAGTCAGTCAGGCCCTCGATCTTCATCTCCGAATTGGCATCGAAGCGGAAGTGCCAGAAGCTGCACTTGGAATTCGTCGCATCGGGATCGACCGCTGCGTAGTTCAGGTAGACCACGGCCTTGGACGGCTCGCGATCGTTGCCCTTCTGGATCGCGTCCTGTAGCGCCAGGCCCGCGCCCGACCCATTGCCCTGCGTGACGAAATGGATGTTCGCGTCCAGCACGCTCTTGAGCACCGTCAGGCTTTCCTGCGGCGTGCCCTTGTTGTCGTAGGCGACGATCTCGAACCGATACTTGCCTGCGAGCTTGGCCGCGTTGATCTGGTCGGCCACGAACTGGAACTGGCGCAAGCCGCCGTCGCCGACATTGGCGAACGGACCGGACAGAGGGTCGATGTAGGCGATCTTGATCACCGGCTGCTGCGCGAAGGCCGGGACGAGGAAGGCCGTGGCGAGGACGGCCCCGAGCACGGACGTCGCGAAGCGCGTGATCGGGGCGAGGCGCGGCGTGAAGCCTGCGGGCGTGAATCTGGCGATGATGGTCTCCGGTGACCCTCCGTATCCGGAGGTCTGTTCTGTCAGGATCCGCGACGACCGCGTCGTCGCGAGGCCTGCCGCTCCCGTGGCGAAAGCGAGCGGCCATTCTTCATCTCGCAGGGCGCAGGACAATCCGGAACAACCCTAGCGATTCGGAAGGAAAGCCGTCGCCCTTTCGGGCGAATCACGTTGCAGGTTGTTGCGGAAGTCATGGCTGCCTACTCTGCGGTCACGTCCTGGTCGTCACGACCGACGCACCGGAACGTTCGAGGTCCACGGTCCCGTCGGCCCTCGTATCGAGTCGTCACCTCTCAGGAGCATCACGATGCAAACACTATCAACGCAACAGACCCAACAAGCCTCCGGCGGAATCCTCTGGACGACGCCGGCACTCGTCGCGCTCGCCGACACGGGATCCCTAGGTCCGCTTGCCTTTGCCTTCAGCATGGGTTTCGGCATCGGCACGCTGATCTACAACAATTTCATCAGCGAATAGTCGGGGCGGGAAGGCCATGCGGACTCTCTGGACGGCGAGCGTGGTCTTCTTCCTCGGCGCGCTCGTGTCCGGATGGCAGGACCATCCGCGAACCGCGCTGCTGCTGGCCATCGCCGGATTCGGCCTCGTCCATGCTGCCGAGTCCGACATCGACTGGCAAACGCGCATCGCCCGGCGTGGGGGATTGCGTGCTCTGGCGGAGCGCCGCTGGAAGACGACGATCGTCGGCAAGTTGGCCGAATGGCTCGCCTACCTCTGCATGTTCGCCCTCTGCGTTGTGCACTTTCGCTGAGGGGCTCGAAGCGACGACCGCCTATCCCTCGATGATCTCGCGCTGCGCCTTGCATAATGGCGACCGGCCCTTCGACCCGCATTTCGAAGCCGCGGTCATCACATGGAGATTGAGCATGGCGGCACCCGCAGTCCTGCAGCACCTCAGCCTGCCGATCATCGGCGCGCCGATGTTCATCGCAAGCGGTCCCGACCTCGTCATCGCGCAGTGCAAGGCCGGCATCGTCGGTTCTTTCCCCGCGCTCAACGCGCGGCCCGCCGAAGACCTGACGAAGTGGCTCACGCGGATCGAGACCGAGCTCGCCGACTTCAAGGCGGCCAATCCCGACCAGCCGGTCGCACCGTTCGCGGTCAACCAGATCGTGCACACGTCCAACGACCGCCTCCAGCACGACATAGACGTGTGCGTCGAGCACAAGGTCCCGATCCTGATCTCGAGCCTGCGCGCGCCCGACCAGGCGATGCTCGACGCGGTCCATGCCTATGGCGGCGTGGTCTTCCACGACGTCATCAGCATCCGTCACGCGAAGAAGGCGCTCGAAGCCGGCGTCGACGGCCTGATCCTGGTCGCGGCGGGTGCGGGCGGACACGCGGGCATGCTGTCGCCGTTCGCCCTCGTGGGCGAAGTGCGCAAGTTCTTCGACGGCCCCATCGCGCTGTCGGGTTCGATCGCCACCGGCGGCGCGGTGCTCGCCGCGCAGGCGATGGGCGCGGACTTCGCGTACATCGGCACGCGATGGCTGGCGACGCAGGAGGCCAACACGTCGGAGGGCTATCGCGACGCGATCGTCGGTTCGGCCGCGGCCGACGTCATCTACACCAACCTCTTCACCGGCGTGCACGGCAATTACCTGCGCAAGAGCATCGAGGCCGCGGGGCTCGACCCCAACGACCTGCCGCAGTCCGATGCCAAGGCCATGAACTTCGGGTCCGGCGGCGGCAGCAAGGCCAAGGCGTGGCGCGACATCTGGGGCGCAGGGCAAGGCGTCGGCCTGATGGACGACGTGCCCGCCGTGGGCGACGTGGTGAGGCGACTCAAGCGCGAGTACGACGAGGCCCGGTCGCGCGTCGGCGCCCGTTAACGCAGGGTCGATGCGTCCATGAGGATCAAGCTGCGGCGCGCCCCGAAGCTCGTCAACGAGACCGCGACGGCGCCGATCGGGACGCGCGCCGACCGCCGCAAGGTCATCCCGCAGTACATGGTGCCGAAGCGTCGGCTCACCGCCTTCGCGGGCCGCGTCGCGTCGCGCGAAGGCGGACGCACGGCCAAGGCCACCATTCGCTGGTTCGTGGGCAAGTACGGCGTCGACATGAGCGAGGCCGTCGAGTCCGACTTCCGGCAATACACCAGCTTCAACGCCTTCTTCACGCGCGCCTTGAAGCCGGGCGCCCGTCCCCTCGCGACCAGTGACCTGATCGCGCCGGTCGACGGATCGATCAGCCAGTTCGGCTCGATCGATCGCGACCAGATCCTGCAGGCCAAGGGACATCGCTATTCGACGGCCGCCCTCGTCGGCGGCGACCTCAAGCTGGCGAGACATTTCCACGACGGCAGCTTCGCCACGCTGTACCTCAGCCCGCGCGACTACCACCGCATCCACATGCCATGCGACGGCCGACTGCTGCGGATGATCCACGTGCCCGGCGACCTGTTCTCGGTCAATCCGACCACGGCGCGCGGCGTGCCCGGCCTGTTCGCGCGCAACGAACGCGTGGTGTGCGTGTTCGAGCGCTTGCGCAGCGACGCCCCGGTCGCGGCCGAGGTGCCCGAAGCCGATCGCGAGCTGTTCGTCGTCGTGCTGGTCGGCGCGACCATCGTCGGCAGCATGGCGACCGTGTGGCACGGCGTGATCAACGCGATCCGCGCGAAGCGGGTCCGCGAGTGGCACTACGGCGCGGGCGAGGCCGAGGACATCGTGCTGCGCAAGGGCGCGGAGATGGGACGCTTCCTGCTCGGCTCGACCGTCGTGCTGCTCTTTCCGAAGGGTCCGCTCGCGTTCAATCCGGCGTGGGAGCCGGGCAAGGCGATCCGCTTCGGCGAAGCGATGGCGGACCGTCCGGACTGACCGACCGATGCGCCGCAGCGTGGTCCTCGTCGCGAGCACGCTGGTGGCCTTGTCGGTCGGCCTGCTGTGGGTCGATCGCACGCCCTCTTCCGTGGTCGTGCCGCCGGTCGTCGATGCGGCACCTCGCATGGCATCGACCGCCCCGCAGGTAGCGATCGTCCAGGCGACCTCGCCGATCCCCGAAGCCGCGGTCGTGCATGCGGAGCCGCGACGCATGGCCATCAATCGCTATCTCTCCGACGATCACCTGCTCGAAGCCTTCGAGGCTTTGCGGCACGGATCGGGGGGCGATGAACTGTTCGTCGCGAAGCGTATCGAGCAGCAGTGTCACGTCGCCACGCGAGCCAACTTCATCGTGGGTCTCGTTCTCATTGGCCGGCCGATCCAGCGCTTCGATCCCGCACCGGACGGCGCACTCGCCGCCACGCTGGTGGTGCCGACGCCCGACCAGGTCGACGCGGCACGCGAGATCTTCCGGCGCTGCGACGGCTTCGGGCGACGGGCCGCGGTGGAACACCGCATCGACGCGACCACCCTCGAAGCGCGCCTCCTGAAGGCCGACGATCCCGTCGGTCTCGCCGAGACCATCGCCACGCATCGCGTGCCGCCGACCCCGGATCGCTTGCGGAACATCCTCGCCAGCCGCGATCCGGTCGCGATCACGCTGCTCGACGAAGACCTCACGGCGCGCTGGCAACGCGGCTCGATCCAGCCCTTGCCGCACAGTCTCTTCGGCGCGCTCTCGCCGGCGATGCAGCTCGTGGGCTGCGATCTCGGCATGGATTGCGGCCCTAGCAGCTTCGCCGCGCTGCTCGGCTGCCTGGACCAGGCGTCGGTCTGCGGACTCGATGTGCCGGGTCAGTTGCTGAGCCTGCGCGCCCTCCTCGATCGCCAGTCCATCGAAGACACGCGTACCCGCTTCGTCGATGCGATCACACGGGGCGACTATGCGATCTGGGGACTCTGAAAACCGGAGCTTGCGAGGGCCTCGCCTCGGCATGGCCTCGACACGCGATCGATGCGACACGCCTCCGGGATCAGGCGCTGCTCGTCGACCATGCCAGCCCTGAGTCGCGTCACGAAGACCATCCTCGTCGCTCTGGCCGTCACCACGATCGTCGTCTGGCTGGCGTGGCACACCAAGGAGGAGCCGTTGACGCCATCGGCCCACCCTCCGGCCATCGAGGCACCCTCGCCAAG